>JBLMWS010000142.1:0-23064 GCA_050257355.1 Gemmatimonas sp.
TCCCGCCCGCGCCGCCCGGCTCGGCGACACCAGGCTGCACACAGCACCGTTCACGAGGAAATTCCTTGAGCGTGAAGTCGCGACGATTAATTGCAACACTTGTTGGGACGGGCGCGACAGCGCGCCACGCGGCCTTGCGCCGGGAGGCGCGCCGGAACGAGTGCGCGGCAACGCTGTTGACGTTCGCAAATCGGCCGGAGAACGCTCACTCGGCGAGGTGCAGTCGTTATGCCGATCAATGGCTTCTTCGCGTTCGTCACGACATTCACCAACTGCAACGAGAACTTCGTCATGAGCCGTCTTCTTTTCGCCGCCGCTTCCTTTGCCGTGCTGATCGCGGCCAGCTCGAGTTCCGCCGTCGCGCGGGACTATCCTTATTGCCTGCAGGGGCGGAGCTGGGGTTATCCGGGTAACTGCCAGTTCATGAGCTACCAGCAATGCGAGGCCACGGCCTCCGGCACGAATGCGTATTGCGGCAGCAACCCGCGCTTTGCCTTCGCGCGCCAGCCGCGCGGGCATTGGCGGCGCTACTGACCGGAGCTAAAGCGATGCGCGGCGAAAAACTGACGCCGCGCATGCTCTGCGCTTACGCCGCCTCGGCTATCTCCGACAGCCGCGCCCAGGTCGTCGCTTGCATCGAGGCACGCGTCTGCATGCGTTCAAGCCACGCCAGAAGATTGGCGTGGCGCGCACCGAGTTCCGGCCATTCCGGCGTCTGCGCGAAGAAGGTCATCGCCGGTGCGACCAGGAGATCGGCCAGCGAGATCGCATCCCCGGCAAAACAGAGTTGTTCACCGAGCAAGCGCGCGAGCTCGGCGAACACCACATGCGCCTTGGGCATCGCGCCCTTGATTGCCTCTTCATCGGGTGTCGTGCCCAGCACAAGCGGGCCGACCACGCGATGAAAGATGATGACGTCGCCGACGCCCTGAAACAGGTACCAGTCGTTGACGTTCATCACCTGGTCCATGCGCGCGGCCCTCTTGGGATCACTTGGCGTGAGCGACGGGCCCGGCATGACGCGATCGATATAGCGCAGGATGGCCTGGGTTTCGTACAGGCGAAAACCGTCGTGCTCGACGATCGGAATGCGCCCGAACGGATGCAACGCCAGATGCTCGGGCGACTTCGGCGCAAGCCGGGCGAGGCGAAAGGCGGCGCCCTTCTCTTCGAGCGTCGCCACGACAGCCCGCCCGAACGGACTGCCCGGATGCGAATAGACCGTGAATTCCGACATGGCGACGTGCTCCTCCGGTTGTCTCAGCTCGGCTGTTTCTCGGCTTCGCGCGCAAAACGCTCCATCAGGCCCGGCCAGCCGCGATCGACATCGTTGCGCATGGAGGCGCCGGCTTCCGTGCCCATGGTCTCGAATCGGTGGTGCACGAGTTCGACATGGGTGGCGTCGGGCCCTTCAGCGGTGAAGCGCACGTCGACCTCCGATTTCATGGCCATGTCCGGCTTCCACTGCGCGTTGATCTGCCAGATCAGCACGACGCGCCGCGGCGGCTCCCACACCGTGATGGTCGCAACCGCGGTTTCGGTACCGTCTTTGGAAATTTCCAGCCACCGTCCGCCGAGCCGCGGCTCCATCATCACTTTCGCGATCGGCTGCTTGCCGACGCCGTGATCATGCGGCCACCAGCGCGTCAGCCCGCTTGTGAAGACTTCGAAGGCATGATCGATCGGCGCCTTGACGTGGACGGTCTTGCGCACCGGCGCGATGGCAACACGCTCGCTCATCTCTTGCCTTTCCTTGCCTGAAAAGATCCTTCCGCTTCCAGCTTGAACGCATCGAGCGCGTCGCCCCAGAAGCTGTCGAGCCAGGCGCGCAAGTCCGCAAGCCCTTCGGGCCGCACCGAATAGATGCGACGCACGCCTTCGCTGCGCTCGTCGACCAGGCCTGCGTCCTTGAGAAGTTTCAGATGCTGCGACACCGCCGGCCGTGAGACCGGCATGCCGGCAGCGATCGCATTCACCGCCTTTGGGCCGGCGCGCAAGCGCTCGAATACCTCCCGCCGCGTCGGATCGGCCAACACGGTCAATGTGTTTGCGTAAGTCATGGCTAACGGTAAGCCATGACTTACGCTTATGTCAAGTAGGGGTTCGATGAAGCGCTGCGCGGATCGGGGTCCGCAGCGGTGGTACGCAGAACCCGGCTCTTTTCACGCCACACGAAGCGTGTGGGTTTCCCTGCCGCTCAATCCACCTTACGGATTCCGCGGGTGCCACCAGCGGCCGCCGATCACGACGGCTTCGGATACGATCTTGCGATCGCCGGTCAGGTGCTCGCCGACGACGTCGACATAGTCGAACCGCCCTTCCCTGATCGAAATCAGGGTGGCGTCTCCGACGCTGCCCACCTTGAGACTGCCGAGCTCGGGACGCCGCAGCGCCATCGCCGCATTGACCGTAGAAGCCGCAACCACCTCGGGCAGCGCCATGCCCATGCACAGAAACTTCGATAGCGTGGTCACCTGGTCGAAGGCGGGGCCATTGATGCAGAGCGCATGCACATCCGAGGAGATGGTGTCGGGATAGAAGCCGTTGGCCAGCATCGCGCGCGCGGTCTTGAACGCGAACGAGCCCTTGCCATGGCCGATGTCGAACAGCACGCCGCGTTCGCGCGCATCGAGCACGGCTCTTTTCACGGTACCTTGCGCCGTCGCGGCCGAGTTGGGAAAGGGCCGGAACGCATGTGTGAGCACGTCGCCCGGGCGCAGACGCCCGACCACCTCCTCGTAACTCGGCGGCGGATGGTCGATATGCACCATCAACGGCATGCCGACCTCTTCGGCAACTTCAAGCGCAATGTCGAGCGGCACGATTCCCGACGTACCCGAGGAGTGGCGGCCGACCCGAACCTTGATGCCGACGATGAGGTCGCGGTTCTTATCCGCCACCTCGACGGCGCTGATCGGATCCATCAGCCGCAGCTCCTCGCTTTCGCCGACCATCACGCGATTGGAGAAACCGAAGATGCCTGCATGCGAAACGTGCAGATAAGCGAGAATGCGGACCGCGCTTTTCTCGATCACATGCTTGCGGAAGCCTGCGAAATTGCCGGGACCGGCGCTGCCGGTATCGACCGCGGTGGTGACGCCGGAAATGCGGCAAAATTCCTCGGCATCGATGCCGAGCGAGGTGCCGCCCCAATAGACGTGAGTGTGAAGGTCGATCAGCCCCGGCGTGACGATGAAGCCGGAGACGTCGCGCACATCCGTTCCCGGACCTCCCTTCAGCCCGGCTCCGACCATGGCGACCTTGCCGTCGGCAAAGGCGACGTCAGTGACGGCATCGAGCTTCTGGGAGGGGTCGATGACCCGGCCACCGCGCAGGATCAGATCGAAAGCCATCGCAAGATCTCCGGGCTAATGACATGCCCCGTCATTTCGGAGCGGTGCGTCAGCTCCGAACTCTAACGTGCAATTGCACGTCTGAGAATCTCGAGATTCCCGGTCGCGTTGGAGACGGCGTCCGGCGCCGCCTCCATCACTGCAGCCAGCGGCGGACTCCGCTTACGCTTCGGTCTTGTCGACGTTCCACCAGATCGGCGTCGCCGGGCCATCGAGAATGCCGGTCAGCGATTTGCGCCAGGCGCTCGGTGCCAGATATTGCCCGAGCGGGATGTAGATCACCTGGTCGTAGGCTTCCTTCTGGATCTCCCCGGCGATCTTCTTCTGCTCCTCCGGCGAGGAGGCGCGGACGAACTTGTCCTTGAGCTGTTCGATCTTGGGATCATCTGCCCAGCCGAACCAACCGCCGTTCTTGCCACGGCCGCCGATCGAGACGTTGGCCACCGGGTTCATGACGTCCGCGGCGACCCAGTTGGTGAAGAACATGTTCCAACCGCCCTCGCTCACCGGCTTCTGGCTGGCGCGACGGCTCACCACGGTCTGCCAGTCGGTCGCCTGCAGGTCGACCTTGAAGCCTGCCTTGCGCAGCAACTCTGCTGCGACCACGGGCTGTGCTTTCAGCGTGACGACGTCGCCGGGCGCCATGATGACGATCGGCGTACCGTCATAGCCGGATTCGGCGAGCGCCTTCTTCGCAGCAGCGATGTTGCCGCCCTTGATCAGATCGCCGGCGCCGGCTTCGGTTGCCAGCGGCGTATCGCAGATGAAGAAGGCGCCGCAGACCTTGTAGTATTTGGGATTGCCGACCAGCACATCGAGCACGTCCTTCTGGTTCAGCGCGAGCAGCGCGGCGCGGCGAACCTTGACGTTGTCGAACGGCGGAATCGTAAAGTTCATCCGTCCGAGCGTCTGGAAGCCGAACTTGTTCAAGGTCTCGACTTTGAGGTCGGGATTGCCTTCCAGGATGGGCAGCATCTCGAACGACGGGTTCTCCAGGAAATCGATGTCGCCCGATTGCAGCGCGTTCACCGCGGTCTGCGCGTCCGGCATGGTCACCCACTCGACGCGGTCCACCTTGACCACCTTCCCGCCGGAGGTCCAGCTCGGCGGCTCCTTGCGCGGCACGTAGTCGGTGTTCTTCTCGTAAACCGACTTCACGCCCGGCTGAAACTCGCCCACCACGAATTTGAACGGGCCGGAGCCGATCTGCTCCGCGATCTGCTTGCCGGCCGGCGTTTCGGCCAGCCGCTTGGGCATCATGAACGGCACCAGCGACGACGGCTTGCCGATCGACTCCAGCACCAGCCCATAAGGCTCCTTGAGCTTGAGCACGATGGTCTTGGCATCCGCGGCCTCAAGGCTCGCAGTGAAGTCCATCAGCTTCTGGCCCATGCCGTCGTTCCTGCCCCAGCGCTTGAGCGATGCGACGCAATCCTCGGCCGTGACCGGCGCGCCGTCGTGCCATTTCAAGCCGTCGCGCAGCGTGAAGGTATAGGTCAGCTTGTCGTCGGAGACTTTCCAGTCCGCCATCTGCGGCTGGACCTTGAATTTGGAGTCGGTCGCGAGCAGCGTGTCGAACACCATGTATCCGTGGTCGCGCGTGATATAGGCGGTCGTGAAGCCCGGATCGATGACGCGCAAATCCGAATGCATCACTGCCGTGATGGTCTTCTTGCCGGCGGCCGAGGCCTGCGACATCCACGCGCCCGAGAATGCCGACGCCATTGGTGCGACGCCCGCGAGCTTGAGAAGTTTGCGGCGCGATATCTGAAACATCCGTTGGTCTCCTGAAGTGACGTGAAAGCGGTCAATGCCCGGTCACCGATTATGCATGCCGTCCGTTATTTAGGCGAACTAACAAGCTGTAAACGCATCGGTTTCGAGACTTGCATCAAGCGCTCGGCGCGTCAATCGCGATTTGGTCGATGCCTCCCTTGCGCAAAGCTTCGCTTTACAATGACGCAGCACGGCTTACTCCTAACGGCTTCCGCCAGGTCCCTTACGAACGTGAACGAGAGCGACATGAATCCCGCCAACCTTCCCTTTGATTCCGAAGCCATGCTGCAGGGCCTGCGCGTCTGGGTGGAATGCGAAAGCCCGACCTGGGACGCCACAGCCGTCGACCGCATGCTCGACATCGCCGCGCGCGATATGGCGGTGATGGGCGCGACGATCGAGCACGTCGCCGGACGGCAAGGCTTTGGCGGCTGCGTCCGCGCCCGCTTTCCGCATCAAAAGCAGGGCGAGCCCGGCATCCTGATCGTCGGCCACTTCGACACCGTGCATCCGCACGGCACGCTGCAGAAGCTGCCGTTCCGCCGCGAGGGCAACAAATGCTACGGCCCCGGAATCTATGACATGAAGGGCGGCAACTATCTCTCGCTCGAGGCGATCAGGCAGCTGATGCGCGCCAATGTCACGACGCCGCTGCCGATCACGGTGCTGTTCACTCCCGATGAGGAGGTCGGCACGCCGTCGACGCGCGACATCATCGAGGCGGAAGCCGCGCGCAACAAATATGTGCTGGTGCCGGAGCCGGGACGCGCCAATAACGGCGTGGTCACCGGACGCTATGCGATCGCGCGCTTCAACTTGGAAACCGTGGGCAAGCCGAGCCATGCCGGCGCCAACCTCTCGTCGGGTCGTTCCGCGATACGGGAAATGGCGCGCCAGATTCTGGTCATCGATGCCATGAGCAGCGACGATTGCACGTTTTCGGTCGGCATCGTCCATGGCGGGCAGTGGGTCAATTGCGTCGCGACCACCTGCACCGGCGAAGCGCTCAGCATGGCCAAGCGCCAGGCCGATCTCGACCGCGGCGTCGAGAAGATGCTCGCGCTCTCCGGCACCACGGACGACGTGGCCTTCACCGTCACGCGCGGCGTGACGCGGCCGGTGTGGGAGCCGGATGCCGGCACCATGGCGCTCTATGAGAAAGCGAAGGCCATTGCCAAGGGCCTCGGCATGGAGTTGCCGCATGGCAGCGCCGGCGGTGGTTCGGACGGCAACTTCACCGGCGCAATGGGAATCCCCACTCTCGACGGCCTTGGCGTGCGCGGCGCCGATCCGCACACGCTCAACGAGCACATCGTCGTCGAAAGCCTCGCCGAGCGCGGGCGGCTGATGGCGGGCCTGTTGGCGACGCTGGAGTAACGTTCTTGGTTTGGCGCATATCCTCTGCAAAAAACCGTTGTCCGCTCTTCCCGGATATGCGCTAGGCTCCCGCCATGCCCAGGGCCGCGGCCAGTTCCCGCATCGCACCGTTCAAGACCATTCTGGCGCGCGCCGAGAAGCGCAAGGGCGGCGCGAGCGCGTTGCAGAAGCTGCTGCCGAAGAAGCCGGAGGCGAAAGCCCTCGAGAGGCTTCCCGACCATCGTATCCTTGCGGAAATGACCAGGCGGGTGTTTTCGGCGGGCTTTGCCTGGAGTGTGATCGAAGCGAAATGGGACGGCTTTGAAGCGGCCTTTCTCGGCTTCGAGCCGGCCAAGCTCGGCTTCCAGCCGGACGATTATTGGGAAGGCCTGATGGGCGACCAGCGCATCGTGCGCAATGGCGCCAAGATCCTGTCGGTGCGCGAAAACGCCGCATTCGTACTCGCGATTGCGAAGGAGCATGGCTCGGTCGGAAAGTTCCTCAAGCAGTGGCCCTCTTCAGACGAGATCGGGCTGCTCGACCTTCTCGCCAAGCGCGGCAACCGGCTCGGCGGCAATACGGGGCAATTGTTCCTTCGCTTCGTGGGCTACGACGGCTTCGTCACTTCGCAGGATGTCGTGGCTTGCCTGCGCGATGCAGGCCTTGACATCGGGCCTGAAGCGAAATCGAAAAGCGATCTTGCCAAGGTGCAGGCGCAGTTCAACGCCTGGGCCGAGGAGACCGGATTGCCTTATCTGCATCTGTCCCGGATCTGCGCGATGTCGATCGGCGAGAACCGCGGCTCCGACGCTCACGCGGCGTGAGCTGCGCAGGCCGGACAGACGGATTTGCAGGGCGCGATGGCATAGGGCTTGCAAGCGAGCTCGGCGAGCAAGATCGC
Source organism: Gemmatimonas sp. (assembly GCA_050257355.1). Lineage (GTDB taxonomy): Bacteria > Pseudomonadota > Alphaproteobacteria > Rhizobiales > Xanthobacteraceae > Bradyrhizobium. The sequence goes on from JBLMWS010000142.1 coordinate 7,387, forward strand.
GGCCTTTTGGAAAACAGGCGGAGTTATTAAGGTGAAGCAGATGCATTCACGGTTGCGTGTTGACAGCGGCAGCCGACCCTGAGACTTGAGACGTCACCATGCTTGGATATCTCGTTCGCCGCGTGCTCGCCGCCATTCCCGTCATGGGCGTGGTGGCATTGTTCGTGTTCCTGTTGCTGCGGCTGACGCCCGGCGATCCCGCAGCCATTCTCGCCGGCGACAATGCGACACCCGCGCAGCTCGCGCGCATTCGCACTTCGCTCGGCCTCAACGAGCCGCTCTACATTCAGTTCTTCACCTGGGTGAACAAGCTTCTGCACGGCGATCTCGGCGTCTCCCTGATCTCCAACGTACCCGTGCTCAAGCTGATCGGCCAGCGCATCGAGCCTTCCATCAGCATCGCGCTCTCCACCATCGTCCTCGCGGTGCTGATCGCGGTCCCGCTCGGCGTGATCGCGGCCTGGAAGCACGGCACCTGGATCGACCGCTTCGTCATGGGGCTCTCTGTCCTCGGCTTCTCGGTGCCGGTGTTCGTGATCGGCTACGTCCTGATCCAGGTTTTCGCGATCGACCTGCGTTGGCTGCCGGTGCAGGGCTTCAAGAGCTTCGCGGCCGGATTAGGCCCGTTCTTCGAGCGCCTCGTCCTGCCGACCCTGACGCTGTCCTTCATCTACGTTGCGCTGATCGCGCGCATGACGCGCGCGGCGATGCTCGACGTCATGGGTGAGGATTTCATCCGCACCGCGCGCGCCAAGGGTATCGGCGAAATGGCGGTGCTGCTGCGCCACGGCCTGCGCAATGCCGCGGTTCCTGTCATCACCGTGATCGGCTCCGGCTTCGCGCTGCTGATCTCCGGCGTCGTGGTCACCGAAAGCGTGTTCAACCTGCCGGGCATCGGCCGGCTCACCGTCGACGCCGTGCTGGCGCGCGATTATCCGGTGATCCAGGCGATGATCCTGTTGACCTCGCTGATCTATGTGGCCGTCAATCTATTGATCGATGTCGCCTACACGCTTCTCGATCCGAGGATCAGATACTGATGGCGATCGAATCCGTCCCCTCCCCCTCGCTTCCGATCACCACCCCGCTGCGCGTAAGGCTCGGCTTTCTGACGTCGACCCCGATCATCGCGGCCGCCACGGTCCTGCTGGCGGTGATCGTCGTGATATCGCTGCTGGCGCCCTGGATTGCGCCGCACGATCCGCTGCAGCTCAAGCCCGCCGTGCGCTTGAGACCCGGGAATGCAGAATTCCTGCTCGGCACCGACGCTTACGGCCGCGACGTGCTGTCGCGCGTCCTCTATGGCGGGCGCATCTCGCTGCTCATCGGCATCGGCGCCGCGATCTTCTCGGTCGGCATCGGGCTCGTGATCGGCCTCGTCTCCGGCTTCTTCAAATGGGTCGACACCGTGATGATGCGGATCATGGACGGCCTGATGGCGATTCCGTCCATCCTGCTTGCGATCGCGGTGGTGTCGCTGTCGGGCGCGAGCATCTCGACCGTCATGATCGCGATCACCATCCCCGAGATTCCGCGCGTGGCGCGGCTGGTGCGCTCGGTGGTGCTGACGGCGCGCGAGGAACCTTATGTCGAGGCCGCGATCTCGGTCGGCTCCAGCCTGCCCAAGATCATGTGGCGCCATCTGATGCCCAACACCGTCGCGCCGCTGATCGTCCAAGGCACTTACGTCTGCGCCTCCGCCATTCTGACCGAGGCGATCCTGTCCTTTCTGGGCGCCGGCATCAGCCCGGAGACGCCGACCTGGGGCAACATCATGGCCGAGGGCCGCGCCTACTTCCAGATCATGCCGTCCCTGATCTTCTGGCCGGGCCTGCTGCTGTCCATCACCATCCTGAGCATCAACCTGGTCGGCGACGCCGCGCGCGACGCGCTCGATCCGCGCATGAAGCAGCGGGGGGGTGGGAAGTGAGAAGTCTAAGGTTGCCGTCATTGCGAGCGAAGCGAAGCAATCCAGCACCGCGCGCAAGGCTCCGGATTGCTTCATCGCGAAGCCTGTCATCGGGCGCGCATTCGCTCGACCAGTTGGCTTCTCGCAACGACGACTGAGATATGAAAGCATGACCGACACCGTTCTCGACATCCGCGATCTCGTCGTCAGCCTTGGCAAGAAGAGCGACGGGCCCCGCATCATCGACGGCCTGTCGCTGCAGGTCGGCAACGGCGAGACCTTGTGCCTCGTCGGCGAAAGCGGCTCGGGCAAATCCGTCACCTCGCTCACGGTGATGGGGCTGCTGCAGAAAGGCACGCTGACGCCAACCGGCGGCAGCATCAAGCTCGCCGGCGAGGAACTCCTGACCGCGAGCGACCGCCGTCTGCGGCAATTGCGCGCGACCAGAATGGCGATGATCTTTCAGGAGCCGATGACGGCCTTGAACCCCGTCGTTCCGGTCGGCCGCCAGATCGACGAGGTGCTGCGCGCCCACACACATCTGGACGCGCGCACGCGCCGCAAGCGCATACTCGACATGATGGAGCAGGTCCGCCTGCCGCAGGTCGAACGCATCTTCGCCTCCTACCCGCACCGGCTCTCCGGCGGCCAGCGCCAGCGCATCATGATAGCGATGGCGCTGGTGCTGGAACCGAAACTCCTGATCGCGGACGAGCCGACCACCGCGCTCGATGTCACCACGCAGAAACAGATCCTCACCCTGATCCGCGACCTGCAGCGCGACCACGGCACGGCGGTGCTGTTCATCACCCACGACATGGGTGTGGTCGCCGAGATCGCCGATCGCGTCGCGGTGATGCGTCAGGGACGGCTGGTCGAAACCGGCGCGCTCGATGCCATCCTGCGAGCGCCGGCGATGGAATATACCCGCAACCTGCTCGCCTCGGTGCCGAGCCTCGTGCCGCGCGCACCGCGCCCCGAAACGCAGGAGCCGGTGGTGCTGGAGGCCAACGAACTCAGCAAGGTCTATCGCGAGCGCTCCTGGTTCGGCAAACCGCGCGAGGTCCACGCCGCCGACAAGGTCACACTCACGCTTCGCAAGGGCCGCACACTGGGCATTGTCGGCGAAAGCGGTTCGGGTAAATCCACCGTGGCGCGTTGCATCGTCCGCCTGATCGATCCCTCGTCCGGCGGCATCCGCCTGGTGGGCCGCGAAATCTCCGACCTGTCGCGCCGTCTGTTGCAGCCGCACCGCCGGCGTATCCAGATCATCTTCCAGGACCCCTATCGTTCGCTCAATCCGCGCATTACTGCCGGCGAGAGCATCGCCGAGGGGCCGATCAATTTCGGCACGCCGCATGCGCAGGCGCTGGCGAAAGCGCGCGAACTGCTCGAACTCGTCGGCCTGCCCGCCGATGCCGCCTCGCGCTATCCGCACCAGTTCTCCGGCGGCCAGCGCCAGCGCATCGCGATTGCGCGCGCGCTCGCGCTCGACCCCGACGTGCTGGTCGCCGACGAAGCCGTCTCGGCGCTCGACGTCTCCGTGCAGGCGCAGGTGCTGGAACTCCTGGACGAGATCCAAACGCGGCTCGGCATCGCGCTCCTCTTCATCACCCACGATTTGAGGGTCGCGGCACAGATCTGCGACGATGTGGTGGTGATGCAGAGCGGGCGCGTGGTCGAGCAAGGGCCGGCCGCCGAGGTGCTCACCAATCCGCAACAGCCCTATACCAAGGCCCTGCTCGACGCCGCTCCCGGCCGCGGCTGGGACTTCGCCAATTTCCGCCCGGTGGCAGAGGGTGTGGTGGCGACGGCGTGAACTTCTCGACGTCATTCCGGGGCACTCTCGAAGAGAGCGAACCCGGAATCTCGAGATTCCGGGTTCGGTGCTAACGCACCGCCCTGGAATGACGGAATGCAATCAGAGCAGCTTCGCTCGCAACAAGTGTCTTCATCGCACTGCGCCGTAACTCCCGCGCTCATACGGCATGCAAAAGTGTAATTGCTCCCTGCCTTGCTTCCTGCAATGACGGAGCTAACGTCGCCCGCAGCAAACCGAACCGAGACCCCTTGCAATGACTCGCATCGCCGTCGGCGGCTTTCTCCACGAGACCAACACTTTCGCGCCTACCAAGGCGACCTATGAGGACTTCGTGCACGGCGGCGGCTGGCCGTCGATGACGCGTGGGGCCGACGTGCTGAAGGTGATGCGCGGCATCAACGTCGGACTTGCGGGCTTTGTCGACGCCGCCGCGACCCACGGCTGGGAATTGGTCCCCACCATCGCCTGCGGCGCAAGCCCGTCGGCGCATGTCACCAAGGATGCATTCGAGCGCATCGTGAAGGTCATGGTCGACGGCATCGCCGCGGCCGGCCGGCTCGACGCGGTTTATCTCGATCTTCACGGCGCCATGGTGACCGAGCATCTCGACGACGGCGAAGGCGAAATCCTCGCGCGCGTGCGCAAGGTGATCGGCCGGGAGCTGCCGCTGGTCGTCAGCCTCGATCTCCACGCCAACGTCACGCCCGAAATGGTCGAGCATGCCGACGCGCTGATCGCCTATCGCACCTATCCGCATGTCGACATGGCCGAGACCGGACGCGCCTCGGCCAGACATCTCGCCTTGCTGCTGCAGAGCAAACAACGCTTCGCCAAGGCGTTCCGGCAATTGCCGTTCCTGATTCCGATCAGCTGGCAATGCACCAATGATCAGCCGACCAAAGGCATCTACGAAAAGCTGGCGGCGCTTGAGAGCGAAAGCGTACCGACGCTGTCCTTCGCGCCCGGCTTTCCCGCCGCCGATTTCGCCGATTGCGGCCCGAGCGTGTTCGCCTATGGACGAACGCAAGCCGATGCCGATGCGGCGGCGGATGCCGTCGCGCAGCTGGTCGCCGGCCACGAGAACGACTTCGAGGGCCGCATCTATGCGCCCGACGAAGGCGTGCGCCACGCGATGGAGCTGGCGAAAAATGCGAAGCGGCCGATCATCATTGCCGATACGCAGGACAATCCCGGCGCCGGCGGCGATTCCGACACCACGGGAATGCTGCGGGCGCTGGTGCGCAACCGCGCGAGCCGCGCTGCGATCGGCCTGATCTACGATCCGCAATCGGCCGCGGCCGCGCATGCGGCCGGCGTCGGCGCGACCGTGACCCTCGCCCTCGGCGGCAAGTCCGGCATATCGGGCGATGCCCCCTATGAAGAGAGTTTCGTGGTCGAGACATTGTCCGACGGCCGCTTCATCGCGCCGGGCCCCTATTTCGGTGGTCGCGAGATGGAGATGGGCCCGTCGGCCTGTCTGCGTATCGGCGATGTGCGCGTCGTGGTCGCCTCGCACAAGGCCCAGCTCGCCGATCAGGCCATGTATCGCTACGTCGGCATCGAACCGACGGAACAGGCGATCCTCGTCAACAAGAGCTCGGTGCATTTCCGCGCCGATTTCGAGCCGATCGCCGAAAAGCTTCTGATCTGCGCCGCTCCCGGCGCGATGCCCGCGGATCCCGCGCGCCTGCCCTGGACGAGGCTGCGCCCGGGCGTTCGCCTCAAGCCCAACGGCCCCGTCTTCACACCTTAAAGCCAAATCCCGCTCAAACGGACAACAGAGAATGCCGACCATCGACCGCATCCAAGGCTACGCCGACGAACTCACCGCGATTCGCCGCGACCTGCACGCCCATCCCGAGATCGGGTTCGAGGAGGTGCGCACCTCGGGCATCGTCGCCGAGAAGCTCGCGCAATGGGGCATCGAGGTGCATCGCGGGCTCGGCGGCACCGGGGTGATCGGCGTGCTCAAGGGCAAGGGCAATGGCGGCAAGCGCATCGGCCTGCGCGCCGACATGGACGCGCTGCCGATGGAGGAGAATACGAATCTGAAATGGCGCTCGACCGTTCCCGGCCGTTTCCACGGCTGCGGCCATGACGGCCACACCACCATGCTGCTCGGCACCGCGCGCTATCTCGCCGAGACCCGCAACTTCGACGGCACCGTGCATTTCATCTTCCAGCCTGCCGAGGAAGGCCTCGGCGGTGCGCGCGCCATGATCAAGGACGGCCTGTTCGAAAAATTTCCCTGCGACGAGCTTTATGGACTGCACAACGCGCCGGACCTCAATCACGGCGAGATCGCCATCCTGCCGGGGCCCGCGATGGCGGGCGCCGATTTCTTCGATATCACGATCACCGGCTACGGCGCGCATGGCGCGATGCCCGAGCGCTCCAAGGATGCGGTGGTGATCGCCATGACGCTCGGCAAAGCGCTGCAAACCATCGTCAGCCGCAATGTCGATCCGCTGCAGGCGGCGGTGCTGTCGATCACGCAAATCCATGCCGGCTCCGCCTACAACGTGATCCCGGGCGAGGCCAGGCTCTGCGGCACCGTGCGCGCGTTCTCCGATGAGGTGCGTGCGCTGATCCGCGAGCGCATGCGCGCGCTGTGCGCCGGCCTCGCGACCGCCTTCGATTGCGAGATCACCGCCGACATCCGCGATACGTTCAGCGTTCTGATCAATCAGGAAGAGCAGTCGAAGGTGGTCGAAGAAGTCGCACGCAGCGTCGTCGACCCGGCCAAGGTCTTCACCCGTTCGCAGCCCAAGATGGGCAGCGAGGATTTCGCCGACATGCTGCAGACCATCCCCGGGGCTTATTTCTGGCTCGGCCACGACGGCTCGGTACCGGTGCATAATCCCGGTTACGTGCTCGACGACAAGATTCTGCCTGTCGGCGCCAGCATGTTCGCCCGCATCATCGAAACCCGACTTCCGGTAGGTGCCTATGCGTAACGAAGCTTCCGACGAAGCCGTCACCTCGCTGCACGACCTCTCCGCCGTCGATTTGATCGCGGGCTACCGGGCGAAGCAGTTTTCGCCATCGGAAGTGCTCGAGGAGGTGTTGGCGCAAGTCGAGAGCTGGGAGCCTCACATCAAGGCGCTCTACGTCTTCGATCCCGACGGCGCGCGTGCCGCGGCCAAGGCCTCCACCGAACGCTGGCAGAAGGACGAAAAGACGCACGCGCTCGATGGCGTGCCGGTCACCATCAAGGAGAACATCGCGACCAAGGGCGTGCCGATGCCGCTGGGTGCGGCGAGCATGAAGCTGGTGCCCGCGGCTGCGGACGCACCCCCGGCGGCCCGCTTGCGCGAGGCCGGGGCGATCGTCTTCTCGAAAACGACGATGCCGGATTACGGCATGCTGTCGTCCGGGCTTTCGAGCTTCCATCCGCTCACGCGCAATCCCTGGGATCTGGCAAAAAATCCCGGCGGCTCCAGCGCCGGTGCCGGCGCCTCCGCCGCCGCGGGTTACGGCCCATTGCATCTCGGTACCGACATCGGCGGCTCGGTACGGTTGCCGGCCTGCTGGTGCGGCCTCGTTGGGCTCAAGCCGAGCCTCGGGCGCGTGCCGATCGATCCGCCTTATGTCGGCCGCGTCGCCGGCCCGATGACGCGGATCGTCGACGACGCGGCATTGATGATGAGCGTCCTGTCGAAGCCCGACCGCCGCGACGGCATGAGCCTGCCGCCCAACGACATTCACTGGAAGACGCTGGAAAAATCACCGCGCAAATTACGGCTCGGCCTGATGCTCAATCTCGATGTCGGGCAGGCGCTGGAGAAGCCGGTGCGCGACGTCGTGGTCAAGGCCGCGAAGGCGTTCGAATCCGCAGGTGCCGTCGTCACCGAGGTCGACGGCATCCTGACGCGGGAAATGCTGGACGGGCTCGACAATTTCTGGCGTGCCCGGATGTGGGACGAGATCGAGAAGCTCGCGCCGGACGACCGCCGCAAGATGCTGCCCTACATCTATCAATGGGGAGAACGCGGCGCGAAACTATCGGGCGTCGACGTCATCAGGGGCTTCAACGCGACCATGGCAATCCGCGCCGCGGCCGCCAAGCTGTTTTGCGACCTGGACTACGTGATCTCGCCGGTCTCGCCGGTAGTCAATTTCCCGGCCGAATACGCTGCGCCCATCAACGATCCGGACAAGCCGTTCGAGCACATCTGCTACACCGTGCCTTGGAACATGTCGGAGAACCCGGCCGTCTCGATCAATGCCGGCTACGACGACAAAGGCTTTCCGATCGGCCTCCAGATCATCGGCCGCCGCTTCGACGATCAGGGCGTGCTCGCGATGGCGAAGACGTTCGAGGGCCTGCGCGGTCCGCAGCGCCCCTGGCCGAGCCCGCCGAAGAAGTAAGTCAGACACTCCGTCGTTCCGGGGCGACGCGAACCGTCGAATTCTGATGTGCAATTGCACATCCGAGAATCTCGAGGTTCCGGGTTCGATGCGGAGCCTGTCATCCGGCCGCGCTTCGCGCGGACCGGGTGGCATCGCCCCGGAATGACGGACCAAAAATGATAAAATCACCGAGGGAAGCGCCAATGGCCTACGAGACCATCAAATACGAGGTCGCCGAGCAGATTCTCACCATCACCTTGAATCGGCCGGAGAAGCTCAACGCCTTCACCGCCACCATGCAGCGCGAATTGATCGACGCCTTCGACCGCGCCGACAAGGACGATGATGTCCGCGCCATCATCGTGACCGGCGAAGGCCGCGCCTTCTGCGCCGGCGCCGATCTCTCCTCCGGCGCCGACACCTTCGACCGCGACGCACGGCGCGGCCCGGTGAAGCGCCGCGCCGACGGCAAGGTCGACTATGGCGATCCGAATGTCCGCGACGGCGGCGGCCAGGTGACCTTGCGCATCTTCAAATGCCTGAAGCCCGTGATCGCTGCGGTGAACGGCCCGGCGGTCGGCATCGGCGTTACCATGCAGCTCGCGATGGACATCCGCATCGCCTCGGACGCGGCGCGCTTCGGCTTCGTATTCTCCCAGCGTGGCATCGTCCCTGAGGCGGCATCGAGCTGGTTCCTGCCGCGCATCGTCGGCATCGCGCAAGCCCTGGAGTGGTGTTACACCGGACGCGTGTTCCCGGCCCAGGAGGCCCTGGCCGGGCGCCTTGTCAGCAAAGTTGTACCGCCCGACCAGCTGTTGCCGACCGCGCGTGCGCTGGCGCGCGAGATCGCGGAAAAGACCGCGCCGGTCTCGACCGCGCTGATCCGGCAAATGATGTGGCGGATGTTGGGGGCCGACGATCCGATGGAAGCACACAAGATCGACAGCCGCGGCATCTACACGCGCGGCCGCTCGGACGACGTCAAGGAAGGCGTGGTTGCCTTTCTGGAGAAGCGGCCAGCCATGTTCAAGAACAAGGTCTCCGCCGACATGCCGGATTATTTTCCGTGGTGGGAAGAGCGAGAGTATCGATAGCGGATAAAGCCGTCATCATCCGCGAAAGCGGGTGATCCATTATTCCAGAGAACGTACCGCAAGCTGAGGAGCCGCGGCGTACTGGATGCCCCGCTTTCGCGGAGCATGACCACCACATTATGTCATCCCGAGTGGTGGGAAGAGCGGGAGTACGAATGGCCCTGCCGTAGGGTGGGCAAAGGCGCGTCAGCGCCGTGCCCACCCTTGTCTCCATGCATGCTGAGTGATGGCCCCGCGCAGCCTGTCATCGTTTGCGCGACCCGGTGGCTTTGCCCGCTCGACGTGATCACATCACCAGTGCCACCCGTCCGATCGCCTTGCGTTCGATCAGAAGCCGCATCGCGCTCGCATACTCCGCCAGCGGCAGGCGATGCGAGACGTTGGGCCGCACACGCCCCTCTTCCGCCCACTGCAACAGCGAGCGCATCCGCGCTTGCGCCAGTGCCGGCTGCTTCCGCGCCGCCTCGCCCGCGCGGACGCCCAGCACGCTCGCGCCCTTGATCAACACGAGATTGGTGCGGGCGAGCCCGATTCCGCCGGTGAACCCGATCACGAGCAGACGCGCGCCCCAGGCGATGCAGCGCAGGCTGTTCTCGAAGATTTCACCGCCGACCGGGTCGAAGACGACATCCGCGCCGCGCCCCTCGGTGATGCGCTTGACCGCGTCGCGAAACGGCTCGCGGGAATAGAGCAGGCGATGATCGGCCCCGCGCGCCTGTGCCACGTCGAGCTTCGCTTCCGACGAGGCCGCCGCGATCACGGTGGCGCCCAGCAGCTTGCCGATCTCGACCGCCGCAAGCCCGACGCCGCCGCCGGCGCCATGCACCAGCAGCACCTCGCCGGCCCCAAGCTGCCCGCGATCGACCAGCGCGTGATAGGCCGTGCCGTGCGCGGCCAGGAAGGTCGCGCCTTCCGCGTAATCGAACGTACTCGGCAAGGCTGTGAGCTGCGCGGGCGCAACCACCGCTTCGTCGGCGTAGGCGCCGTACTGCATCCGCACGATCACCTTGTCACCGACGGCAACGCCGCGGGCCGCGCCGTCCACCTCGACGACGTCGCCGGCAGCCTCCACGCCCGGGGTGAACGGCAGCTCCGGCTTGAGCTGATACTCGCCGGCCGCCATCAGAATATCGGGAAAGTTGATACCGGCGGCGCGCACGGCGACCCTCACCTGCCCCTCGCAGAGCGACGCCGGTTCGAATTTCTCCAGCCGCAATCGCTCGGGCGGTCCGAGTTCGCGGCAGACCACCGCCTTCGGCATCAGGCGGCGCGCTCCTTACGCCGCATCAGCGCATCGCGGATCAGGGGCAAGCGATCGTTGCCGAAATACATGTCGGTCTTGTCGAGGAAGATGGTGGGCGAGCCGAAGCCGCCGCGCGCCACGCACTCTTCCGTATTGGCCTTGAGCTGATCCTTGATCGCTTGTTGGCCGATCCCCGCAAAGAACTTTTCCGTGTCAACGCCGACACGCTTGCAGGTATCTGCCAGCACCGCGTCCTGCGAGATGTCCTTGTCCTCGCCCCAATAGGTCTCGAACGCGGCGCGCGCGAACGGCACCATGTCCTGACCGAGGAAGATGCAACCGCGCATCGCCTTGACGCTGTTCACCGGAAACACCGTGGGCGGCATCTTGATTGCGAGGCCGGCCGAGCGCGCCCAGTCGGCGAGATCTTTCAGCATGTAGCGCTGCTTCAGCGGCACCGGCTTTTCGCGCGAGGCGTAGACGCTGGGGTTGACGGTGTTGAAGATGCCGCCGACCAGAATCGGCCGCCATGAAATCTCCTCGCCGAATTCTTTCGCCAGCGGCTGGATGTTGTGAAAGGCGAGATAGGTCCAGGGACTGGAACAGTCGAAGAAAAACTCGATCATTGGCGTTTCCTTTTGTTGATGTGCTACCTCTCACCGTCGTTGCGAGCGAAGCGAAGCAATCTAGACTGCGTCCGCGACGGCGGTCTGGATTGCTTCGTCGCTGCGCTCCTCGCAATGACCGCGTGCGGCGCCTCACTTCCTCTCAACCAGCTCCTTCGCGCGGGCCCCGAACATGTTGCGCCGCGATTCCTCGTCGAACGGCTCCTTGACGAACTTGCCGATCGCAAGTCCCGCCTGCACTTGCGGACGGGCGCGGACCTCCGCGTACCAGCGCTTGACGTTCGGATAATCGTCGAGCGTAAAGCCCTGCGCCTTATGCGTCATGGTCCAGGGAAAGCAGGCGATGTCGGCGATCGAATAATCGCCGGCCACATAGGCGCCGGTGTTGCCGAGCTGGACGTCGAGCACGTGATAGAGCCGCGCCGCCTCCTCGCGGTAGCGCTGGATGGCGTACGGGATTTTTTCCACCGCATAGAGCGCGAAGTGGCCGTGCTGGCCGAGCATGGGCCCGAGACCGCCCATCTGCCACATCACCCATTGGATGACCTTGGAGCGGCCGCGCACGTCCGCCGGCAGGAAGCGGCCGGTCTTTTCCGCGAGATAGATCAGGATCGCGCCGGTCTCGAACACCGAGAACGGCTCACCGCCGTCGGCCGGCTCATGGTCGACGATCGCCGGAATCCGGTTGTTGGGGCTGATCGCCAGAAACTCCGGGCGAAACTGCTCGCCGGCGCGGATGTTGACCGGGATCACCTGGTAGGGAACGCCGAGCTCTTCCAGCATGATCGAGATTTTCCAGCCGTTCGGCGTCGGCGCGTAATAGAGGTCGATCATGGTTTCCCCGGGCCAAGCGCCCCGGGAGGTCATGCCGGGGGCCTATTGTTGTTCTGTACCTTGAGCATAAGACATGGCACAGAGAGGCTCAATCAGAACAAACCGCGAGGCGCCCATGCTGTTTCCGACCACGATTGCCGGCTCGCTGCCGAAACCGGAATGGCTCGCCGAGCCCAACACGCTCTGGGCGCCCTGGAAGTCGTCCGGCGACCAGCTGTCGCGCGCCAAGCGCGACGCCACGCTGTTGTGGCTCAAGCTGCAGGAGGACTTCGGCATCGATATCGTCACCGAGGGCGAGCAGTCACGCCAGCATTTCGTCCACGGCTTTCTGGAGAAGATCGACGGCATTGATTTCGTCCACAAGGTCGAAATGGGCATCCGCGCCGACCGCTACAAGGCGATGGTGCCGCAGGTGGTGGCGCCGTTGAAGCTGAAGGGCCGCGTGCATGCCGATGAAGCGCGAGTTGCACGCACCCACACGGCGCGAAAGCTGAAATTCACCCTGCCCGGCCCGATGACCATCATCGACACCATCGCCGACCGCCACTATGGCGACCGCGTCAAGATGGCCTTTGCTTTCGCCGAGCTGCTCAACGAGGAGGCCAAGGCGCTTGCCGCCGACGGCGTCGATCTGATCCAGTTCGACGAGCCGGCCTTCAACGTCTACATGAGCGAGGTCAACGACTGGGGCATCAAAGCGCTGGAGCGCGCGGCCGAAGGGCTCACCTGCGCGACCGCCGTGCACATCTGCTACGGCTACGGCATCAAGGCCAACACCGACTGGAAGCAGACGCTGGGCGGCGAGTGGCGGCAATATGAACAGATCTTTCCGGCGATCGACAAAAGCAGCATCCAGCAGGTCGCGATCGAATGCCGCAATTCGCGCGTGCCGCTGGAGCTCTTGAAACTGCTCCCGAACAAGATGGTGCAGGCCGGCGTGATCGATGTCGCAAGCGACGAAGTCGAGACCGCGGAGGACGTCGTCAAGGTGATCGAGGACGTCCTCAAGGTCGTGCCGAAGAGCAACATCATCCCGACGACCAATTGCGGCATGGCGCCGATGCGGCGCGACATTGCGGAGGCGAAGCTCGCTGCGCTCGGCGCCGGCGCAAGGCTCGCGCGCGAGAAGCTCGGCTGATGTCGTGAGCGTAGCCCGCGTGAGCGACAGCGATACGCGGGAAGCGGTTCGCGCTAATGCGGACTACGTCCTCGCACTCGGGTGCAGCACGGGACGATAGCCGGCCATGAGCGCACGCAAGGTCGACGGCGGCGTCAACAGCATCGCATCTTCCGGCGCCTGCGGCATGCCGCTGTAGCCGCCCGGCGACCACTTCAACGCCTTGCCCTGTGCAATCAGGAAACTGTCCGATCCCGCCTGCACGATCGCGCCATCGGGGAGGTCGTGCAGCGGCAGCGGTAGCTGATGCAGCCGCTTCTTGCGGCCATCAAGCCGTTCGCGATGCAGCACGGCATCCATCTCCGGCGCGAGCACGTGGCCGCAGGCATTGCCCGCCTCCCATGCGGCGCGAAAGCGCGTGGCATCCCCGCGCCGGCAGAAGAAGCAGGGCCGGTGCCCCGCCGCCAGCGCGCTCGCCTCATCGAGGAAGAACAGCTCGGTCCAGCTGCGTCCGCCCATCACCTTGCGGCGGCGACCGCGGAATTCGAGCACGCAGGTGAGCCAGGCCGGCGTCGACCAGCGTTTTCTCAGCAGCGTCCTGGTGGCGGGATCATGGATGATGCCGCGGTTGCCGGTAAACAGGCCCCGCTCGGGAGTGGCTATGATGTCGCCGGTCGGCGTGACGCGGTTTTGCAGGGGCATTGTCGCCCGACCCTCTACTGCCGTCATTCCAAGGCATGCGAAGCGTGAACCCGGAATCTCGAGATTCCGGGTTCGGCTCTTCGAGCCGCCCCGGAATGACGGCTCAGATCACGCCGCGCCGTCGCGGATCGGCGGCTGGAACGACAGCGCGGTGTCCCAGGGGAAGAAGATCCAGGTGTCCTGCGACACCTCGGTGATGAAGGTGTCGACCAGCGGCCGTCCCTTCGGCTTGGCGTAGACGGCGGCAAAATGCGCATCGGGCAGCATGGCGCGCACCAGCCGCCCGGTCTTGCCGGTATCGACGAGATCGTCGACGATCAGAAGCCCCTTGCCGGTGCCGTCACCGAGCTTCGCGGTCTCGTCCGAGACGCCCTTCAGCACTTTCAGCTCGCCCTGCTTGGTGTGATCGTAGCTGGCGACGCAGATCGTATCGATGATGCGGATGCCGAGTTCGCGCGCGACGATCGCCGCCGGCACCAGCCCGCCGCGGGTGATCGCGACCACCGCCTGGAACGGCCCGACTTCGTTGAGCCGCCAGGTCAGCGCCCGGCAATCCCGGTGAAACTGGTCCCAGGAGACCGGAAAGGCCCTGCCGGCCCGCTCCTGCGCGCTGAGTTCAGAGCTTCGTTCAACCATAGGCGATCCATTCGTTCGTCAAGACGTCGTGCTGCCGTGCAGCTGCTTCAGCATCTCCTTCACCGCCTCCATAGCGGCGTCGAGCTTGTCGGGATCGCGCGAGCGGACCACGAGATTGGTGTTCGGCTTCTTGTCCTCGTCGATGAAGGGATAGCTGCCGATGATGGTGTCGGGATGCGCCGCAGCGATCGCCCGCAAGGGACCGCCGATGTCGCCTTCCCTGCAATTGGCGCGCACCGACTCGGAGAGCATCTTCACGCCGGATTTCAGCTTGGGCGAGATGATGTCCATCATCGCCTGCATGATCGAGGGCACGCCGGCCATGACGATGACGTTGCCGAGCCTGAACCCCGGCGCGAGGATGGTCGCGCTCTGGATCAGCTCGGCCCCATCGGGAATCCGCGCCATCCGCAGGCGCGCCTCGTTGAGCTCGCCCGGTTTCTGAAACCGCTCCTTGAACCGCGCCACCACCTCCGGGTGATGATCGATGCCGACGCCGAATGCCTTGGCGACGCTGTCGGCAGTGATGTCGTCATGGGTCGGACCGATGCCGCCGGTGGTGAAGACATAGGTGTAGCGGGCGCGCAGCGCATTCAGCGCCGCGACGATGTCGGCCTCGTCGTCGGCGACCACCCGCACCTCCTTGAGGTCGATGCCGATATTGGTCAGATATTCCGCGATAAAGCCGATGTTCTTGTCCTTGGTCCGCCCGGACAGGATCTCGTCGCCGATCACGAGGAGCCCCGCGGTGACGATCTCAGTCATAACTTCTCCCTGCGCATTGTCTTCTTCCCGCTCTTCTCAACCTAGATGATTTCGTTGGATTATTTCTGCCATCGCCAAAATAACCCACGGCTCAGCACTCCAGGTCGCTGAGGTCGCGCGCAGAATTCTCTCAAGCTTTTGAACCTGTTCATTGTTTTGGTGCTGATCTTGAGACTTCCACACTCGCAAACCGTGACAAACGCGGCTTTTAGAGGATTTGCCGCCGGTCCGCTATCTTACCAGCAGACAGTCCCGACACCGCGCTGAAATCCGCTGTGTCGCCATCTGAGCAGCGGTCTGATCTACGAACCTCTCACAAAAATGAGAGAGGTTGTCGGTTCAAGCGCTCGGAGGGTGCGAGTTCACCGCCCGAACGTGAAGGCAGATCGTTTTGAGCGCCGAGCCGCATCTCGCATGCACACTTGCTCGCTTGGTCGTCTTGGCGCCGGCTCACCAAGCCACCGAGCGCAACATCTCAAGAAAAATTGCAACTGTAATGCTAGAATAGCATGCACAGGTTACTGGAACGACGGCACTGGCCCTGGCCCCGGCTCAGCCTTTGGATTGAACGTCCGGT
>JBLMWS010000143.1:0-26230 GCA_050257355.1 Gemmatimonas sp.
GTCTCACGTCTTGCTGGAGGACCAGCGCCCCGTGTATCTGAACTCCGGCGCCGATGTCAGTTGACCGACCGTTGCATTCATGCCGGCGTGCCACTTGTTGTCCTTGTAAGTGACATTGAGGGCGGACGGATTGACCGCGACGTAGTGCTCGCCCATGCCGAGAATGTAAATAAGCGTCCAAGATTCGGCGCCGATCCACAGTCAGGAGAATACCGGTTCACTGGCCGGCGGCGGAGTGGACATATGACAACCCGCCAGTATGCCCGCCTCCTATCCCGCTGGCTCGCCGACATCGGATTGGACCCGCATCTGTTCGGGACGCATTCCCTTCGCCGGACCAAGGCAACCTTGATCTATCGCCGAACCGGAAACCTGAGAGCCGCACAGCTCCTTCTGGGGCATACTAAGATCGAGAGCACCGTTCGCTATCTCGGCATCGAGGTCGACGACGCCTTGCGATAGCAGAACAAGTCGACGTCTGACTTCGGGGGCAGAGCAGACGCGCTCTGCGCTGCCCTCACAGACGGCTCCGGGTCGTAAGCGGGCGTGAACATCCTACTCTCTCGCTTGGACCTTGAGCTGCGGCCTCGCTCTCTTCTGCGATGGTGGCAAACCTAAGCCGAGTTGACCTTTGAGATGCTCTATCCGCAGATCCTCGCCGGCAACCCACAGCTTGAAGTCAACGTCCAGCATGTCCTCCTCAAGCGCGGCGGCATCGCCGCCGATGCCAATCAGGAGCCGTCGTTTGGGCGGTTCTGTGATGAAGGTATGCAGCGTTTGGGCATTGCCATAGTTGTGGAAGGCCGGCGAGGCGGAGAAGTTCAGCGCCTTGAATGTTTGTTCGGCAGTGAGTTCTCGCGCAGCCCAGTCTGTGCCAGCCCGTCATACTTGACGTGCCGCGGCAACCGAAAAGTCCGGAAGATCGATCCGCCATACCGCAAATCATTGCCCGCTTTTGCGTGAGACAGAACATCACGTTCAGCGGCGGGTAGATCAGCCATTCACCCCGGCGGTGGTGCTGGAGCTCGCGTAAGAATCCAGAGGCGATAGGTCAGCGTGTAGCCGGCATCGCCCGTGATGCCACGGTCGACGCTGAAACGGTGCGGGGTGGGCTCGCCGGATATGGGAAAGTCCGGTGCGCCGGGGTGGACGGTGAACTGCGAGTTCCAACCCTGATTGTGCACTTCGCTCAGCCGAATTGTCGCCGTTTGGCGGAAGTGGACCCGGATACCCAAGTCGATTTCCTGATGGGTTCTCATCTCAACCGGACCCAACACCGCTCGTTCGTTGACGTAAAGGTAAACCCTGTCGTAGGCGCCCTGCGCGTCGTCGCATCTCAGCGACACCAAGTCGATTTGGAAGCGCGGCGCGGCTTCTCTTGGCTCACTATGGACATCGTATTGCAGGCGGTAGGCGAAGCTTCCGGCGCCCACGGCCCCTACGGGCCCGGGCGGCAGGTCGGCAACACACGGGGTGTGGTCGGGGAGCGGATGGGTGATCTCGACGTGTCCGAGAATCTTCGGCCCGCGCCCAAAAGTGCCGACGAAGTCGTACTCGGATAACCGGATCAACGCGAGGTCGGTAAACGGGAAGCCGCGGTCCGTCCTCAGGTTCCGGTGTTCGCCCTCGCGCATTCGCCCCGAAAACGCATACTGCCAGCTGCCGCCGTCGCAGGCAACTTCAAGAAGGACCTCGTCATGTCCGGTCGGGTCCTGGGCAAGGATGCAATGCAGGTCTTCAAGCTGCAGGGACGCCATGTCTCCCATCCGGCTTTAGTTTTCGAACAGCTAAAAAGCTTTCCAGCCTGGGTGATCGCGAATGAATTATCGCGCCAGTAAAGCGCGCCGCCTTTGATCCATCTCAATGGGATTGATCGCAGGCTCCCGGGCTGCGCACGTTGCGGTTTTGCCGAACGGACCGCAATCGGCGGCGCGGCGATGCTGTCTCGACCGGCGTTTCGCCCCCCTGCCAGACCTATCTGATGCTGAGAGTCTGCTTTGGGTCAAAACCGGTAAAGTTCAGACCGAGCCAACGTTTTCCGCTTTGCGCCGCAGAGCAGACGCAAGGCGCTTATGAGTACACGTTCTGAAGCGCGATGAGATTGGGTTGAATCGTCATCGCGCTCTAGGTTCTTTGATTGAGCATGATCTTTTCGGAAAACCGTTCCACACATTTCCGGATCATGCTCTCGGACGTCGGCACATCCGACATCGTCGCGCGGAAGCCAAGACTTCTTCCATCGCGGCGACACAGGAGCCGTCCGGCAGCATTGGCACCGAGGCCCGCTCACAGAGCCGAGCTGGCCTCGGCCTCACCGGAAACGAACCGCCAGACCCCGCGCTATTGCGTCCGCATGAGTCCGTTCGCGTAATCGTTGCTCATGCGCCGAGGACGCGACGCCGTTCCTCGTACTCGTCCTTGTCGATCTCGCCGCGCGCAAAACGCTCCTTGAGGATATCGAGCGGCGACCGAGTTGAGGGCCTCGATGAAGAGAACCCTGTTGACGATCCGCCAAGCCAGCGAACCAGAAGCACAACAACTGCGACGACCGCAGCCAGGCTGAGGATCATGAAGAAGGGGCCAAAGATCATGCCGTACCATCCTCCGTTCCACCACATCATGTGAGGGCCATAGAAAAATCGATCGGCGTCCGTCGTCTGCTGCGCCCACGCCGCCGGCGTAACGGCCGCGGCAGCGATGATCGCGATTCGAACTGCGCCGCTTATGACTGGCTTTCTCATGGGCCGAACGCTCCCTATATGCTGCACGCAATGCACATTGAGCCTCTAACGCCTACGCCGGATTGATTTCGATCAAGCTTGTCGTGGTCGCAAGGGTTGTGTCACAGAGAGAGCAAGGGTTTGGTCAGAAGGAAAAACCGCCATGTCCAATCGCAGCTCGCATTGGGAGAACGTCTACACCACCAAAGCCGAAAACGAAGTCAGCTGGTTTCAGGAAAATCCGGCGATTTCGCTGCGCCTGATCAGGGACGCGCACGCCACGCCCAATTCCCGCATCATCGACATCGGCGGCGGGGCGTCGCGACTCGTGGATGCATTGCTCGCGCAAGGATTTCGTGCGCTGAGCGTGCTCGATATCTCGGCCGCTGCGCTCGAAGCCGCCAAGAAGCGGCTCGGCGCCGAGAGCGCGCAGGTCGACTGGATCGTTGCCGATATCACCAAATGGACACCCACCGGGGTTTACGACATCTGGCACGACCGCGCGGCGCTTCACTTCCTCACTCATCCGGCCGACCGCAGCGCGTATATCGACCGCCTGCGCGCGGCCACGAGCCCCGGCAGTCAGGTGATCATAGGTACGTTTGCGCCGGATGGTCCCGAGAAATGCAGTGGCTTGCCCGTGCAGCGCTATTCTTCGCAGAGTCTCGCCGCACTGCTCGGTCCCGGCTTCGAACTGGCTGCCAGCACCGACGAGGCGCATCACACGCCCTGGGATGCGATCCAGCACTTTCAATTCAGCCGGTTCCGTCGGGTATAAGGCCCCTCACCGCAGGCCATCGCGCTGACGCGATTGCCGCAGAACCGCCGTTGTCCCGACAAGCCCGATCAGCGTGAAAGCCGCGCCGGCCAGGAAGGTCGCGTAGGCGCCGACCACCTCCCACAGCGCGCCGGCGATCAGGCTTGCGGCCAGGAGCGCAATGCCGCTGACGAAATTGAAGACGCCGAAGGCAGTGGCCCGCAAATGCTGCGGCGCCTCGTCGGCGACCAGCGCGGATAACAGGCCCTGGGTCATCCCCATGTGCAGCCCCCAGAGCGCGACGCCGATCATGACCGCGACGAGACCGGGCGCGAGCGCAAGAATCAGGTCCGCGCCGATCAAGACGACAAATCCGAGCGCCAGCATCATCTTGCGGTCGACCCTGTCCGACAGCGCACCCAGCGGATAGGCCGTCAACGAATACACGACGTTCATGACCACCAAGACCATTGGCGCCAGCGCCAGCGAGAGTCCGAACTCCTGGGCCCGCAGGATCAGAAATGCCTCGCTGAAACGCGCCAGCGTCAGCACCGCACCGATGCCGACGATCATCCAATAGGGGCGATCGAGCGTCTTGACATCGGCCAGCTTGAGCGGCGGCCGCGGGCCGCTGTCCACGAGTGGCGGCTCGCTGACGCCGAAGACAAGCACGAGCACCGCGATGACGCCGGGAATGACAGCCAGCCAGAAGACGAGCCGGAAATCATCATGCAGCGCCGCCATCAGGGCGATGGCGATCAGCGGCCCCGCAAAGGCACCGGCCGTATCCAGCGCCTGTCTCAAGCCATAGGCGGCACCCCGCAGGCCTGGCGCCACCATGTCGCCGATCATCGCATCGCGCGGCGCCCCGCGAATGCCCTTGCCGACGCGATCGGAGAACCGCGCGGCGAGCACCAGCGAGGCGGTCGGCGCCAACGCGAACAGCGGCTTGGAGAGCGCGCCGAGGCCATAGCCGAACACAGTCAGCATTTTGCGCTCGCGAAGCCTGTCGCTCACCCACCCCGAAAACAGTTTCGAGATCGACGCGGTTGCCTCGCCGACGCCCTCGATCAGACCGACCATCTCGGCGCTGGCGCCGAGCACCGAGGTGAGAAACACCGGCAGCAGGCCGTGGATCATCTCGGAGGAGATGTCCATGAACAGGCTGACGAAACCGAGGGCCCAGATGCTGCCCGGCAAGCGGGCCAGCGATGACGTGTTCTTGTGCATGGTACTTTCACTCACGCTTCGCGTTCTAGCACGCAAATCCGCCCGCAAAGGCATCTACTGTTGGTGAGCCCCTCGCGTCTTCCCACTCGGCCACCGATCGAACTTTGCCAGCAAATCCCGCACCGCAACCTGGGCTCCCTTCGCAAAAAAATCAAAAGGCCCCTTCAATAACGGATGGGGAGCGTGCATCCTCACCGACGAGAGCGGGCAGACCGCTCCAAAAAAAGAAATGGGAGGAACGATGGTGACCGAGCGATTCAGCGACGATCGTGCAGCCGCGATCCTGGCGCGGCTGGACCGATTGCCCAGCACACGGCATGTGTGGACCCTCATTGCATTGCTGTCCCTCGGCGGCATGTTCGAACTCTACGATCTGTTCATGACCGCCTATGTCGTGCCCGGCCTGATGAAGGCTGGATTGCTTGCCGATGTGGCCGTCAGCATCTTCGCCGGTCCTGCGCTGTTCGTTGCCGCAACCTTCACCGGCCTGTTCATCGGAACGGCCGTGTTCGGCTACGTCGCCGACAAATATGGCCGCCGCACCATCTTCACGTTTTCGATGCTCTGGTATTCGGCCGCGACGCTGGTGATGGCATTCCAGCACACCGGCTTTGGCGTCAGCCTGTGGCGGCTGATCGCGGGCATCGGGATCGGCGTGGAGTTGGTCACGATCGACACCTACGTCTCCGAGCTGGTGCCGAAGTCGATGCGCGGCCGTGCCTTCGCCTTCAATCAGGGCGTCATGTTCTCGGCGGTGCCGGTGGTCGCGCTGATCGCCTATCTGCTGGTGCCGATGCAGCCCTTCGGCATCGATGGCTGGCGCTGGGTGGTCTTGATCGGCTCCTTCGGCGCGCTCATCGTCTGGTTCATTCGCCGGGCGGTGCCGGAGTCCCCGCGCTGGCTGATCAACCAGGGCCGCATCGACGAAGCGGACGCCATCACCACCGCGATCGAAAAAAGGGTGCAAGCAGATCTCGGCGGCTCGCCCCTGCCCGTACCGGGAACTCACGCGCTGGAGAAGCCCGAGCCGCAGGGCCGCTTCGGCGAGATCTTCGAGCCGCCCTATCGCACCCGAACGATCATGCTGATGGTGTTCCAGTTCTTCCAGACGTTCGGCTACTACGGCTTCGCCGCGTGGGTGCCGACGCTGATCGCGCAACAGGCCGGCATCAATCTTGGCGCCAGCCTGCTCTATTCGTTCATCATCGCAATCGCCAACCCGTTCGGACCCCTCCTCGCCATGGGTTTTGCCGACAAGTTCGAACGCAAATGGCAGCTGATCGGCGCTGCCTGCTGCATCGCCGTGTTCGGCGTGCTGTTCTCGTTTCAACGCACGATGGGGCCGCTCATCCTGTTCGGCGTCTTCATAACCTTGTCCAACAACGTGCTCTCGTACTCCTTCCACAACTATCAGTCGGAGCTGTTCCCAACCAGGATACGCGCCCGCGCCGTCGGCTTTACCTATTCGCTGAGCCGGATCAGCGCCGTTTTCGCGAGCTTCATCATCGGCTTCTTCCTGAAGACCACCGGCACCACCGGCGTGTTCGGACTGATCGCGTTTGCCATGGCGGTGGTGGTGGTCTCGATCGGCGGATGGGGCCCGCGCACGCGCAACCTCGAGCTTGAAGAGGTCTCGCGATGATGCCGTCGCGGCGATGAGGGCCGCGGCACCCCATTGAGCCGCTTGACTGTGCAAACCAGGGGGCGGCACCGCCGCCTCCGCTTTGACCTTCATCCGCTATTCAATGTTTTTGAACTATGGGACAGAAGCCGTCAGCGCACTGGCCGCGCTTGGCCGTCATTATCGATCACGATCCGCAGTACGGCACCCCGCACAACACGCGGAGCGGGCTTCTCGAGAAAAGCCTACTGGTCGTCGACGTCCTCCGCGTCGGCCCTCTCGGGCTTGTGCCGCGCGGCCTCTTTGTGACCGCCGAGTGCGCCGGTGATGGAGGGATCGCGCGCGGCGTAAGGGTAGCGATAACGGCGCGCGGCGCGGGCCGCGACCTCCTCACCTGATACAGGTGCCGGTTCGCAGATCACGGGACGGCGGGCACGGCGCATCAGATCCACGTGAATGTGATCGTAATGATAGACGTTGGCGCCCGGCGCCAGCACCGTGTTGAAATCCTGGCAGGCCGCGCCCTGGACGTCGCGCAAGAAGCCCTGCTCCTCGGGGAGCCCATGCCAGCCGTCCTTGACCGTGATGCGCCGTCCGTCTGCCAGTATGAAAGCGGCGATGTCGAGCGCGTTGCCGAAGGCGTGCTCGGAAATATGCGCGCGCGGATTGCCGTTCATGCCGCGGCAGGAGTAGGCGGAGATCTGCTTGATCTCGACCACGCGCGCGCCGAACCAGCGCATCGCCGCAGGCTGCACCTGCTCGTCGAGCCAGCGATCGAGCACGGCGACGATGGGACAGGCCAGCGTCGCCGTCGGCTTCACGGCCACGGGCCCGGCCGCTGCAACAGGCGTGGCGGCGCCGGGACCGAGTCGCGGCGATTGATACGGCACCGGCGAATAGGGCGCGCCGGGGCTCGCGCCCTCGCCTGCATAGGGTTGCGGCGTGTTGGGCGTTGGCGCCGCGGACGCATTCGGCGGCGGCGTGCCGTCCGGTGGCAGATTGATCCCGCCCTGCTCAGGCGGAACGCCGGGTGCCGTCAACGAGACCGGACCGCTCCCGGGAACGCCGTAGCCAGGCTCGCGACCGGCCTGCACGGGGTAGGACGAACTCTGCGGATAGGCATTTTGCGGATAGGATGTGGCCTGCGGATAGGCCGCCTGCGGATACGACGAAGCTTGCGGTAACGGAGCGGGTGCGGGCACGGGCTCGCGCGCGATCGGCCAGCGCGGCTGGTTGCCGATCGGTGCAGGCGGCCGCAGATCTTCATCGGCGAAGCTGGTGGCAGGCGGCGCGTCCTCGCCGAGCGTCGACACCCGGAGTGGAAAATCAGCGCCGCACGCGCCGGGACCGGAAATCGGATCGATCCGGACGAGGCCGGGTCCTTCCCTCACCGCGCCGGATTTCAAGCACGCAATCTCGGCCTCGGCCCGCCAGGGTTCACGCTCGGCCTGGAAAAACCCGCGGCCGCAACCTGCCAGCGAAACAAGGACGATGGAGCCGACGAGATACAAACGAACTCCGCGCGTCATTCGCCAACGTTTGCGCGAATTTATTTAAGGACTCATCAACGCGTTGGTTTCAGCTGTCCTTAACCACGTTGCGTCTCGCAATCGATGCCAATCCGCGCTGGCGCGCGCGTGCAGTTGGTAAGTTGTGTGGCACGATGAAGGCAAACGCCGTGATCTTTCTCACCTGATGTGATGCCTGTCACGGAAACGGCCGCGCGGCGCGGCTAGTCTCGCGCAGTTATTGGGAAACGCCGAGGAGCGAGCCATGAAGACCTTGCATCTCGCCGCCATCGCCGCGCTATCGATGGCCGGCACCGCCGCTCATGCCGGCGATCGCGGTCAGACGCTGTCCTTCCAGATCGAGCGACAGAATATCCGGATCGAGGTGCCGAAACATTGCGAGCGGCTCTCCTGTGTGCAGATCGCGGCGCCGGGACTCGCCAAATCCTTCAGCTTGAAGACTCTCAACTTCAACCATTCCAGTGACGACGACGCGGCCGATGACAGCACGCCGGCAACGAACACGACCCCCGCCACGACGGCGCAAGCCCCGCAACAAACGGCCGCGGCGCAGACGACAACGGCTGCAAGTACCACGTCGCCGGCACCGGCCACGACGACGTCTGCGCCTGCATTGCATGACGTTGTGCCCGGCGACCCGCTACCCGCGGCGCCGCCTGTCGCTGCTGCCCCTCCAGCGCCGCAACCCGCGCCTGCTGCCGCGGTGCCGGCGCCCGCCGTTGCCGCAACGACGCCGATCGGCATCTGGCGAACCGAAGGGGGCAAGGGCAATGTCCGCATCGAGCCATGCGGCGCAAATCTCTGCGGCTACGCGGTGAGCAGCGGCGAGAAGATCCTGATCAGCATGCGCCCGGAACACTCGAAATGGGCTGGCCGTATCCACGATCCGAACTCGGGCCGCAACTACGACTCGACCATCGCGATGAAGGGACCCAACCTGCTGCGCGTGCAAGGCTGCGCCTTCGGCGGATTGTTCTGCGGCGGCCAGACCTGGAAACGCGTGAGCTGAGCGGCGCCCGCTGGCTTTTTGGGCAGCAACGCCACGGTCGAGACCTTAAGCTCCTTGCTCGGCATTCACCGGCACGTGGTATTCACACCACGCGGCGGAACCAACCGCGAAGCAGTCCGGCAAGAGTGTTTGGGCGCGCTTCTACAGTCGCAGTCGTGCGGCGCTCGGGCACAGATTCCGGTGGATCGACAGGGGACGTCGGCTCGGACGCTTCGACGGGTGCGGCATCCAGCATATCGACAACCCCGCTTCCGCCCGCAGCAGGAAGAGCCCGCTCAGGAGACGACGGCGGCACCCTTTGCGGCGGCGAGGCCGGCTCCGCAAGCGGCGGCACGGGGAGCGGCCGACTGTCCCGCTTCTTCGGCGCAGCAGCTTTGGCCTCGGCTCGCGCGGCCACGGCCTGCAATGCCAGCGGACCGACATTGGCCAGGAACGCGCGCTCATAGCTGCGGGACAGCCGTTCTAGCGCCGCTTCCAGCGGCAGCCAGTCGACCTCGCGTATGTCCCTCATCAGTTCATGGGCCTGTCCGCCATTGGCCTCCATTCGCCAATAATGCACCACCTTCGAGCGGCCACCGGACTCATAGACCAGCGTGCCAAGAAATTCGTGCACGGTGACATCGTGCCCGGTCTCTTCATTGACTTCGCGCTCGGCAGCATCGCGCGGCGTCTCGCCGTCATCGAGCTTACCCTTTGGAAGCACCCATTCATTGCGCTTGCGCAGGCGCACGACCGCAATCAGCGGCGAGTTCGCCTGCCGCAGCACGATGCCTCCTGCAGCCAGAACAGCCGTCCGCGCCATCTCGCTTCCTTCGGACTTCCGTGGATCGGGGAATCGACGCCGACGATATAGTTCGCTGCGGCGACAAAATCGAGATTGATTCCGTGCATATCGGGACCCGCGGATCGCGCGCGCAAGACAACAGGAACCAATGTCAACGGCTGCAATTGAACCGGCGTAGCAGCCGCGTTCAGGGGCTGAAATCAGTCGAACTTGGGCGCGGCTCCGTAAGATTCGCGCCTACACATCAGATCGGAGTTATCTCATGTCGAATCCGCAATTGCGCCGAACACGTTGGCTCGTGGTCGCGGCTGCTTTGGCGTTGCCTCTCGCGGCATCCGCCGCGCCCAAAGCGCAGTTGAGCAAGAAGGATCAGCACTTCATGACGGAGGCGATCCAGGGGGATCTTTCCGAAATAAAAATGGGAAAGCTTGCCCAGGAGAAGGGACAGACGGATGCCGTGAAGCAATTCGGCAAGACCCTCGAACAAGATCATTCCGACAATCTGCAGAAGGCGCAGCAACTCGCCAGCCAGAACGGGCTGACCGCGCCGACCGAGCCGAACGCGAAACAGCAAAAGATGTATCAAAAACTGAGCAGCGTTCCGGCCAACAAGTTCGACGCGGCGTTCGCCCGCGCCATGGTGAAGGACCATAAGAAGGACGTCGGCAAATTCCGCAAGGAAGCGAAGTCGAACTCCGCTGCCGCCGATTTTGCGAAACAGACGGTTCCGGTGCTGCAGAAGCATTTGCAGCTTGCAGAATCCTTGACTTCGGGCCGCGCGAGCAGATAGTCGCGGCCGATCGGTCCAAAGCTGCCATGCGAACCGCTTCTGCTGGCGCAGCCTTGCCGGACCTGATCGGATGCGAACGCCATGATGCTGGAATCTGTCATCACCTGCCCGCACTGCGCCACCGCGAAGTCGGAGGTCATGCCGACCGATGCCTGCCGCTTCTTTTATGAATGCACCGGCTGCGGGACGACGCTGCGCCCGAAGGCGGGTGACTGTTGCGTGTTCTGCTCCTACGGCTCCGTGCCGTGTCCGCCGATCCAGGCCGAGCGCGCGGGTCAATCCGATGCGGCACATTGTTGCCGAGGTTAAGCGACCTGCCCATCGGATCGCGTATGCCGGCGCGCCACCAGTCTGGCCGCCACGTTCGGTTAAGCGAACACCTCGTCTATTCGGCGGCAGACCGTATCTTCTGCTCGATCGTCCGGGCTGCATCCAGCAGGATCTCGGCGAGTTCCGGCTCACGGCGCGGGCCTAACCGTGTGCGAACAGCGGAAACGGTGATTGCCGCCGCCGGGCGGCTGTCGGGGGTCTTGATCCAGGTGGAGATGGACTTCGTTCCCGGCACGAGCCCGATCTCGCGAAGATTGTAGCCGCGCCGTTTCGCAGCGGTGATCTGCGCGAGAACGGCTGCGGCGGTGGTGCGATACGACACAAACCTCGCTTCATTAGCGGCGACGATGTCTCGCGCGTCATGGGCCGGCATCGCCGCCAGGATCGCGACACCCGCACTGCTCACCCCGAGCGGCCGCCGCGCTCCGACTTCGATCGAGAGCACCTGGATCGGGAACGAGCCGATCCTGCGATCGACGCACAGCGTGTCGTTGCCGGTGCGCATCGTGAGAAACAATGTATCGCCGACCTGTTGCGAGGTCCGCCTGAGGGTCTCGTCCGCGGCTGCGAGCAAGGGAGACCGGGAGGTCCGTGCCAGCGCCAGTTCAGGGACTTGTCCGCCGATTGCGTAGCGGCCGGTCTTCTCGTGCCGCTCGACAATCCCCTCCTCGATCAGGACATGAACGATGCGGTGGACGGTCGGACGGGTCAGCCCGGTCGCCTGCACGACCTCGGCGAGCGGCAGTCCCGTCTCCCGCCCCGCGGCCAGAATACGCAGCACAGCCAGGGCCCGACGGATGGCCTGCGCGCCTTGCCTCGGTTGCGTCGGGTCCACGTTCATTCGATGCGCATTGTCCATATTGTGGACAGAAACGACACAATTCAGTCGACTCGTAAAGTGCCAAATCGAATGATCGCGGCTCCGGTCGGGCGTTTTCGACCCGGCGCGCGACAACAGCCGCGTAACAAAAGACGGTGGACGCGATCCGCCCAGGGAGGATGCGACGGGATGTCTCGCTATCAAGATGGCTGTCACAGGCTCTGCAATGGCCGGGCCCGGCCGTGCCAGGCGCGTCGCTGACCCGCGAGATGGCGATGCGGATTGATCCGTCCGAACTCGGCGCAGAGCGGATTTACCGGCTGATGACCGGCATCGTGGTGCCGCGCCCGATCGCCTGGGTCACGAGCGTGTCGGTCAAAGGCGTGCTCAATCTCGCTCCCTTCAGCGCCTTCACCTTCGTCTCACAGAAGCCGCCGATGCTTGCGATCAGCGTCGGGCGCAAAGCGGGCATCTACAAGGACACCGCGCACAACATCCTGGCGACCGGGGAGTATGTCATCCATATCGCCGATACGCCGCTGTTGGCCGCGCTCCATGAGAGCTCGATCGAACATCCGCCCGACATCAGCGAGGTCGAACAACTCGGCCTCGAGACGTTGCCGAGCGAGCGCATCAAGGTGCCGCGGCTGGCAGCGCCACCCGTCGCCATGGAATGCCAATTCCGGCAGTGCCTCGAGTTCGGCGAGGCGCGCAGCCGTCTCATTGTCGGCGAGGTCGTGATGTTTCACATCCGCGACGGCCTCGTGAACGACGGCAAGATCGAAACGCAGGCGCTCGATCCGATCGCCCGTATCGCCGGCCCTCGTTATGCGCGGCTCGGCGACATCGTCACCCTGCGCACGATATTCCAAACCCCGAAATCACCCGACTGAACAGCGCCTCGGCCGCGACATCCAGCAGAAGCAAGCCCGCCATGATCGAACATTCCGCACTCCCCTCAACCGGCGCCTATACGACGCGCGAACGCGCCGCGATCATCTTTTCTTGCATGCTCGGCTTCGCACTCGATCTCTACGATGTGCTGATCATGCCGTTCCTGATGAGTTCGATCCGGGCATCGCTGCACATCTCGCTGGCCCAGGTGGCAAGCCTTACCAGCCTGACCTTGATCGGCTCCGTGATCGGCGGCGCGTTGTTCGGATGGCTCGGCGACCGCATCGGCCGCAAGCAGTCCTTGCAGCTCACGCTCGGCGTGTTCGCGGCCGGCTCGATCGCCTCCGGTTTCGCCTGGAGTTATCCGAGTCTCGCCGTCCTGCGCTTCGTTACCGGCGTCGGGCTGGGCGGCGAATGGGGTGCCGGCATGGTGCTGTTCAACGAGGCCTGGAACAAGGACCGGCGCGGGCTTGGCAGCGCGTTCATCCAGGGCAGCGCGGTGCTGGCGAGCGCCGGCGCCTCGATCGTCGGAGTGTGGGCGACGACCTCCTTCAGCCTGGACTGGGGCTGGCGCATCGCCCTGCTCACGGGCGGCTCGCCCATCGTCCTGATGATCTTCATCCGCCTGTTCATGCCGGAGTCCAAGGCTTGGCAGCAGTTCGACCGCGCCCGCAGGAGCGGCCTGGTCGGGCAGACGGCCCGCAGCGCCAACACGCTGCTCCTGATGTTCAAGGGCAAGCTGCTGCCGATCTCGCTGATGTGCCTCGCCTGGATGATGGCCTACATGTTCAGCTATTACGGCATCGTCGTCTTCATGCCGACGCTGATGCAGAAGTCGCTCGGTGCGCCGCCCGAGGTGGTGCGCAACATCTCGGTCATCGCTTCCGTCGTCGGCGGCTGTTCCTATATCAGCATGGGCGCGCTCAATGACGCGCTTGGCCGCCGCTTCGGGGCGCTGCTGCCCGGCTTGTCGTGGGTCGTGATGGCGTGCTGCCTCTACAGCTTTGCGGACGCCAGATATGCCGGAAGCCTGCTCGGATTTCCGATGTTCTGGACCTACATCGCGTTCGTGATCGGCAATTCGGCACTCGGCGTAGTCGGAACGTGGCTGTCGGAGATCTACCCGATCGAGGTGCGATCGACTGCGGTGTCGCTGATCTACATGGCCGGCCGCGGCATCGGCAGCTTTGCACCCGTGGCCGTGCCGATGGCGGCGGCGATGTTCGGCGGGCAGCTTGCAATGGGCATGCTGGTCGTGGCACCAGCAATTGCGATCTTTCTCGCGATGACCTTGTCACTGCCGGAGACGCGCGGCCGCGAACTGGCCGGCGTCGAAAACGGCAATCACAGCAGGCAGCCGGCCTGATACGGACGACGGGATTTTTCACATGCGACTCCTGAGTTATCTGATGGACGGCGAGCCGCGCTATGGCGCGGCCGTCGATGGCGGGGTTGTCGAGCTCTCACGGCGGATCGGACGCGACTTCCCGGACCTGAAGGCGCTGATCGCCGGCGACGGACTGGCGGCCGCCCGCCAGGCCCTCGCGGACGAGAAGCCCGATTATCCGATCGAACGATTGACGCTGCTGCCGCCGGTGCTGGCGCCGGAAAAACTCTGGTGCATCGGCGTCAACTACATGGACCGCAACGCCGAATACAAAGACAAATCGGATCTGCCGAAATATCCCAGCCTGTTCGTGCGCAGCATGTCTTCGGTGGTCGGCTCGGGACAGGGAATCGAAAAGCCCGATGTCTCCGATCAGCTCGACTATGAAGGCGAGCTCGTCATCGTGATCGGCAGGCAGGGGCGGCACATTCCGCGCGAACAGGCGTGGTCGCATATTTTCGGGATGACACTGTGCAACGAGGGCACAGTGCGCGACTGGCTGCGCCACGGCAAGTTCAACGTCACGCAGGGCAAGAATTTCGATCGCTCCGGCAGCATCGGTCCCTGGATCGTGACCGCGGACGAATGCGATCCGCGTGGTCCGCACGACATCATCACGCGCGTGAACGGCGAAATCCGGCAGCAGGACTCGACCGAGCGGCTGATGTTCCCGTTTGATGTCCTGATTGCCTATCTCTCGACCTTCGCAACGCTGAAGCCCGGCGACATGATCGCCACGGGAACGCCGACCGGGGCCGGCGCGCGCTTCGATCCGCCGCGCTGGCTCAGGGCCGGCGATGTGGTCGAAATCGAATCGTCGCGCATCGGCGTGCTGCGCAATGCGATCGTGGCAGAGGCGTAAATCATGCTCGATCCCTCCACCATCACGCATCTCGCGGCGCGACTCGACGAGGCCGAGCGCACCAAGAAGCTGATTCCCATGTTCACGCGCGAGCATCCCGATCTGACGATCGAGGATGCCTATGCGATCCAGCGCGCCTGGACACAGCTGCAGCTCGGACGCGGCCGCGTCATCAAAGGACACAAGATCGGTCTGACGTCGAAAGCGATGCAAAGCGCGGTCGGTATCGCCGAACCGGATTACGGCGTGCTGTTCGCGGACATGTTCTATGCGGACGCAAGCGCAATTCCCTTCGACCGCTTCCACGCGCCGCGGATCGAGGTCGAGCTCGCCTTCGTTTTGAAGGCGCCGCTGCGCGGGCCGGACTGCACGATCTTCGACGTGCTCAATGCCACCGACTACGTGACCCCGGCGCTCGAAATCCTGGAAACCCGCATGCACCGTGTCGATCCCGAGACCGGCCAGACCCGCAAGGTGATGGACACGATCTCCGACAATGCGGCCAACGCCGCGCTCGTGGTGGGCGGCCGGCCGTTCCGGCCGCTGGAGACCGACCTGCGCTGGATCGGCGCGCTTCTGTTCCGCAACGGCCAGATCGAGGAAACCGGGCTTGCCGCCGGCGTGCTCAATCATCCTGCGAACGGCATCGCCTGGCTCGCCAATCGGCTGGCGCCGCATGACGAGCATCTTGCCGCCGGCGAGGTCGTGCTTGCGGGCTCGTTCACCCGCCCGCTCGAGATCCGGCGCGGCGACACCTTCCACGCCGATTACGGCGCCTTCGGCTCGGTGTCCTGCCAGTTCGTTTGATTGCGCAAGCAGAAGGAAACAAGCCCCATGACCGGTCAAGCCCGGCGCAAGAGCATCCATATCGGCGGCTTCAAGCATGCCAATCCGATTCCCAACGCCTGCCGCATCGGCAACCTCGTGATGTCCGGCGTCATTCTCGGCCGCGATCCGCAGAGCGGCGCCATGCCGGCGAGCCTGGAAGCGCAATGCGCCAACATGTTCGCGCATATGAAAGCGACGGTGGAGGCGGCGGGCGGCTCGACCGATGACATCATCAAAATGACGGTGTGGCTGAAGGACCGCGCCCAGCGTGGGCCGCTGAATGCCGAATGGCTGAAGATGTTTCCCGACGAGCATTCGCGCCCGGCGCGTCACTCGCTGCAGATGGACATGGAAGGCGGCGCCCTGGTGCAATGCGATTTCACCGCCGTGATCGATTAAGAGGACGAAGCCCAGTGCCGACCTATCTTCCCTTTGATCCCAACCCGCGCCGGCCGTCAAGACTACCGCCGCCCAAGACCGTCGATAGCCAATTTCATGTGCTGGGACCGCTGGAGACATATCCGGTGCGGCCCGGTGCGGCCTATCAGATGCCGACCGCGACATGGGAAGCCGCGCTGAAGATGCACAAGGCGCTCGGAATCGAGCGCGGCGTCATCGTGCAGACGACGACCTACGGCGCCGATCACGCCGTGGTGCTGGACGGGCTTGCCGCGATGGGACCGAATTATCGCGGCTGCGCCAATGCGCTGGTGTTCGCGGAGGCCAATGACGCTTATCTCGCCAAGCTGCATGACGCCGGCGTGCGCGGTGCGCGTTTCAGCTTCCGCCAGGCGCTTGGCGCGGTGCTTTCGGACAAGGATTTTGCACGCGCGATCGCGCGCATCCGCGAGCTCGGCTGGTATGTGAAAATCCAGCCGGAAAAGGACGGAATCGTCTCGAGCGCCGAGAAGTACGAGAACCTCGACGTGCCGGTGCTGATCGATCACATGGCCCGCCCCGACCCTGCCCGCGGCAAGGACGATCCGAACCTGCGCAAGATGCTGGAGCTTCTCGCGAAGGGCAATTTCTGGGTGATGCTGTCGCTTGGCGAGAAGACCTCAAAGGCCGGTCCGCCCTGGGACGATGTGATCCCGATTGCGCGCAGCTACATCGACGCCGCGCCCGATCGTTGTGTTTGGGCCAGCGATTGGCCGCATCCGGTGTCCGTGGTGCAGCCCCCCAACGATGCCGATCTCCTGGAGCTGATGTATCGCTACGCTCCCGACCAGGCGACGCTGGAAAAGATCCTGGTTCATAACCCGGCCAGGCTGTTCGGCTTTCCCGCGTGAGCGGATGTCACGGCGCGGCGGGAGGTCTTCGCGATCAGCGCGCCTCGCCGGAGAAGGATTGCCGCAGTTGCGACAGCCGGTCGAGCGCGGCGCCCGGCAGCGGCCCCTTGTCGACCGCGGCAAGCGCAGCCTCGAACTGCTCCGGTGTCGCGATCCCGACCAGGATCGTGCCCATCGCCGGGTGAGATAAGGCAAATCGCGTCGCCGCCTCGGTGAGGCTGGCGGCGAAGCCTTCCTCGACCAGCGGCATGAGACGCCACGCCCGAGCAACATCGGCCTCGTAGCTCGTCGCCGAGCCGATCGGCTCGGGCGGCGGACTTGCAATCGGGTGACGCTCGGCTGCGCCCGATAGCGCCCCGCCCGCCAGCACGCGGATGCCGATCACGCCGACGCCGGCATCCCTGGTGTGATCGAACATCCACCGGTAGTCCTGCGCCGGATAGTTCGCCGGCAATGCCTCCGCGGCTGAGGGATTGAGCATGTTGTAGACGACCTGCGCGCTGTCGAAGACACGCGCATCGATCACTTGATGCAGCGCTGCCGTATCGCCCACCGCTGTAATGCCGAGGAAACGAGCCTTGCCCTGCCGGCGCAGCCGCTCGAACGCAGGCACGACGTCGTCGAGCACCTGCCGGGCGCTCAGCGTCGCGCCTCCTCCCGTCTCGGTGATCGGATTGTGCAGGTGAAAGATGTCGACATGGTCGAGGCCGAGCCGCGCCAGACTGCCTTCCAGCGATATCGTCGCGGCTTCAGTGATGCGGCCGAACTCGCTTGGCTGCAACCGCACTTTGGTTCCGACGATCGCATTGGCCGGCTTCAGCTTTCGTAAGATGCGGCCGAGGTTCTTCTCCGATTCGCCGTTGCCATATTGCACGGCGGTGTCGAAATAGTTCACGCCGGCTGCGATCGCCCGCGCGATGGTGCGCTCCTGGTCGGCGGGATCGCCACGGACCATCAATCCGCCGACCGCGCCGCAGCCGAACCCGAGCACCGAGAGTTGCAATCCCGTGCGTCCAAAGACCCGCAACTGCATCGCAAGTTCCTCCGATGCTACGCTGATCCGCAGCCTGCGCTGCAAGCGCGCACCCTTTTACCGCACCGACGAGAACGCAGCAACGTCTCGCAGCCCGACGGCGTCGCGCGTCAGGGCAGGCGCAGCAACGGTTCGCCAGCGCGGATGTGTCCCCATTCGGTGACGTTGTCGCAGAACTCGAAATGCGCGGGCGCCAGGACGATGATGGTCGAGCCGTGCTCGAACCAGCCGAGTTCGTCGCCTTTCTTCACGTCGACGTCGCAGGCAAAGCTGAGCGGCCCGCGCGTCTGGCTGTTGAGCACGACGTCGAGAAAATGCAGCCGGATGCTGGCAACCAGGATGGCGGCGACCGGCACCAGCGTCAGCGCGTCACCGCTGTTCAGATGCATGCGGATCACCGCGCGCTCGTTCTTGCAGAACAGTTTCTCCACGCGCTTCAGCGCGATCGGATTGACGTTCCAGGTGTCGCCGTGAATCAGCGTGACCTTGTCGACATGGCAGTCGTGCGGGCTGTGGAAGCGGTGATACATGCTCGAGGTCAGCCGCAGTGTGACGAAGCGCCCCTGCCGATGCGTTTCCACCAGGCCGGGATCGCCGACGAGATCGGCGAGCGAGTAAGGCGCGCCCTTGATCTGGAACAGCTCGCCGTCGCGAATGGTGCCGAACGCGCCGATGATGGCATCCGAGGGGCTCGCCACGATGGTCGGATCCGGATCGTAAGGACGCGAGCCCGGCTTCAGCTCGCGGGTGAAGCAATCATGCAGGCTCTTGAAATGACTCTCCTTAGCTTCGGTCAGGTCGAGGCCGGAGAACAGCCGCCACAGTCCGATCGAGGCATCCCGCACCAGGGGGTTCTCGATCTTCGAGAACCAGCCCATGAAGCGGGTCGCGGCGGCGCGCGGGATGCGGTTGGTGAGCAGGAAATTGAGGTCTTCCTGCTGGGTGAAGGTCGAAATCAGGCTTTTGACTGTCATGAATCTGTCAGCAGGACTGGTTAGCGCTAGGGTTATGGATTCGCAGCTTCCGATTCTGTCGTTCGCCGCCGGCGCGGTTGCCCTGACCGCCACGGCCGCCGTGGCCCCGAAGTTGACGGCGCGGATCGCACTGTCGCGCGCCAAGCACCGCTCGCTTAGCGGACATTCGAAACTGTCGAAACTGGCGGCGCGGCTGATCCCGCACTACGAGTTCGATATCAACGACTTTTTCCGTTCCGACGGCGCGCCGGCCGAAGTGGCGACCAAACGCCAGGACGGCTTCTTCCGGCTGGCCGAACTTTACAAGCAGCGGTTTGCGCGCTCGCGCGCGACCACTGCGGAAGCCGCTCAGCAGATTTCCGACCTGCAGTTCACGGCGGCCTATCGGGTGCCGTTTCAATACAGCCGGCTCGTGCGCGAACACCTTGGCGCCGGCACTTTCGTGCAGGCGTCTTCCGGCGTCACGCTGACCGACCTCGACGGCAATGTCTTCTACGACCTCGCCGGCTCCTACGGAGTCAACATCTTCGGCTACGACTTCTACAAGGAGTGTATCGAGACCGGCGAAAAGCGCGCGCATGCGCTCGGCCCCGTGCTCGGCTTCTATCACCCTGTGGTAGCCGAGAATGTGCGGCGCCTGTGCGCGATCTCCGGCCTCGACGAGGTCTCGTTCCACATGTCCGGCACGGAAGCGGTCATGCAGGCAGTCCGGCTGGCGCGCTATCACACCCGCCGCACGCATCTGGTGCGCTTTGCCGGCGCCTATCACGGCTGGTGGGGCGACGTGCAGCCCGGCGTGGGCAATCCGGTATCGCCGCACGAAACCTATACGCTCGCCGACATGTCCGAGCGGACGCTGCATGTGCTGCGCACCCGCCGCGATATCGCCTGCGTGCTGGTCAACCCGCTGCAGGCGCTGCATCCGAATGCCAATGCACCGAGCGACGGCGCGCTGGTCGACAGCTCGCGCAAAGCGGGCGTCGACCGCACGGCCTACAGCCAATGGCTGAAACAGCTGCGCGAGGTCTGCACCGAGCGCGGCATCGCCTTGATCTTCGACGAAGTCTTTGTCGGCTTCCGCCTCGCCCCCGGCGGCGCCCAGGAGTATTTCGGCGTGCGCGCCGACATGGTGACCTACGGCAAGAGCCTGGCCGGCGGATTGCCGATCGGCGTCGTTTGCGGCAAGCGCGAGCTGATGCGGCGCTTCCGCGATGATCGGCCCGCCGATGTCTGCTTTGCGCGCGGCACCTTCAACTCGCACCCTTACGTCATGACGGCGATGGACGAGTTCCTGAGCCGGCTTTCGAGCGAGAATTTCCGCGCGGTCTATAACGGTCTCGACGAGATCTGGAACGACCGCGCGCGACACCTGAATGAACAGCTTGCCGCGCAAGACTTGCCGGTGCGGATCGCCAATCTTTCCTCGATCTGGACCGTCACCTACACGGAACCCTCCCGCTACAATTGGATGCTGCAATATTACTTGCGCGCCGAAGGGCTCGCGTTGAGCTGGGTCGGCACCGGACGTTTCATCTTCAGCCTGAACTACACCGACGCGGACTTCGCGGAAGTGATGCAGCGCTTCGTCGCGGCTGCCAACAAGATGAAGCGGGACGGCTGGTGGTGGCATGATGCCGCACTCACCAACAAGCATATCCGCCGGCAGATCCTGCGCGAGATGATCGGC
Source organism: Gemmatimonas sp. (assembly GCA_050257355.1). GTDB lineage: Bacteria > Pseudomonadota > Alphaproteobacteria > Rhizobiales > Xanthobacteraceae > Bradyrhizobium. Next base: position 20,545 of record JBLMWS010000143.1, read on the forward strand.
AGCCGGTTCGTGCGGTAAGCGACTGCTTTCTGTTTCGCCGCTGTCGACGAATGCAGGGTGGGCAAAGGCGCGACAGCGCCATGCCCACCAGGGCTTCCGCCACGCACCATGGCGGGCACGCTTCGCTTTGCCCACCCTACGAGTCCGTTCTGCGATCAAGGCCGGTTTCGCCCTTGTTACCCCGCCATTCCACGGCGCTCGCGATGGCGAGCGCCACGGAATGAAGGTGCAAGAAAAACATAAGACAAACCGCTCCAACAAACGTGGATGCCCGGCACGAGGCCGGGCAAGACACGTGCTGAGAGTCCTCGAACCCAAATCTCAGGCCGGCTTCTCTTCGAGGCCGTGCTCCATGAGGTCGAAGCCGGGATCGATCAGTTCGCCGCGCAATAGCGCCAGCGGGGCCTTGTGGTAGAGCTTGAAGTCGTTGAAGGGGTCGGTGATGATCTTGGTCATCCAGACCAGACCCGTTTCCACGTCGCGGATGAAGAACAGGTGCACGGTGCGGAACAAGAGGCCGCCGAGCCCTACGACCAGCCAGATCTTCGCCACCTGACGGATGAAATCGGCAGGCGTCGTCCAGGCCGTGAACAGGCCGAACAGGGTCCGGTCGAAATAGAGCACGACCGGTGAGGCCGCCCAGATCGCCATCAGCACCACCTTGCGGCGCAGGTTATAGCCGACCTTGATCTCTTCCTTGTGTTCGTGGCTGGCGTGGTTGATATGGTCGTAGCCGCGCGGCTCGAAGAAGAAATGGCCGGCCTGACGCGAGGTCATGGAAACGAGCCAGCCGATCAGCGCCGACATCAGGGGATCGAAATACAGCATCACGTAAGAGATCATGAAGGAGAGCGCGCTCACGAAGTGCAGGCTCTGATTGATCCGGCTGTGATGATAATAACGATGGTCGTCCCAGCGCTGGATGCGCAGTTGCTCCAGGAAGCTCTTGATCATGTCTTGCCCCTAACGGTGAGTCGCAAGTGTTTTACGGAGATTCGATGTAGCGCGTGTGACATCATCATGATGACACATGATGTCACGCAACTGACGCAAATGACCCCGAACGAGGCCCTGCCGCCGCCGATTTAAGCGGCGGCCGCCAGATCGAGTTTGCGGAAGCGCACCAGCGAGAAGTGGCCGAGCGGCGGAATCAGGCGGCGCTCCGCCAGCTCCATGCCCTTGGCGCCGGCAAGCCACTTGGTGTAGCGCGACCAGGCAAACTCGGCTGTGCGGAAGCCGAGCCGGCGCACGACCGGTTGCAGCCTTTGCTCGATGAAGCGGCGCATGCCGGCATCGGCGCTGACGCGGGTCAGGATGATCAGCTCGCCGCCGGGACGCAGCACGCGCGCGAATTCGTCGAGCGCGGCTTCGGGGTTCGGCACCGCGGTGACGACATACTGCGCCATCACCACATCGAAGGAATTGTCGGGAAACTCGAGCTTCTCGGCGTCCATCACCGCAAGCCCTTCGACGTTCTTCAGGCGCTGTTCCGCGACCCGTTTCTTCGCCTTTTTCAGCATCTCTTCGGAGATGTCGGTGCCGACGATGCGGACATTCGGTCCGTAAAGCGGCAGCGAAATGCCGGTCCCGACTCCGACCTCGAGCACGCGACCGCCGATCTTGTTGGTGGCGTCGATCGCGGCGTCGCGCCCCTTGCTGAAGACGCCGCCGAAGACGAGGTCATAGATCGGAGCCCAGCGGTCGTAGGCCTGCTCGACCATTTCGCGGTCGAAGTCCAGCTGCCTGGTGCCGTCAAGCTTCATGGTTTCTGCCATCGTTCGTCTCGCTTGCCTTTGTGATAGTGCTGTCAACGTGAAGGTTGCACTCAGCCGCGGACCGGACTGCGGCTGCGCGCGACCCGGCTCGGTCGCGGCGCGCGGCTTACCTGCAACGCGCTCAAATTGCCGATGAACTGTCTGGCGCTGTTTTCCCAGGAGCGCTCCAGCGCAAAGGCGCGGCAGGCCGGGCGCGACATCGCGCGCGCGCGCAAACAGGCGGCGCGCAAATCGTTGTCCAGTGCGCCGATCGGATGATCCGCGATCACGTCCTTTGGACCGGTGACCGGAAAAGCCGCAACCGGAGTGCCGCAGGCGAGAGATTCCAGCTGCACGACGCCGAAAGTGTCGGTCAGGCTCGGGAACACGAACACGTCCGCCGCTGCCATATGCGAGGTGAGGTCCTTGCCGGTCTTTTCGCCGAGAAAATGCGCGCCGGGAAAGCGGCGCTCCAGTTCCGCTTTCTGCGGACCGTCGCCGACCACCACTTTCGAGCCCGGCAGATCGAGCGAGAGAAACGCCTCGAGATTCTTTTCCACCGCGACACGGCCGACGGTCATGAAGATCGGACGCGGCAGGTCGAGCCTGGCCGGATCATCGGGATTGAAGAGCTCCGTATCGACGCCGCGGGTCCAGAAGCCGAGTCTCTTGAAGCCTCGCTCGGACAGCTCCTGCTTGAGCGAGGGTGTGGCGACCATCGTCATCGCCGCGGCGTTATGGAAATGGCGCAGCACGGCATAGCCGACGCTCGCGGGAATGCCGGTGCGGACGGAGATATATTCGGGAAAGCGCGTGGTGTAGGAGGTGGTGAAAGCGAGCTGGTTGCGGAGACAATAACCGCGCACCGACCAGCCGATCGGGCCTTCGGTCGCGATATGGATCGCCTCTGGCGCGGCCGCCTCGATCCTTCGCGCGATCTCCCGGCGGTTCGGCAGCGCCACCCGCAGGCTCTGATACGTCGGAACGGCGATCGACGGGAAGCCGTCCGGCGTCAGGAACTCGATGTCGGCCCCAAGCTTTGCGGCAGCGCGCGAGAGCGAGGTCAGGGTGCGGACCACGCCATTGACCTGCGGATGCCAGGCATCGGTCGCAATCAAAATCCGCATCGGAAGACGCCTTGAGAGTTGGAATGATTCTCGCTTTCGGAAGTGTTGGTCTATGGATATTTCAAACGTGTGACGTCATCGAAATGTTGAGGATTCTTTTTGCGCCTCTTCGCATCGCCCCCGTCGCGAAACCGTCATGAAACAATCCGTTAAGCCGACGAAACCTTTTTCGTGAGCACGCGCAAACGTCCCGAAACCTTTCGGCGTTACGGTTTTCGCCAATAGAGCGCCGCAACCGGCGCCAGAGGCGAAAAACAGGGGGACGACCATGCTCCATCGGGATGCCGTGATACGCTCACGCCGCGCCTTGGCCTTCGCCGCGCTCGCCATCGGCTCATTGAGCTTTGCAAGCTCGGCCAATGCCGCTCCCCAGCCGCAGCCGTTTCCATTCTTCCTGCCGCCTCCCGCTCAGGACGCGCAGCCTTATGATGCTCAGCCGCCGGCTCAAGCCGCGCCGTCCGAACAGGCTGGCACCGTTAACGCGTTGCCGCCGCGCCTGCGCCGCCAGATCGTGAACTACGCCAGCCATGAGGCGCCGGGCACGATCATCATCGATACGCCGAACACCTATCTCTATTACGTGCTCGGTGGCGGCCGCGCGATCCGCTATGGCATTGGCGTCGGCCGCGACGGCTTCACCTGGTCCGGCGTGCAGTCCGTGACCAGGAAGGCGGAGTGGCCCGACTGGACGCCGCCTCCGGAGATGATCGCGCGCCAGCCCTACCTGCCGCGTTACATGGCCGGCGGCCCCAGCAACCCGCTCGGCGCGCGCGCGATGTATCTCGGCGGCACCGTCTATCGCATCCACGGCACCAACGCGCCGCAGACCATCGGCACGCATGTTTCGTCTGGCTGCATCCGCCTTACCAACGAGGACGTCATCGACCTCTATTCGCGCGTGAGCGTCGGCACCAAGGTCGTCGTGCTGCCTATGGAGCGGCGGGCCGTTGTGTCCATGCGTTAGCCGAGAGAACCCTATCTCCCGGCAAGCGATGTGAACCGAATCCTGCTTGCGCGAAGATTAAATTCGAGACAGACGATCAAAGCGACTCCGGCGGCCTCGTCGGGGCCGTTTTCGTTTGGGTAAATGGTTCCCGCACCGGTCTGGCGCGGGCTCGACCGGCCCTGTAGAGTTTCCGGCTCGATTCATCCCGGGGGGACAATGCGTCTGAACAAAAGGCTCACAACGGTCGGACTGGCGTTCGGCGTAGTCGCGGTGTCGTTTGCGGTGAGCCTGAAAATCATGGACTGGCTGTCGCCGAGCGCAGCCGTGAAGGCTCCCGCCATCGTCGAACCGGCTCCGCTCCCGCCCGTTTCGCGCCGCTCCTTTGTGGTCGCGCCAGTGACGATCACGCTCGATGCCATTCGCGAGGCCGCCGAGCGCGGCACGCAAAGGAATTTTGCCGGCAAGGCCGACAATCCGGTCGCGCAGGTGCTGCAGAACGCGGATATCGGCTGGACGGCCTCGCGCGGACCGATCACCGCGACCGGTGGACAAGACGTGCTGTCGCTGTCGACCCCGCTCACGGGCCGGCTGAACGTCACAGGCTCGCTGTCATCGAAGGCGACCGGCGCGCTCGCCAATGCGCTCGGCGGCCTGTTGGGAGCCAATGCCGCCAAGCAGATCGGCGACGTCAACATCAAGGCGATCAACGCCAGCGCCGAAATCAAGGGCAACGTCACCATCACCGCGCGGCCGAAATTCGCAGCCGCCTGGCATCTGGAACCCAATTTCGGCGCTCAGGTGTCGCTCGGCGATACCAGCCTTTCGCTGGCCGGTGCGCACGTCAACGTGCCGGCGCAGGTCAAGCCCGTCATCGACAAGACGGTCGGCGAGCAGCTCGACGCCATCAGCGCGAAAATCCGCAGCGACCCGACGCTCGAGAAGGATGCGCGCATCCAATGGGCCAAGGCCTGCCGCTCGATGCCGCTGCAGGGCACGGGCACGACCGCCGCAATGCCGCCGCTGTGGCTGGAAATGCGCCCCACGCGCGCGATCGCCGCACAGCCGCAGGTCAGTGCCTCCGCACTCACGCTGACGCTTGGCATCGAGGCCGAGACACGGATCACTTCGACCCAGACCAAGCCCGATTGCCCCTTCCCCGACAAGATCACCATCGTGCCGCCGACCCGCGGCGGCTTGAGCATCGGCGTGCCGATCGACATGCCGTTCACCGACATCAACAAGATCGTCGAGACGCAGTTCGCCGGAAAAACCTTTCCGGAGGACGGCTCCGGCCCGGTCGAGGTCACGATCAAACATGCCAGCGTTGCGCCGTCGGGAGACCGGCTGCTGATCTCGCTCCTGGTGCATGCCAAAGAAAAGAAGAGCTTCTTCGGCTTCGGCACGGACGCGACGGTGCACATCTGGGGACGCCCGGTGCTGGACGAGGCCCAGCAGACCCTGCACTTCAGCGACATCCAGCTCGCGATCGATTCGGAAGCCGCCTACGGCCTGCTCGGAACCGCGGCCCGGGCGGTGATGCCGCGCCTGCAGCAGGCGCTGTACGAAAAGGCCATCATCGACTTGAAGCCGTTCGCGGCCAACGCCCAGAAGAAGATCGCCGATGCGATCGCGGATATTCAGAAGAGCGAGGATGGCGTGCGGGTGGAGAGCAAGATCAACGATCTCAGGCTCGCCGACATCGCCTTCGACGCCAAGACGCTGCGAGTGATCGCGCAGGCCGAAGGGTCGATCAACGTCTACGTGACGAAGCTGCCGGGGTTGTGAGGCCTTCTCCCTCGCCCACGGATCAAGATCAGGGATTTCCGTGCGGCGAATTATTCCGCCGCTTTCGTCACCAT
>JBLMWS010000144.1:0-7479 GCA_050257355.1 Gemmatimonas sp.
CGGATCGTGAAGCCGGAGATCAGTTCGCCCGGCGCAAGTGCGGTCTCGATCTGTGGCGAGTTACCCGGCTGCCTGTGCAATTGCGCGAACGGAATGCTGCGGGTACCGGATTTCCCGGTGACCTCCACCGTGCCGTCGAGCGCGATCAGGCTTTGCGCGAAATCGCCCGGATAGGTCGCGATGCATTGGTCGGAGGTACCGAGCACCGCATGCGAACGATTGATGCCGTCCATTGCGGCGCAGCCCGCGCCGGGATTGCGCTTGTTGCAATTGGCGTAGCTGATGTCGCGAAAATAGGTGCAGCGGGTGCGCTGCAGGACATTGCCGCCGAGGCTCGCCATGTTGCGCAGCTGCGCGCTGGCGGCAAGCTTCAACGAGTCCGCGACGACGGGGTAGCCGGTCTGGATTTCGGCATTGGCCGCGACATCCGCCATCCGCGCCAGGGCGCCAAGGCGCAGATTGCCGTTCTCGAGATTGATCTGCGACCAGGCCTGCAACAGCGGATTGATGTCGACGATGGTAGTGGGCCGCATCACGTCGAGCTTCATCAGATCGATCAGCGTGGTGCCGCCGGCGAGGGCCTGCACGGGCGCCTCGGCGGGCGTGCGGCCACCACGCGCGGAAAGCGACTGCACGGCGGCTGAAGGGTCGCTTGCGCTTTGAAAGACGAACGGTCGCATCGGCCTAGCCTTTCAGGATGTCGGGCGCGGCCTGTTTGATCGCCGCGACGATGTTGGGATAGGCGGCGCAGCGACAGATATTGCCGCTCATATATTCGCGGATGTCGTCGTCGCTGTTGGCGTGGCCCTCTTTCACGCATGCAATGGCAGACATGATCTGCCCTGGCGTACAATAGCCGCACTGGAAAGCGTCCTGGTCGATGAAGGCCTGCTGCATCGGATGCAGGCGATCGCCATCGGCGAGTCCCTCGATCGTGGTGATGTCGTGCCCCTGCGCGGCAAGCGCCAAGGTCAGGCACGACAGCACGCGACGATTGTCGATCAAGACCGTGCAAGCGCCGCACTGGCCGTGGTCACAGCCTTTCTTGCTGCCGGTCAGGCCGAGATGCTCGCGCAACGCATCCAGCACGGTGGTGCGCGCATCCAGGCTGATACGTTTGTTCTGGCCGTTGATCTTTAAGGTCACTTCGACGGGCAGCTGAGCATCCTGCGGTGCCGTCGATGTCGCTGCCGACCCCGCGGCACGGGCGGTCAGCGGCGTCGCCACCGCAGTTCCCATGGCCGCGGCCATGAAACGACGGCGGTTGAACCCTGATGCGCCGGGGGAAGAGGGATTGTCGGACATGGACGGCCTCCGCCGCTAGCAACAGCACGCGGCGCGCAACTCGCGCGCCTGGCGGTGCTAACAAAGGATAACCGCGCCTGTTCCCGCACACGCGCATGCAGCTGCGGCGAATTGATCGTCCGCGCCCTCAACTCTGGCTGATGGAACGAAGGTTCCTTCGCGAGCCGTTGCTCTAATAGCCGAGCGCGCAGCCGTCCTTGCGCGGATCGGAGCCGCCGGTGAGCGTGCCCTTGTCCCAGTCGATCCAGATCGCTTGGCCGCCGCCGAGCGGCGAGACGACGCCGGTCGTGTTGTGTCCGAGCTTCTTCAACCCCTCGACCACGTCCGCCGGCACGCCATCCTCGAGCTGATAGACGCCTTCGTAGTGCAGGCCGCGCGGCATATCGATCGCTTCCTGCACGTCGCAGCCATAGTCCAGCATGTTGGTCAGCACGCGCACCTGACCGACCGGCTGGTACTGCCCGCCCATCACGCCGAACGGCATCACGGCACGGCCGTTCCTGGTGACGAGGCTCGGAATGATCGTATGCAGCGGCCGCTTGCCGCCGGCAATGCAATTGGGATGACCGGGCTGGATACGGAAACCGCCGGCTCGATTCTGCAGCAGGATGCCGGTCTTGTTGGAGACGATCGCCGAGCCGAACGAATGTGCGATCGAATTGATGAAGGAGCAGGCGTTGCGGTCCTTGTCGACGGCTGTCACGTAGATGGTCGACGGGTTCATCGGCGGCGCCACGTTGGGCAGCTCGAGCAGGCGATCCATGCGGATATTGGCGATATATTCCTCCGCGAATTCCTTGGCGAGGATTTTGGCGACATCCACTGTCATATGGGCGGGATCAGCCACATGCTGCTCGCGGATCATGTAGGCGATGCGCGCGGCCTCCGCTTCGAGATGGAAGCGCTCGACGCTGACCGGGGCGAATTTCTTGAGATCGAAGCGCGAGAGGATGTTGAGCATCACCAGCATGGTGATGCCGGGGCCGTTGGGCGGGCACTGCCAGACGTCGAGCCCCTTGTAGATGGTACCGATCGGCGATGTCACCTCGGTGGTGTGGCTCGCGAAATCCTCCAGCGTGTGCAGGCCGCCGATGCCGCGCAGCGTCTCCACCATGTCGGCCGCGATCTCACCGGTATAGAAGGCGTCGCGGCCCTTGGCTGCGATCGCGCGCAAGGTCTTGCCGAGTTCCGGCTGACGGATCACGTCGCCCGCCACGGCCGGCCTGCCTTCGGGCAGCAGATAGCGCTCGGTGTTGGTGCCCTTCTTCAATTTCTCGAATTGGTTCTTCCAGTCGAACGCCACGCGTGGCGCGACGACGTATCCTTGTTCCGCCGCCTCGATCGCCGGCTGCAGCAGGCGGTCGAGACCGAACCTGCCGTGGTCGCGCAGGATCGTTTCCCAGGCATCGATCGCGCCGGGAATGCTGACCGCGTGCGCCGACGTGAGCGGCACCGCGCGGATGCCGCGCTCCAGATACCAATCGGCGTTGGCGGCAAGCGGCGCGCGTCCGGAGCCATTGTAAGCCGTGATCTTGCCCTCGCCGCGCGGCTGGATCAACGCAAAGCAGTCCCCGCCGATCCCGGTCGATTGTGGCTCGATCACCCCCAGCAGCGCACAGGCCGCAACGGCGGCATCCGCCGCGGTGCCGCCGGCTTTGAGCACCTCGATCGCCGCCAGCGCAGCTTGCGGATGCGAGGTCGCCACCATCGCGTTCTGGGCGTGGACCGTGGAGCGGCCGGGGAACTGGAAGTTTCTCATCGAAAGGCTCATTTTACCGTTGTTTTCCCGCGGCTTGGCGGCGGAACTGCGCGCCTTCATGACACATCCGCATGGCTCTTCGCAATGGCTGGCATGCCAGAGTGTGGATGTCATGCTGTCGCGGGAAGGACCCGGGAATGTCGCGCAAAACAAGCTTGATTGAGCCGGACCTTGCCCCCTGCTAAACGACACCATGCCTGACGACAACTCTCACGAAAGCCCTTGCCAAGTCGCGTGCCAAGTCGCCGCCTTCTATCAGTTCACCGCGCTGCCGGATTTTCGGGCGTTGCGCGAGCCGTTGCGCACGATCTGCGCAGGACTTGCACTGAAAGGCAGCGTGCTGCTGGCGGAAGAGGGCATCAACGGCACGCTCGCGGGTCCAGCGGAGGCAATCGACGCGCTGCTTGCGGAGCTACGCCATGGCGCCCTGTTTGGCGGCCGGCTCGATCGTCTCGAACTGAAATTCTCCACGGCACGGGCCATGCCGTTCCGACGGCTCAAAATCCGCCTGAAAAAGGAAATCGTCACGCTCGGAGATACGGCGGCCGATCCGACGCGCCAGGTCGGAATCTATGTCGAGCCATCCGATTGGAACGCGCTGATCGCAAGCGAGGATACGCTCCTGATCGACACTCGCAACGCATTCGAGGTGGCGATGGGCACTTTCGAGGGCGCGATCGATCCGCAGATCGAAAGCTTCGGTCAATTCAAGGATTTCGTCGCGCAAAGGCTCGATCCAGATAAGCATCCCAGGATTGCGATGTTTTGCACCGGCGGCATTCGCTGCGAGAAGGCCACGAGCCATCTCCTGGCGCGCGGCTTTCGCGAGGTCTATCATCTCAAAGGCGGCATTCTGAACTATTTGGAGCAGATGAATGAGCTCGAAAGCCGCTGGCGCGGCACCTGTTTCGTGTTCGATGACCGCGTTGCGCTCGGCCATGGCCTCCAGGAAACTGCTGTTTCAGAAACGCTCCAGCAAACGGGCTGCACATGAGTGAGAGATCCCTCGAAAACCGGATCGACGCGCTCGAGGCACGCCTGATGTTTCAGGACGTCACCATCGAGACGCTGAACGAGACGGTTACCACCCAATGGCGGGAAATCGATGCGCTGAAGCGCCAAGTCGCAAGTTTAAGCGAGCGGCTGCAGGAGGCGGAAGCAAGCCTGCCCAAGCCGGCGAACGAAAAGCCACCGCATTATTGAAGGTCGAGTGCAACACCGAAAGCGGTCGCGTCGCGTCAGGTGCTAATGAAGCGCGGAACGCACCCTGCGCCAGAGGGAGACGCGCTGGCGGCGATTGTCATTGTCGGACTTCTGTTCCGGGTGACAGTCGTGCTTGGTCGGGGCGGGCTGTGCGGCACTGACGGGATCAGAGGCCGGAAAGCTGTCGATCAGCCCGGTCTCAAGTTTCGCATGGAGTTCGTGATCCAGGCGCGCGGCCTCTCGCGGATCGGCGGCAAGCTTGTCGCGGGGCGCAGGATTGAATTTCTCGGCCATGGCGAGTCTCCGGAGCTGCTCACCCAATGGTGATCAACGCGGCCAACGGGCCGGCGTTCCCGCCTGATCCGACCGATGAAAGCGTTCCCGAGCCAAGCGCCGCGCCGGCCGCACGCCGCTTGGCCAAACCGGCATCCGCGGTGTATCAGGAACGACCAATCCTTCCCCACAAGATGCCTTCGGAGCCGCGCTTGAACCCGATGTCCCAACCCAAGCCTTTTCTCGACGTGCTCGCGGGGCGCAGACAGAACGTGCCGCCGCTCTGGATGATGCGGCAGGCCGGGCGTTACCTGCCCGAATATCGCGAGGTGCGCGCCAAGGCCGGCAGCTTCCTCGATCTCTGCTTCACGCCGGAACTGGCCGCCGAGGTCACGCTGCAGCCGATCCGCCGCTTCAACTTTGACGCCGCGATCATCTTCTCCGACATCCTGGTCATGCCGCACGCGCTCGGGCGCACCGTCAGCTTTGAAGCCGGCGAAGGACCACGGCTCGATCCCTTGGATACGCCGGAGAAGATTAGGCAATTGGCGCGAGAGGCCGATTTCAACAAGCTCCAGCCGGTGTTCGAGGCGCTGCGCCGGGTGCGCGCTGCGCTCGCCTCCGACGTCGCATTGATCGGCTTCTGCGGCGCGCCCTGGACGGTAGCGACCTATATGGTTGCAGGACATGGCACGCCCGACCAGGCGCCGGCGCGACTGTTGGCCTACCGCCATCCCGACGCGTTCTCGCAAATCATCGACGTGCTAGTCGAGAACTCCGTGCGCTATCTGCTCGGCCAGCTCGAGGCCGGTGCCGAGGTCCTGCAGATATTCGACACCTGGGCCGGCATATTGCCGGTGCGCGAGTTCGAACGCTGGTCGATCGAACCGACGCGCCGGATTGTCGAAGGCATCCGCAAGCAGAAGCCCGATGCAAGGATCATCGGCTTTCCGCGTGGCGCCGGCGCGCTGCTGCCGGCCTATGTTTCCGCAACCGGGGTCGATGCCGTCAGCATCGACTGGGCGGCGGAGCCGGCCATGATCCGCGCCCAGGTCCAAAGCAAGGTCGCCGTGCAAGGCAACCTCGATCCGTTGGCACTGATTGCCGGCGGCGGCGCGCTCGATGCCGCAGTGGACGACGTGCTGGCGAACTACGCGAGCGGCCGGCTCATCTTCAATCTTGGCCATGGCATCATGCCGGAGACGCCGATCGCCCATGTCGAGCAGATGGTGCAGCGGGTGCGCAGATATGCGGGATGAATGACTTCTTCCGTCATGCTGCGCGCCTTGCGAAGCCGTTTCAGCTACTGCTGCGGAGCCGATTTCGCCGTGCCGTGGATGAAGGCCGCGATCTCGTCTTCCGTCAGCTTGCCGTCCTTGTTGCTGTCCATTGCCTTGAAAATGCGCTCGTGAGCCGCCTGAAACTCCTGCAGTGAGATGGTGCCGTCGCCATCGCTGTCGATCAGGGCGAACATGACGCGGAACATCACCGGGGAGCAGCCTCTCATCCGGCCGCCCATCCTGCCCTGCCGGCCTAGCATGCCGCCAGGCATCATAGTGCCAGGCATCATGCCGCGCTGGCCCATCATGCCTCCCATCGTTCCCCCTTGCGCGCCGCCTTGCGTTCCGCCTTGTGCCGCGCCTCCCTGTCCGACGGTGCCTGTCCCTTCGCCGCCCATGGGCTGAGATTCAGTTTGTTGTTGCTGCCCCGGCTGAGGCGTCATTTGGTCCTGCGCCATCGCACCGGCCGAGCCGTAAGCCAGAATGAGAGCAGCGGTCGTCAGTCCCAGCACGCGCGTATACATGGCAAGCCTCCTTGGAAATGCACTCCGTCCGCTTAATTCCGTGCGGCCGAGATCGATCCTATCGAGGAGCGGCGCGGCGCGCAGAGCATCTCGCGGTCGCCGACGGGACGGCATCGGCGGATTTTGGGCAGATCCAACGGCAGATCTTGAACTTGTGCAGTGCCGTCATATATCGGGCGTGCGGCAGCGCCTTGCGCTGTCGCTGCCCATTCTTGGGCGTTTCCTCCCTAGACTTGGGCCTCTTGCGACCGCAGGAGGCCTTTTTTCTTTTGCGATCGTCTATGGGTGGCGCCGAACGCGCGCGCGGCCTGTCGAACCGGGATGCATCGCGGGGGCGGGCGGAGCATCCGCCCACGCGAATCGCTTGCAATTCACTGCGGCCGGCTGCGTTCGATGATCTCGGCGGCGCCCTGACCCAGCAGATCGAAAGCAACGGCACGACCGAGTTCGCGCGGGCGGCAGGCCGCGCCAAGCCGCGAGGCTTCGATGATCATGCCGCCGCCCAAATCGAGCACGGAGGCGTGAAGCGACATCTCATCGCCGCGGATCTCGGCAAATCCGGCGATCGGCGAATTGCAGTGGCCGTTGAGGACCCAGAGCACCTCGCGCTCGGCATCGGCACAGGCATGTGCCGTCGCGTCATCGATGCGGGACAAGAGACTGCGCGTCTGCCAATCCGCTGCCGCGCATTCCACCGCGACGATGCCCTGCCCGACCGCGGGCAGCATTTCTGCAGTCGAAAACTCGTAGCTGATGCGGTGAGCAAGGCCGACGCGTTCGAGGCCCGAGCGCGCCATGATCAACGCATCCGCAGGTCCCGCCGCGCCGCCTTCCGGCAGGCGCTGCTTTTCGCGAGAATCGAGCTTGCGCACGCGCGTGTCAGCGGCGCCGCGGAAGTGGATCACCTCGACGTCGGGATATAGCCGCCGCGCGTAGGCCGCGCGCCGCACGGCATTGGTGCCGATCTTGAACCCCTTGCCGCGCGCGCGGCGAAGCTCGTCGAGCGAGAGTCCCGGACGCAACACCAAGACGTCGCCCGGCGGATCACGCGACAAAGTCGCGCCGATCACCAGTCCCGGCGTATCCTCGTTGCCCGGCATGTCCTTGAGCGAATGCATCGCGGCCTGCAGTTCGC
>JBLMWS010000145.1:0-3625 GCA_050257355.1 Gemmatimonas sp.
GCCATCGCCGCCAGCGTCGGGATCTTCGCGATCATCCGCATCGAAGCGATCATGCGCTGCTTCGGGTCGTTGATGTCGGTAGAGTCGTGATAGAACGCGGCGAGCGCGCCGACCGAGGCCACCATCACCGCCATCGGGTGCGCATCGCGCCGGAAGCCCTGGAAAAAGCGCGCCATCTGCTCGTGCACCATGGTGTGGTGCGTGACGCGGAAGTCGAAGTCCTTTTTCTGCGCAGCGGTCGGCAGCTCCCCGTACAGCAGCAGATAGCAGGTTTCCAGGAAGTCGCCGTGCTCGGCGAGCTGTTCGATCGGGTAGCCGCGATATTCCAGAATGCCGGCGTCGCCGTCGATATAGGTGATCTTGGACTGGCAGCTTGCGGTCGAGGTGAAGCCCGGATCGTAGGTGAACAGCCCGGATTGGCCGTAGAGCTTACCGATGTCGACCACGTCAGGACCGACGGTGCCGCTCTGGATCGGCAGATCGTAGCTCTTGTTGCCGACCGTCAGAGTTGCTGTTTTTGTATTGTTGGATGTTGCGTCCATCGTGAAGTCCCCGATGAAATCGTTGCGAAAGCCGGCGGCTGAGCATGCCCAAGGTGGTCAAAAGGGGGGCGGCAGCCGGCTATTCCAGGAGCACCTCTTGAAATGCGTAGCTTATTGCTATGTGCGCTGCAAGATGGCCGCTTCAAGAGGTAAAGACCGACTTAAGTTCGAGCCTGGTCGGCCAGCCGGGCGAGGGATTCTGCCCGGCCCAGCACCGAAAGCACCTCGAAAATCCCGGGCGAGGTGGTCTTTCCGGTCAGCGCCACCCGCAACGGTTGCGCCACTGCCCCGAGCTTGAGGTTGTTGGCTTCGGCGAAGCCGCGCATCGCGGCTTCGGTATTTGCCGCGCTCCAGGGCTCGACGGTTTCCAGCGCCGCGCGAAGCCGACCGATCAGTGCGCGGTTTTCCGTCGTCAGCAGCCCTTGTGCCTTCGGATCGACCGCAAGCGGCCGGTCGGCAAAGATGAAATAAGCCCCATCGATCAGCTCGAGCAGGGTCTTGGCCCGCTCCTTCAGGCTCGGCATGGCTGCCAGAAGCTGTGCGCGGGTGACGTCGTTGAGCTTCGGTTTGAGCTCCGCGCCCTGCGGGACGTAGTGGAGCACGGCCTCGAACATCCGCACCAGCGATTGATCGTCGGTGTGACGAATGTAGTAGCCGTTGAGATTTTCCAGCTTGGCGAAATCGAAGCGGGCCGCCGAGCGTCCGATCGCCGGCAAATCGAAGGCCTGGATCATCTCCTCCGTGGAGAAGATCTCCTGATCGCCATGGCTCCAGCCGAGCCGAACCAGATAGTTGCGCAGCGCCGCCGGCAAATATCCCATCGCACGGTAGGCGTCCACGCCGAGCGCGCCGTGCCGCTTGCTCAGTTTTGAGCCATCGGGGCCATGGATCAGCGGAATATGCGACATCGAGGGGATCGACCACTCCAGGGCGTCGTAGATCTGCTTCTGGCGTGCCGCGTTGATCAGGTGGTCGTCGCCGCGGATGATGTGGGTAACGCCCATATCGTGGTCGTCGACCACCACGGCCAGCATATACGTCGGAGTGCCGTCGCCGCGTAACAGCACGAGGTCGTCGAGATTTTCGTTCTGCCAGACCACGCGGCCCTGCACCTGGTCCTCGATCACGGTCTCGCCCGTCAGCGGCGCGCGCAGGCGTATGGTCGGTTTCATGCCGGCCGGCGCCTCGGCCGCATCGCGATCCCGCCACATCCCGTCATAGAGGCGGGTGCGGCCCTCCGCGCGCGCCTTTTCGCGCATCGCGGAGAGCTCCTCCGGCGTCGCGTAGCAGCGGTATGCCTTGCCGGTCGAAAGCAGTTGCTCGGCGACCTCGCGATGGCGCGCCGCGCGGCTGAACTGGTAGATCACCTCGCCGTCCCAATTGAGCTCCAGCCAGCTCAGGCCATCCAGGATGGCGTCGATCGCCGCCTTGGTCGAACGCTCCCGGTCGGTGTCCTCGATGCGCAACAGCATCCTGCCGCCATGCTTCTTCGCATAGAGCCAGTTGAACAGCGCGGTGCGGGCCCCTCCGATATGGAGGAAACCGGTCGGGGAGGGCGCAAAGCGGGTGACGACGGAATTAGCCATTTCGGGAGCGGGTCGCATGCATCATGGGCGGTGGTGTATAGCAGGAACGGTGCATAACTAAAGGCTTGGTTAAGAGGATTAAGGACCGCGCCGCCTCTTGGCTCGTTTCCGCGAATTTGGCAGAAGGTCCGCTGCTTTTCCGACACAGGACGACAGAATGGCTTCAGAACCGGCGGTGGCAGAGACAATGGACACCGGTCGCGATTTCATCCGCGACATTATCCAGGCCGATCTCGTTGCCAAGAGATACCAGGAAATCGTCACCCGGTTCCCGCCGGAGCCGAACGGCTACCTGCATATCGGCCATGCCAAGTCGATTGCGCTGAATTTCGGCATCGCGCAGGAATTCTCCGGCCGTTGCCACCTGCGCTTCGACGACACCAACCCGACCAAGGAAGAGCAGGAATATATCGACTCCATCCAGGCCGACGTGCACTGGCTCGGCTTCGACTGGGGCAAGAACCTGTTCTATGCCTCCGACTATTTCGATCGGCTCTACGAGTGGGCGGAAGGGCTGATCCGCGCCGGCCTCGCCTATGTCGACGACCAGTCGCAGGAGGATATCCGCGCGAACCGTGGCACTTTGACCGAACCGGGCAAGAACAGCCCGTTCCGCGACCGTTCGGTGGACGAGAACCTCGAGCTGTTCCGTCGCATGAAGGCGGGCGAGTTTCCGAACGGCGCGCGCGTGCTGCGCGCCAAGATCGACATGGCCGCGCCCAACATCAACCTGCGCGATCCCGTAATGTATCGCATCCTGCACGCGACCCATCCGCGGACCGGCGACAAGTGGAAGATCTACCCGAGCTATGACTATGCCCACGGTCAGTCGGACGCGATCGAGGGCATCACCCATTCGATCTGCACGCTCGAGTTCGAGGATCACCGGCCGCTCTACGACTGGTTCATCGACAAGCTGCCGGTGCCCTCGCAGCCGCATCAGTACGAATTTGCCCGGCTGAACCTGACCTACACGCTGCTGTCCAAGCGCGTGCTGACGCAGCTCGTCCGCGACGGCCATGTGTCGGGCTGGGACGATCCGCGCATGCCGACCATCGCAGGCCTGAAGCGGCGCGGCGTGCCGCCGGCCGCGATCCGCGAATTCGTCAAGCGCATCGGCGTTGCGAAAGCCAACAGCGTGGTCGACGTCGGCATGCTCGAGTTCTGCATCCGTGAGGAGCTCAACCGCACGGCGCTGCGGCGCATGGCGGTGCTGCGGCCCCTCAAGGTCGTGATCGAGAACTATCCGGAAGGGAAGGCTGAGGAGATCGAGGCGGTCAACCATCCCGACGATCCGTCGAAGGGCACGCGCCGCATCGCCTTCGGCCGCGAGCTCTATGTCGAGCGCGACGACTTCATGGAAAACCCGCCGAAGAAGTTTTTCCGCCTGTCGCCCGGAGCCGAGGTGCGGCTGCGCTACGCGTACTTCATCAAATGCCGGGAGGCGATCAAGGACGCATCCGGCGAGGTGGTGGAGCTGCGCTGCACCTATGATCC
>JBLMWS010000146.1:0-17988 GCA_050257355.1 Gemmatimonas sp.
GGCATCGGAGTCGGACGCGACGGCTTTCAGTGGTCGGGGCTATTGACCATCACCAGGAAGGCGGAGTGGCCGGACTGGACGCCGCCGCCGGAAATGATCCAGCGCCAGCCCTATTTGCCGCGCTTCATGGCCGGCGGCCCGGGCAATCCGCTCGGTGCGCGGGCGATGTATCTCGGCACCACCGTCTATCGAATCCATGGCACCAATCAGCCCTGGACCATCGGCACCAAGATTTCGTCCGGCTGCTTCCGGCTGGTCAACCCCGACGTCACCGACCTCTACAACCGCGTTCCGGTCGGCACCAAGGTGATCGTCCGCCAGAAGCCGCAATTGTGACGCGGGTCTCTGTCTCTGCTTTCTGCTGTTTTCTTCTTCCGGATATTGCGAGGGGCAAATGAAGCGCACGTTTCGAGGCGGCCTGATCATCGGGCTCGCCGTCGCCGTTCTGGTTGCGGCCGCCGCCATCACCTACAATGTCTACGACACGCGCACGCTGAAGCGGACCATCCGCCGCGGCGAGGTGCTGTGCGGCGTCAACAAGGGCCTGCCCGGCTTCTCCATCCCCGACGACAAGGGCAACTGGACCGGCTTCGACGTGGACTTCTGCCGCGCGGTGGCGTCGGCGATCTTCGATGATCCGAACAAGGCGACATTCGTCCCGCTCGACGCCAACGAGCGCTTCAAGGAGCTGCAGAGCCGGAAGGTGGACATCCTCTCCCGCAACTCGACCTGGGACATGTCGCGCGAGGAGAAATACGACTTGTATTTCCCGGCGGTGGCCTATTACGACGGCCAGGGCTTCATGGTGCCGCGCTCGCGCAATATCGAAACTGCACTCGAGCTCAACGGCAGCAAGGTCTGCGTGCAGTCGGGGACGACGACGCTGCTCAACCTCGCCGACTATTTTCATGTCAACAACATGAAGTACCAGGAGATCAAGTTCGACAAGCTGGACGACGTCATCAAGGCCTATGACTCGGGCCAATGCGACACCTTCACCGCCGATGTGTCCCAGCTCTACGCCTTGCGGCTCAACCTCTCCAAGCCGAACGATCACATGATCCTGCCCGACGTCATCTCCAAGGAGCCGCTCGCGCCCGTGGTACGCCAGCGCGACGACGACTGGATGATGATCGTGAAGTGGACGCTCTATGCCATGATCAACGCCGAGGAACTCGGCGTCACCTCGAAGAATATCGACGAGGCGCTGAAATCGAAGAAGCCCGACGTGATGCGGCTGGTCGGCAACGAGGGCACCTTCGGCCAGGGTCTCGGCCTCACCAAGGACTGGGCCGTGCGCATCATCCGCCATGTCGGCAATTACGGCGAGGTCTACGACCGCAACATCGGCGCGCAGTCAAAGCTGCACATTCCGCGCGGCATGAACCAGCTCTGGAACGCCGGCGGCATCCAGTACGCGCCGCCGATCAGGTGAGGCCGGTGGCGCGATCATAGCATTCTGTAGGGTGGGCAAAGGCGCTCTTGGGCCGTGCCCACCACCAAGTGCTGCCACTGGTTGGTGGGCACGCTTGCGCTTTGCCCACCCTACAGCCCTGAGGATTCCGTCAAAGCAGGCCCCGATAGATTCCGGGCTCGGATCCCGCAATCGGGATGGCGCCGACGGTTTTCGTATAGAAGTCGGCGGGGCCGACGCCGCCGATGATGGCGTAGCCAAAACCCTGGTGCCGCATGGCCTCCAGGCATGCCAGCAGCAGGGCAGCCCCGATACCTTTTCCGCGCGCGTTCGTGTCGACGCCGGTCGGACCGAAGAAATTCCGGCATGTGGCATCATGACAGGCGAAGCCGAGCAAGCTCTTGGCCTGGACCGCAATGAAGCAGGACACGGGCTCGCGTGCAAAGGCGACGTCGGCCTCGCTGGCCCATGCCTGGCTGAAATTGCTTCGTATCCAGTCGATGATCTTATGCTTTTCGGGCGGCAAAGCGCGGCGGATCGATATTCCGGCGGCGGCAAGGCCGCTCAAAGTCTGACCGGAGTCCGGCAGGTCATACAATTTCACCAGCATATCCATGGCAATGAACTCCGATCGAAACTCCTGAGCCGCAATGGCTGAGCGTATGGGTCGCAGCCGTCCGTGTTGACCGGATGATCCAGTACGCCGCGGCGTCGATGTGACATCGAGCTCTCTGGGATACTGGATCACCCGCTTTCGCGGGTGATGACGACCGTTGATGGGGCGCGAGCCACCATCCTCTACAATCTCAATACCCGCGACTCCGCGCCAACTGGTCGGCATGGAAATTCGCGTCGCCAAACAGCTCCTCGCAGACCCTGGCGCGCTTCATGAAGAAGCCGATGTCGAACTGGTCGGTCATACCCATGCCGCCATGCATCTGCACGCCTTCCTGCACCGCGCGGGTTACGGTCGCGCCGGCGCGCGCTTTCGCCACCGCGACGGCGAAGGCGGCGTTTGCGAAATCGCCATCGAGCGTTTGCAGCGCCTTGAGCACGGCGGCGCGGGTGATCTCGATGTCGATATAGAGCTGCGCCGCGCGGTGTTGCAGCGCCTGGAATTCGCCGATGCGCTTGCCGAACTGTTTGCGCTCCTTGAGATAGGTCACCGTGCGTCCGAACACTTCCTCGCTCAAGCCCACCATTTCCGAGGCGACCGCGCCGCGGCCGATATTGAGCATGCCGTCGAGCAGCGCAAAGCCCTGATCGACTTCGCCGAGCACCTGATCGGCGGTGACTTCCACATTGTCGAACTCGATGCGGGCCGCGTTGTGGGAATCGACCATGACGGTGCGCTCGGTCGCGATGCCCTTGGTTCTGGGATCGACCAGGAACAGCGTGAGGCCGTCGCGCTCGCCGGGTCGCCCGGCGCTGCGCGCCGCCACGATCAGGAGATCGGCGACATGGCCGTCGACCACCAGCGCCTTGGCGCCGCTGAGCCTGAAACCGTTGCCGGAGCGCACCGCCTGCATCTGCGTCTGCAGCGGACGGTGTTTTGCGCCCTCATCGAGCGCAAGCGTCGCGATGAGGTCGCCGGCCGCAATCTTGGGCAGGAATTCACCGCGCTGCGCCTTGTTGCCGCCGCGCGCCAGCGCAGAGGCCGCCAACACCGCGGTCGACAGGAACGGCGACGGCATCAAGGTGCGACCGATCTCCTCCATCACCACGCCCGCTTCGACGCAGCCAAGGCCGCTGCCGCCGAATTCCTCCGGCACCAGCAGCCCGGCAAAGCCCATCTCGGCAAAGCTCTTCCAGAGCTCGCGCGAGAAGCCGGTGGCATCGCGGCTGTCACGCAGACGGCGCAAGTGCGAGACCGGCGCCTTGTCGCCGATCAGGCCGCGCGCGGAGTCGCGGAGCATGGATTGTTCTTCGGTGAGGACGAGGGCCATGGGTGAGGTTTCCGGTGCAGATCGCTAATCAGTCTCTTGGAACGTCATTCCGGGGCGGCCCGCAGGGCTGAACCCGGAATCTCGAGGGTTCTCAGATGTACAATTGCACATCATAGTTCGACGCTTCGCGCCGCCCCGGAACGACGAAGGCACCTAAGCCCCCGGCAAATCCAGGATGCGCTTGGCGACGATGCCGAGCATGACCTCGCTGGTGCCGCCTTCGATCGAATTGGCCTTGGTGCGCAGCCAGGCGCGCGGGCGCGCGCCTTCGCGCGAACGCGCGCTCTCCCATTCCAGCGCATCGATACCGCCCGCCGACATCAAAAGCTCATAGCGGCGCTTGTTGAGCTCCGTGCCGTAATATTTCATCGCCGAGGAAAACGCCGGATGGCCCTGCCCCGCCTTGGCGAGATCGAGCATGCGCTCGGCGGCGGCGGCGAGCGCCGCCTCGTCGATCTCGAAGCTCGCGATCTGCCCGCGCAGGATCGGATCTTCCAGCCGGCCCTGCTCGTCGGCGCCAATCGAATCGGCCGCGATCTGACCGAGCGGACGCCCGACGCCGCGCTCGCCCATCCCTGAGATCATCGCGCGCTCGTGCTGCAACAGATATTTGGCGACGTCCCAGCCGCGGTTGATCTGGCCGACCACATTGGCCTTCGGCACCCGCACATTGTCGAAGAAGGTTTCGCAGAACGGCGACTTGCCGGAGATCAAGAGGATCGGCTTGGTCGACACGCCTTTCGAGGTCATATCGAACAGGATGAAACTGATGCCGTCGTGTTTCTTCGCGGTCGGATCGGTACGCACCAGGCAGAAGATCCAGTCGGCATAATTGGCGTAGGACGTCCAGATCTTCTGGCCGCTGATGATGAAATCATCGCCGTCGCTCTCCGCGCGCGTCTGCAAGGACGCGAGGTCGGAGCCGGCATTGGGTTCGGAATAGCCCTGGCACCAGCGGATCAGTCCTGCGGCAATTTTCGGCAGGTGCTCTTTCTTCTGCGCCTCGGTGCCGTATTTCAACAGCGCCGGTCCGAGCATCCAGATGCCGAAGCTCGACAGCGGCGGCCGCGCCCCGATTGCCGCCATTTCCTCGCGCAGGATTTTGGCCTCGCCGGGCTCCAGCCCGCCACCGCCATAGTCGCGCGGCCAGTCCGGCACGGTCCAGCCCTTGTCGCGCATGCGCTCGAACCAGATGCGCTGCGGCTCGGAGGAAAATTTGGCATTGCGACCGCCCCAGAACACATCCTCATCTGACGTTGCGGGCTTGCGCATGTCGGCTGGGCAATTGGCCTCGAGCCAGGCGCGCGTTTCGTCACGGAATTTTTCCAGATCGGCCATCGGGCGCGTTTCCTTCGAATAGATTGAGGCGACCTTAGCCCGCGCGCTTCTGTGATTTCAACATGTCTCTCCCCCTTCTCCCGGCATCCGCCTCGGCTCAAGCTTCGGCGGACAAGCGCGGGCCGAACTGATATCGCTGCCATCACAAAAAGCAAAGGAAACGCAACATGAGGCTGAAGCTGATTTCGCCAGACGAAATGAATGCGGACCAAAAGGCGACCTATGACGAGGCGGTCGCGGGCAAGCGGGGTTCGGCGCCGGCGCCGATGCTCGCCTGGCTCAACAGCCCGGAGATGGCGCGCCACGCCACACGGCTCGGCGAGATGCTGCGCTTCAACACGACCTTCCCGGCAAAACTGTCGGAGATCGCGATCCTGGTCACCGCGCGGCACTTCACCGCGCATTACGAATGGTGGGCGCACAAGCGGCTTGCGCTCAAGGGCGGGCTCGATCCTGCGATCATCGACGCCATCCGCGACCGCCGCACGCCGGAGTTCGACGATCCCAAGGCACAGATGGTCTATGACGTGGCAAAATCGCTGCATCAGGGCCACGGCCTCTCCAGGCCGCTCTACGATGCCGCGGTCGCGCTTTTGAGCGAGCGCGGACTGGTCGAGATCATCGGCCTGTGCGGCTACTACACGCTGGTGTCGATGACGCTGAACACGTTCGAATTTGGCCTGCCGGAGGGGGAAACATCGGAATTGACGTAGGGCGAGTGGTATTCCGCTGTCATTGCGAGGAGCGAAAGCGACGAAGCAATCCAGAACCTTCAGGGCTGGATTGCTTCGCTTCCCGCTCGCAATGACGTCCTCCCGGGCAGCATGATCAGCCCGGCCGCGATCACTTCCAGTGCGATACAGCCGGAGAACGGCAAGGTGTAGCTGCCGGAGAGATCGTGCAACAGACCGACGACGCCGGGACCGAAGGCGTAGGTGACCTGGTTGATCGCGGTGCTCAGGCTGATCAATACGCCGAAGGCTTTGGAGGGAAACTCGCGCTGCACGATCAGCGACGGCAGCGTGATCAGATTGCCTACCGAGAAGCCGAACACCGCGCAGGCCGCGATCAGCACCATTTCGTTGCGCGAGTTGATCACAACCGCGAGCGCGGCCGCCTGGCTGAGGAACGATAGCGCCGAGGCCAGCCGCTGATTGAGCCGGTCGATCACGGTCGAGAACAGGATGCGGCCGGTCATGGCCATGGCCGTGAGCAGCGCGACCGCTACCGCGGCCGATTCCCGCCCGATCACCGGATCGAGAAACGAAATCAAATGGACGATGAAGCCGACCTGCGCGAACAAGACCAGCGCAAAAGCAACCGCGATCGACAGAAACCTGAGATCGCGCAAAGCACGGGCGCGGATCTGCGCCGATGACGGGCCTTCCGCTGCAGCCTTGATCCGTGCCGGCTGCGTGTGAAGCGGGGATGGACCGACAAAGGCAAGCACGACGGGCACCAGCACAGCGAGCATCACCAGGGCGGACACCGTCATCGCGCGCGAAAAGCCGAAATGGCCGGTCGCGAGCACGAGCAGCGGCACGCCGACGATGCCGCCGAAACTGGCGCCATTGAGCGCGAGGCTGATCGCCATGCCGCGCCTGTGGTCGAACCAGAAGCTCAATGTATTGGTAATCATCGCAAGGCTGGTGCCCGCCCACCCCAAGGCAAGCAGCGCGTTGGCGGCATAGAGCTGCCAGGGCGAACTCACCTGCCCGATCGCGACCGCCGCCGCGGCCATGGCGAGGATGCCCGCGAGCAGGCAGTTGCGGGGGCCGAAGACCCGCACCGCCTCGGCGACAAAGGCAACAAGCAGCGCGCCGAACAGATAAAAGAAGGTGGTGGCGCCCGAGATCAGCGAGGGCGGCCAGCCCATCGCGCGGTGCAGTTCGGCGAGATAGACGCTCTGGCCGTAAAAGCCGAACCCCCAGCCGAAGGTCGCGACCAGAAAGCAGACCGCGACGATCCGCCAGCCGTCATAGCGGATGGACGTTTCGTCGATGGGGATGCGATTCGATGCGTCCATTTCAAGCCTGCTGCCTGCCACATGGTCATTTCCGGCATGGTCCGAAGGACCAGGCCCGGAATCTCGAGATTCCGGGCTCGATGCGGAGCCTGTCGTCCGGCCGCGCGTCGCCCGGACCGGATGGCATCGCCCCGGAATGACGGAGCAAGACGATAGATGCCCGGAGAAGCCCGGCCATGACAGGCAACAGCTAGCAAACCCGCAAGGAAAAAGCTTCGACTGCTGCCGAACTGTCAGGAGCTGGCATCAGAGGCTGGGCTCGGGAAATTCGTCGATCGGCTGAAGCCGCGCGCGGCGGCGCTTGGCGAACGAGGTCAGGGCGAGCACGATGAGGCCGAGCGCGACCGGCGGATAGACCACCATGTTCACCGCCGACCAGCCGTAATTGGCGAGCAGTTGGCCGGACGAGAACGATCCGATCGCCATGGTCCCGAACACGAGGAAATCGTTGAAGGCCTGCACCTTGTTGCGCTCCTGCGGCAGGTGCGTCTCCAGCACCAGCGCGGACGCGCCGATGAAGCCGAAGTTCCAGCCCACGCCCAGCACCGCCAGCGTTGCCCAGAAGTGCATGGCTGTGATGCCGGACAGCCCGATCGTCGCCGCCACCGCCTCCAGGGTCAACCCGAGCGCAACGACCGCCGGCGCGCCGAAGCGGGCGATCAGCGAGCCCGTGATGAAGCTCGGCGCATACATCGCGACGATGTGCCATTGAATACCGAAATTGGAATCGCCGACGGTGAGCCCGCAGAGCTTCATGGCAAGCGGCGCCGATGTCATCACCAAATTCATCATGGGATAGGCGATGATGCCACAGAGCGCGGCGGCGATGAAGCGCGGCTGGCGCACGATCGTTGCGAGCGGCCGCCCCGCATGCATGTCCGCAGGCGCAGGTTTCGGCAGGTCGACGCCAGCGACGATCACTATTGCGACGAGCGCAACGGCGGCCTGCACCACGTAGCTGAAGGCGAACAGATAAGGCGGCCAGATGTCCATGGTCCATTGCACGAGCTGCGGGCCGAGCACGCCGGCGAACACCCCGCCCGCCATCACCAGCGATACCGCCTTGGGGCGGAACGCATGGCTCGCGCCGTCGGCGGCGGCGAAGCGATAAGATTGCGCGACCGCGCCATAGAGGCCGCCGACAAAGGTCGCGCCGCAGAACAGCCAGAACAGAGCGTGCAAAATGGCGTAAGCGCCGATCAGGCCCGTGAGCGCGCCGAGCCCGGTGCCGATCACGAAGGCGACCCGCCGCCCATAGCGCCGCGAGATCGCGCCGGTGGGCAGGGTACCGGCGGCGAGCCCCAGCACATACATCGACAGCGGCACGGTCGCGAGCGACATGTCCGGCGCGAGCGTCGCGCCGACAATCGACCCGGTGGCGAAGATGACAGCCGAATTGGCGCCGGTCAGTGCCTGCGCCGCCGCGAGCCGCGCCACATTGGCACGGGCCCGGGTGTCGTCGCTCAGCTCTTCACTAGTGGTCACATCAAGCATGCAGTTTCCATGAGGCTTGCTCACTGATCCCGTTCGTTTCGGCGCAGTGTGGGAGCGCGGCAACCGCGCGATCAATCACTGCGGCCGGCCGGCGCCTATGCGCTGGCCGAGACATGCGGGCGCGCGAACACCAGGATCAGGTTATTGGCGGGCATTTCAATGATCTCGCTCAACTCAAGTCCAACGCCCGTGGCAAGCTTTTCGAGATCGGCAATATCGCGGACCCCCCATTCGGGATTGGCCTCGCGCAAGGACGTATCGAACACGGCGTTGGAGATCGCGATGTGTTTGCCGCCGCGCTTGAACGGGCCGTAGAGAAACAACCGGCCGTCGGCGCGCAGCAGGCTGCTCACCCCGGCAAACAATCCCTGCGCGATGGACCACGGCGCGATGTGGACGACATTGGCACAGAATAAAGCCAGCAGCGCCCGCGGGCCGCCGGCCTCTCGCAGGGCGTCGACCCAGTTCGGGGCCGACAGATCGATCCGCAGCGGTGGACGCACGTTCGGCGCTTGCGTATGCGCGCGCCAGGCTGCGATGCTCTTCAGATGCCTCTCGTTGAGGTCGCTCGGCCACCACGTGATGTCGGGACTGTGCTGAGCGAAATAGACCACGTGCTGCCCGGTGCCGCTGCCGGTCTCCAGCACGTCGCCCGACTTGTCCTTTAGAAAACGCTCGAGCACCGCCCAGATCGCCTGGTGATTGCGATGGAAGGCCGGCGCATCAAGGCGCCCATCGGGCTCGATCCGCCCGCCGTCCTTGCCGAATTCCACGATATGGTCCGCCACAGTGCGCTCCGACTCCGAAACCCATCCCCAAGCACGGCTCGCAAAGGAGAACAAAAGACCTGCCTGGGTGCAATGCGAAAGCATCTTAACCTCGTTTGGCAACGCTTATCACGGGCATTGCCAGGCAACAGCCTTTTGTGCTTTTCACGACGTATATTCCAAAGAGATCATCGCCTTGGCGCTCGCTCGGAACCTCCCTTGATCGCGCTTTCCCGCAAAAACGCCGCCGCTCTTGCGGCAATCCTGCTCCTGTTCGCCGCCGGCGCTACGAATGCCGCGCACGCGCAATCCGGCCCGGCCGAGGGCCGGACACTCGCTTTCGACCGATCCAAGGGCAATTGCCTGACTTGCCACGAGATCAAGGGCGGCGATCTTGCCGGCACGATCGGGCCGCCCTTGCAGAACATCAAAAGCAAATATCCTGATCGCAACGAACTGGTCGCGATCATCAACGACGAAACCAAGCGCAATCCTCAAACCATGATGCCGCCGTTCGGCAGAAACCGGATTCTGACGGAGCAGGAGATCAACGCGATCGTCGATTTCCTCGACACCCTGTGAGGCTGGGGCTTCTTTTGGAGACCAAGATGAGTTTGTCCTTGATGAGGTTTTCGGCGACGCGCCGCCTGCTTTTGCAAGGTGCAGGATCGGTTGCGCTGGTCGGACTTGGCAATCTCATGCCGCTGCCGGCGCTCGCGGCAGCCAACGATTACCCGGAAAATGCCTTCAGGCAGAAGGGCGACAAGGACGCGATCCAGGCGCTTTATGGCAAGGCCGCGGAGCCGTCCGACAAGGTCAAGCTGGACGCGCCGGAGATCGCAGAAAACGGCGCGGTAGTGCCGATCTCGGTGACGACCACGCTCGAGAAGGTCACCTCGATCTCATTCCTGGTCAGCCACAACCCGAATGCGCTTGCCGCCTCGTACCAGATTCCGGAGGGCACGCTGCCGGCCGTCGCCAATCGGTTGAAGATGCAGCAGACCAGTAACGTGATCGCCATCGTTGAAGCGGACGGCAAGCTCTATAGCGCAACCAAGGAAGTCAAGGTCACCGTCGGCGGCTGCGGCGGCTAGGGAGAAGGCAATGGCATCGACAATCCGCGTGCGCGCGGCCGCCAACGGCGATATCACCGAGGTGCAGGCGCTGATCCAGCACCCGATGGATTCCGGCTTCGTCAAGGACGGCAAGGGCGAACTGATCCCGGCGCATTTCATCCAGCAGTTGACCTTCGAGCACAACGGAAAGCGCGTCTTCGTCGCAGACTGGGGGCCCGCCGTGTCAAAGGATCCCTACATCAAATTCTCCTTCAAAGGCGCCGCCAAAGGCGACGAGCTGAAGATCAGCTGGGTCGACAACAAGGGCGCGAGCGACCAGACCACCGCGAAGATCCTATAGAGGTCCTGTAGCAATGCGTGTCCTTTCCGCCATCGTGCTCGCCGCGGCCGCGCTCGCGCTGGCAGCCGTCGCCATGGTCGCACGCGCGGCGCCCGCCACCGAGGCCGTCGATCCGGCGGCCGACGCCAGGGCGTTTCGGGATTACTTCGTGAAGAAGTTCCCCAGCGTGAAACTTGAGGATTTCGTCAACGGCCCCTACTCGATGAATGCGGACATGCGCCGGCAATGGCAGGAGATGGAAGAATTTCCGCCTTATGAATTCGCGCTCGATGCCGGCAAGGAAATGTTTGCGAAGCCGTTTACGAACGGCAAGACTTATGCGGATTGTTTTGAAAACGGCGGCATCGGCATTCGCCAGAACTATCCTTACTTCGACGCGAAAGAAGGCCAGGTCGTCACGCTGGAGCTTGCGATCAACCGCTGCCGTGAGGCCAATGGCGAGGCGCCGCTCTCTTATGTCAAGGACGAGATGGCTTCGCTGACCGCCTATATGGCCTTCACCTCTCGCGGCAAGCCGATGGATATCAAGATCCCCGATTATCCGCGCGCGCTCGCCGCTTACGAGAACGGCAAGCGTTATTTCTACACCCGGCGCGGGCAGCTCAACTTCTCCTGCGCGAGCTGCCATGTGCAGAGCCCGGGCCAGCGGCTGCGCGCCGAAACGCTGGCGCCGGCGCTCGGCATTCTCAACGCCATGCCGATCTACCGCTCCGAATGGGGCGGCATGGGCACGATCAGCCGGCGCTTCATGACCTGCAACAGCCAGACCCGCGCCGTGCCGCTGGAGCCGCAATCGGAGGAATATCGCGACCTCGAATACTTCCTGTCCTATGTCAGTAACGGCCTGCCCATCGCCGGCCCAGGATCCCGGCCATGAAGCGCATCCTGCTCGCGGCGAGCCTGCTGATTGCGGCGACGCCTGCATTCGCCGCATCGGAAGCCGATTTCAAGACGGCCTTCACGGCGGCGCAAGCTGCCGAACAACAAGCCGCCACCTTGCGCAACCGCTGGACGACCACGGAAGCCGCGCTGAAAGCTGCCAAGCAGGCTGCGGACAGAAGCGACTTCGGTGACGCCGTCGCCTCCGCGCGGCAAGCCGAGGCGCTGGCCAAGGCCTCGATCTACCAAGCGACCAGCGAGAAGGACCGCTGGAAGGACGCGGTCATCCACTAGGACACCGGAGATCAGGCGGATGGCCATTCGCCGGCGGGCTTAAAGCATGAAACGGCAGCTAGCCATTCTGACGGTCATCGGCGCCCTCTTCGCCGCATTGACCTCGGCGATGCTGCTGCCCGTGGCGCGCGCCCAGCAGGCGCCGCTGCAGGACAAGCCGTTTGCCGAGCACAAGATCGTGCTGCAGCTGTCCGACGACGATCCGAAGAAGCAGGCGCTGGTGATCAGCGTCGCCAACAATCTCCTGAAATTCTACGATCCCGACAAGGTGGCGATCGAAGTGGTTGCGTTCGGCCCGGGCATCGACCTCCTGCGCAGCGACAACAAGAACCGCAAGCAGGTCGAGAGCCTGATCGCGCAAGGGGTGCGCTTCGACGTCTGCCTCAACACGGTCGACACCATCGAGCGCGAAACCGGCAAGCGCCCCGACATCATCCCCGCCGCAACCCCGGTCCAGGTCGGGGTCGGGCAGATCCTGCTCTTGACCGAAAACGGCTATACGCTAGTGAGGCCGTGAGCCGTAAGGGCCGGCGCCGTCATTCCGGGATGGTGCGCTAGCACCAGACCCGGAATCTCGAGATTCCGGGCTTGATGTTTGCGCATCGCCCCGGAATGGCGGTGCACCACGACAGACACGAGGACTTCCCGCCATGTTCCGCCGCTTCGTAACCGCCGCACTGCTCTCGCTTGCCTTCGTCACAAGCGGCGCCGCCGCTGATGCCAAACCGCACCGGATCGCGATCCAGGTGGACCAGAACGATCCGCAGGTGATGAACCTGGCGCTGAACAATGCCAGCAACGTGATCGAATATTACCGCGCCAAGAACGAGGACGTCGACGTCGAGATCGTCACCTACGGCCCTGGGCTGAACATGCTTCGCGCGGACACCTCGCCCCGACCGGTCAAGGACCGCATCAAACGGCTCAAGGACGCGGTTTTTCCCGGCAAGATCCAGTTTTCCGCCTGCAATAACACCAAGCACGCCATGGAGAAGGCGGAAGGACATGCGATCACGCTTATACCCGAGGCGACCATCGTCCCCTCCGGCGTGGTCCGCCTGATGGAATTGCAGGAGCAGGGCTGGACCTATGTAAAGCCCTGATGCGTTGCAGTGCGGCGGCCTCTCCGCGTGACGCCCGCATCGCGCCGGTGTGATCGCGACGGAAAGCCGCTGCACGCAGCATGCGGTCCTGGGCTAATATCTGGGAACATCTTATCAGGAGGCCGGCCATGATCTTTCGCCAGCTCTTCGAGAGCGTTTCCGGTACCTACAGCTATCTCATCGCCAGCCGGGCGGGTGGCGAGGCGCTGATCCTCGATCCCGTCCTGGAGAAGGCCGATCGCTATTGCCTGCTCTTGCGGGAGCTCGACCTCAAGCTGGTCAAGGCGGTCGATACCCATCTCCATGCCGATCACGTTACGGCCCTAGGCGAACTGCGCGACCGCACCCATTGCATCACCATCATGGGCGAGCAGAGCAAGGCCGACGTGGTGTCGATGCGCGTTGCCGACGGCGACAAAGTGACGATCGAGGGCATTTCGCTCGACGTGATGTATACGCCGGGCCACACTGACGATTCCTACAGCTTCCTGATGGGCGATCGTGTCTTTACCGGCGATACGCTCCTGATCCGAGGGACCGGGCGCACCGACTTCCAGAACGGCAGCGCGCGGGCGCAGTACGACTCCATTTTCAACCGCCTGCTGAAGCTGCCCGAGGAGACGCTGGTCTATCCGGCGCATGACTACAAGGGCGACACCGTCTCCACCATCGGCGAGGAGAAGCGATACAATCCGCGGCTACAGGTGCGCTCGGTCGACGAATATGTCGAGTTGATGGGTAATCTGAAACTGCCGAACCCCAAAATGATGGACGTCGCGGTGCCCGCCAACATGCAGGTCGGCTGGCACCAGCAGGACCTCGCCAAGGAGGGCCGGGCATTGTCTCCGCGCGAGGCCATCGAAGCGCTCGGCCGGCCGGACGTCCTCCTGGTGGATCTGCGCGAGAGCAGCGAGCGCGCCAAACACGGCACGCTGGCCGGCGCGCTGCATGCGCCCTATCCATCGATCGAACAAAGCCTGAGACCCGGCGGCATGCTGCGCGAGGTGGCCGCCGCGACCGGCCGCCGCATCGTCTTCTTCTGCGCCTTCGGCGAACGCTCCGCCATGGCCGTGTGCGCGGCGAAAGAGGCGGGCCTGCTCAACACCGCCCACATCGCCGGCGGACTGGATGCCTGGAAAAAGGCCGGTGGTCCGGTGATGGCGGCGTGAGGATGTGACACATCGCTGACGGCGCACGTTGTACCTTTCCGAGCGTCATGTCAGGGGGTCCGTTAGCGCGCGGCCCGAAATGACGTCCGCGGTGACGGGCCATGCAGCGCCATTCATGGACAAATAACCGCCATCGCCGCTAGTTTGGCCGCGTCAGAAACAGCCGGAACCTGTATCACCGATGGCCGATGCTCTCGCCGCACCGCAGCAAAGCCAAGCAGATAGCGGGCTGCGCACGCTCAGCCTGATTTCCGCAGCGCATTGGGTCAGCCACTTCCATATGCTGGTGCTGCCGATGCTGTTTCCGTTCCTCAAGACAGCGCTTGGGGTCGGCTATATCGAACTCGGCTTCGCGCTCACCGTCTTCGCGGTGGTGTCGGCGCTGACGCAGGCGCCGACAGGCTATTTGGTCGACCATTTCGGCGCCCGCAAAATCCTGCTGCTCGGTCTCTGCCTCGGCGGATTCTCGCTGATCCTGATCGGCCTGCATCTGAGCTATTCGGTCTTGATCGCCAGCGCCGTGCTGCTCGGGCTGGCGAACAGCGTCTATCATCCGGCGGATTATGCAATCCTCGCCGCGCATATGGACGAAACGCGGATGGGCCGCGCCTTCTCGGTGCACACCTTCGCCGGCTATCTCGGCGGCGCGGTGGCGCCCGCCATCGTGGCAACGCTGGCGGCATGGAGCGGCGGCGCAGGCGCGCTGATCGCGTCCGGCGCGATCGGGCTATTGGTGGCGTTCGCGCTATTGCTGTTCGGCGTGCCCGAGGCGAGCGCGAAGCATCAACGGGGAGCCATCGGCAAGGCCTCCACACAGAATATCCTCACCCCGGCCCTGATCGTGCTGACGATCTTCTTCATGCTGCTCGGCCTGTCCAATGCCGGCATCTCCAATTTCGGCGTGGTGGCGTTGATGAACGGCTATGGCGCCTCGTTTTCGTCCGCCAACGTCGCACTGACCGCCTATCTCGGCGCGAGCGCCGTCGGCGTGCTGGCCGGCGGCTTTTTGGCCGATCACACCCAGCGCCACGGCCAGGTCGCCGCGGTCTGCTTCGGCATCAACGCCGGCATCGTGCTGCTGATTGCGGTTGTTGCGCTGCCGGCCGCGCCGTTGACAGTCGCCATGACCGCCGCCGGCTTTCTCGGCGGGGTGATCGCGCCCTCGCGCGATATGCTGGTGCGGAACGCTGCGCCCGCCGGCGCTGCAGGCCGCGCCTTCGGCATCGCCTCCACCGGCTTCAATTTCAGCGGCATCTTGAGCCCGCTCTTGTTCGGCTGGATCATGGACCAGAACCTGCCGCATTGGGTGTTCGGCGTCTCCGCCGCTTTCATGGTGCTCACGGTGCTGCTGGCGCCCTTTACCGAGCGCAAGTCTGAGCAAGAGCCGGCGCGGGCTTGAAGGAATCGTCTGACGCATTGCAGGCCTCTGCTCACGGCAGTTGACAGGCCCTTGCGCGCGCCGATCATGCGGCCCAACCAAAACAAGCATCCGGGACGGAACGCCATGAGCGCCAATCCAGATATTGCCAATCCAGATCTTGTGATCCGCGGCGGCACGATCGCCGACGGAAGCGGCGGCGAACTGTTCGACGCCGACATTGCGATCAAGGACGGCCGGATTGCCGCCGTCGGCAAGCTCTCAAGCAAAGGTAGGGAAGAGATCGACGCGCGCGGCAAACTGGTGACGCCCGGGTTTGTCGATGTCCACACCCATTATGACGGTCAGGTCACCTGGAGCCACAACATCTCGCCGTCATCGCAGAACGGGGTCACCACGGCGATCATGGGCAATTGCGGTGTCGGCTTTGCGCCGTGCCGGCCGAACGATCATCAGCGGCTGATCCAGCTGATGGAAGGCGTCGAGGACATTCCGGAGCCGGTGTTGAGCGCCGGCATTCCCTGGGAATGGGAAAGCTTTCCCGACTACATGAACTGGCTGTCGAAGCGCGAGTTCGACATCGACATCGGCGCGCAACTGCCGCACGCGGCACTGCGTGTCTATGTGATGGGCGAACGCGGCGCGCGGCGTGATCCCTCCACGGCTGACGATAATGCCGCCATGGCCAAGCTCGCCGGCGAGGCGGTGCGCGCGGGCGCACTCGGTTTCTCCACCTCGCGTACCCTCAACCATCGCACCTCGACGGGCGATTTCACCCCGACACTGAAGGCCGGAGAGGATGAACTGACCGCGATCGCGGACGCCATGCATAAGCAGGGCCGCAGCGTGCTGCAATTCGTGCTCGATCTCTCCACCATTCATGAAGACTTGCCGATGATGCTGCGGGTGGCGCAGACCACGAACTGCCCGATCTCCTTCTCTGTCACCCAGAACGACAAGCTGCCGCGGCGCTGGCGCCAAACGCTGGATGAAATCAATGCGGCGGCAGCGAAGGGACTGTCGATCACGGCGCAGATCGCGGCGAGGCCCGTCGGCCTGTTGCTCGGGCTGGAGCTGTCGCGCAATCCGGTCCAGACCCATCCGAGCTACAGGGCGATTGCCCATCTGCCGCTCGCCGAACGGCTGAAGCAACTGCGCCGGCCGGAGGTGCGTGCCGCGATCCTGAGCGAGAGCCCGAGCGCAACCGACGACCCGCTGTTCTTCCGACCGAATTACGACAAGATGTTTTTGCTCGGCGATCCGCCCGACTATGAGCAGGCGCCGGAGAATGCGCTGGGGCCGCAGGCGCGCAAGAGCGGCAAACGGCCGGAAGAGCTCGCCTACGACGCGATGCTGTCGGATGACGGCCGCGGCATGCTCTATGTGCCGTTCCTGAACTATGCCGACGGCAATCTCGATGCCACGCGCGAAATGCTATCCGATCCGCGCTCCGTGCCCGGTCTGAGCGACGGCGGCGCCCATTGCGGCATCATCTGCGATGCGAGCTTTCCCACCTACCTGCTGACGCATTGGACCCGCGACCGCAAGCGCGGTGAAAAGCTTTCGATTCCCTTCGTGGTGGCCGCGCAGTCGCGCAAGACTGCGCTGTCGGTCGGACTGTCGGATCGCGGCCTGATCGGGCCAGGGTACAAGGCCGACATCAATGTGATCGATTACGACAAGCTGCATCTGCATCCGCCGAAGGTGCATTACGATCTTCCGGTCGGCGGACGTCGCCTGTTGCAGCAGGTGGACGGTTATGACGCCACGATCGTCTCCGGCGTCATGACCCAGTGCGCGGGCGTACCGACCGGCGCGCGCCCGGGCAGACTGGTGCGGGGCGTGCAGCGGAGTTTGCAGTAAAAGCAATGCGATCAGGCTGAAGGCCTCCGCGCGCTACGCGCTATCGGAGCGCCACTCCACCGGGGCGGCCGACGTCGGTCTTCGCGAAGTCGTCGCCCTTGAAGAGCAGCGGCTCGCCGCGGGTCACCGCCAGTGCGTAGGAAAAGCAATCGCCGTAATTCAGCGCGGCGGCGTGATGTCCCTTGCCGTAGCGACGCCACGCGCGCCGCGCCGCTTCGGCCTGCTCCGCGTCGACCGGAACGACCTCGGCTCCGATCTTAAGCAGCCAAAGGTCAAACTCACGCCCGCCCGCATCGCCCAAGCGCGTCTCGAGCACCATCGCTGCCTCGAGCACGGTTGCTGCGGAAATCAGCCGTACCGGATCGTCGGCAATCCGTACTTCGATCTTCGGCGCATCAGGCTCGTTGAGAGCGATCGCCACGATCGCCGACGTATCGATCACCATCAGCGTGGCAAACCGTGGTCGTCATACCCGAGAATCTCTTCTGGCGTGCGGTCATCGGCGACCGGCATTTCGCTCCATCGTCGACGAATCTCGGCCATGTCCTCCAACAGAGTGGCTCTGCGGGATTGGCCGCCAATCCTGCGCAACCGCTCCTCGATGGCACGTTTGGTCGCCGTCGTGATGTTCTCGCCGGTAAGCTGCGCCAGATTTCGGGCCAAACGCTCGGTTTCAGGGTCCTTGATGCTAAGAGCCATATCAGGTTTCCTTGGTTCCTAACTAGGTACCTTCTACCTTCTATTTAATCAAGAGGCGCGGAGAACGAGCGGGACAACCTTAATGACCTCCAGAATCCGATCGTTAGCCAGCGCACAGGGCCGCGGAGCACTTGTCGCCGCTGACCAGCAAATCTCGCGTCGATTGAGCACGTCGCCCACTGCGCCGTGCTCAATCGCAGTA
>JBLMWS010000147.1:0-8136 GCA_050257355.1 Gemmatimonas sp.
TCACGGCATGGATCAGTACAGCGGCATGGTGTTGAAAGTAGCTTCCGACCCGCGGCATGGTTTCAGCAAACCGCTCAAGGAACGCATCACGCTGATCGTTGGGCACGGCGTCGAAGGCGACGCGCACGCCGGCGAACATGTTCGCCATCGATTTCTCGCGAAGGTATGGCCCAAGCTGCCCAACCGGCGCCAGATCCATCTGATCAGGGCCGAGCTGTTCGACGAGCTGGGCGACGCCGGGCACGCGGTCGGCCCGGGCGATCTGGGCGAGAACGTCACGACCGCCGGACTGAGCCTGGAGTTCTTGCCGCTTGGGACCTGGCTCCATTTGGGGAGCAGCGCCGTGATCGAGCTGACGGGTTTGCGAACGCCCTGCGCCTTGATCGACCGCTTTCAGGGTGGACTGAGAAGCAAGATGCTGCGGACAGGCCAGGGCGGACCCAAATTCAGATGCGGTGTGCTCGGGATCGTCGTGGCGGGAGGACAGGTCGCGCCGGGCGATACTGCGAGGGCAGAAGCGCCCGCCGGTGCGCCGACTCCGCTACCGCCGCTGTAGGGTTGCCTCGGGCTCGTGGTGCGGAAATCGCCGAGTGCCGCATCTTCGGCTAGGTGTACTATGTACGGATCGCCGGCAAGCGTATAAAGGCGTGGAACAAGCGGGTCTATTGCGCCGTCAGATATCTTCTCATCGGTGGCATCCTGGCCGCCTTTCTGGCCACCGCCTTCGCGTGAGAATATGAAAGAACATCGTAGGGTGGGCAAAGCGCAGC
Source organism: Gemmatimonas sp. (assembly GCA_050257355.1). Taxonomy (GTDB): domain Bacteria; phylum Pseudomonadota; class Alphaproteobacteria; order Rhizobiales; family Xanthobacteraceae; genus Bradyrhizobium. The sequence goes on from JBLMWS010000147.1 coordinate 771, forward strand.
GTGCCCACCGCTTTGAACCGGATGGTGGGCACGGCCTGTTCGCGCGTTGCCCCCTAGAACTCAGTCATGGGAGCTGTAGATGGCCTTAACCGTCAAGCAGATGTTGGAAGCGGCCAACGCCGCGGTGCCGAAGATCACCGCGCAACAGGCGCAGGAGCTGATCGCCAAAGGCAATGCGCTCGTCATCGACGTGCGTGATGCGCCGGAGGTCGAGAAGAGCGGCAAGGTGGCCGGCGCGGTGCACGTGTCGCGCGGCATGCTGGAGTTTCGCGCCGATCCCGACTCGCCCTATCACGATAAGAACTTCGCCAAGGACAAGAACGTGATTCTCTATTGCGCCTCCGGCGGTCGCGCGGCGCTGGCGGGCAAGGTGCTCAAGGACATGGGCTATGGCCATGTCTACAATATCGGCGGCTTCAAGGATTGGACCGACGCCGGCGGCACGGTGGAAAAGCCGATCGAGCCGGGCATGTGAGGAGTTCGGCTCGCGTGCGTGCGAGCCGTGGACGCGGTTCACCTCTTGCCGCTCGGGGAGGTGACTCCGACCGAGCCGCATCTCATCCTGCATGAGATCCGCGGGGCAGATCAGCGCTCGCAGAGCTGCCGCGGTCCCCAATAGGGCTTGTAGGTGCAGTCGGAAGCGCGGAACGAGTGATAGAATCGCTCGCAGGCGCCGACGTTGCATTGTGCGCTCTGCTGCGGCGGCCAGCTGTTGTCGCCCTGGTCCGACGGCGCGGCGCCATCGGACTGTCCGACCGTCGATTGTCCAGACATCGACTGTCCGACCGTGATGGGCTCCGCCGGCGCGGTTTGCGCGAGCGCCGGCGCGCTCGCCTGCTGCATGAACTCTTTCCAGATCTGCGCGGGCAACGAGCCGCCGACAACCTTTCTCATCGGGCTGTGATCGTCGTTGCCGACCCAAACCCCGACCACCAGCGTATCGTTGAAGCCGACAAACCAGGCGTCGCGATAATTCTGCGCCGTTCCGGTCTTGCCGGCCGCGAAGCCGTCGAGCGCGGCGGCTTTGCCGGTGCCGTGCTCGACCACGCCGCGCAGGAGATCGATCAATTCCTGCTGATATTGCCCGAGGCTGTGCTGCGCGTGCCCCGGCCGGTCGAGCCGCACATAAGCCTTGTCGTCTCCAGCCTTGATGGCGGCGATGCCGAAAGGATTGACGGGAGCCTTGCCGGCGCGCACGGCCGCGTAGGCCGAGGTGAGATCCAAGAGCGTGACCTCGGAGGTTCCGAGCGCAAGGCTCGGGTTGTTCTGGAGCCGCCCGTGCAGGCCGAGGTCACGGGCGGCGGCGATCACCTGCGGGATGCCGACCTGCTGCGTCAGCCGCACCGTGGCGTCATTGAGCGAATTGGCGAAGGCGTCCGCCAGCGTGACCCTGCCGTGATGGTGGCGGCCGTAATTTTCCGGCTGCCAGCCGCGAATATCGACCGGCGCGTCGAGAATTCTGTCGTCCGGCGTGAAGCCCTGGCGCAAGGCTGCGTAATAGTCGAACAGTTTGAACGCGGAGCCCGGCTGTCGCTGTGCCTGGACCGCACGGTTGTACTGGCTCTCGGCATAGCTTCGGCCGCCGACCATCGCGACCACTGCGCCGTCCGGCCGCATGGCGATCAGCGCCGCTTCGGTCGCGTGTTTCTCGGGGCCGTATTTGGCGAGCGTCGACTTGACGGCATCCATCGCGAGCTGCTGCAGGCGCGTGTCCAAGGTGGTGCGAATGCGAATAGTGCCGCCGAAGGGCGGTGTGACGGCGGCGGCCTTCTTGTAAACCCAGTCGGCAAACCAGCCGCCCGCAGACGCCGCGAATTCCGCTCTGCCAGGCGTTGCCGGATGCAGTTTGGCCGCGAGCGCATCCGCAGGCGTCAATTTTCCGTTGTCCACCATCGCGTCGAGCACGGTGGCGGCACGCTTGCGCGCCGCATCGAGATCATGGAACGGATCGTCCTGTGACGGCGCATTGATCATGCCGGCGAGCATGGCCGCTTCCGGCAGCGTCAGATCGTCGATATTCTTGTTGAAATAGACCTTTGCCGCCGCCGGAAAGCCGGTGGCGCCGGAGCCCAGATAGACATTGTTGAGATAGCTCGTAAGGATCTGATCCTTGGTCAGATGATGCTCGATCCAGAACGCGATCGCCGCCTCCTTGATCTTGCGCTTGTATGTCCGCTCGGGACCGAGAAAGAGGTTCTTCACGAGTTGCTGGGTGATCGTGCTGCCGCCGGCAACCGTCTTCCCGGCGATCAGGTTCTCTCTCAGGGCGCGCAAGACGGACGGAAAATCGATCGCGCCATGCTGGTAGAAATGCCGGTCCTCGATACTGAGCACGGCGTTGATCAGGTTCGCCGGCATGCTCCTGGCATCCACCGGCGCCAGCTTCTGCTGCCCGGCTCCCGAAAAATCCCGCCCGTCGGCGGATTGAAGGGCGATGACGCGCCGCGAAGTGACCTCCGCGGCGGACGGAAAATGGACGTCACGCAGCTCCCAGAGCAGCGTGCCCGCGAGCGTCGCCAGCACAAAAATGATGCTGACCGTGATCGCAGCCGCATAAAAGACCAAGCGCCCCCGGGGAGGTTGCGGCGAGGCGTTGTCGGCGGCGCCAGGTGGATGCGCGTTCACGGAACCCGTACCTCATAACAGGGCCCGCGTTGCGTGAAGGATGGGCACGCGTGGCGCGGTGCGGAAAGCCCGACCAGAAACGCCAGTTGATGGGCCGCGGTTCCCGGCCTGCACGCGGCCGAGCGCCGCGCCGCGCCGGGCCGGGCGCACTGTTTCGCGGCGCCGGAATGCCCACATATCCACCTGCTCCGACCGGTTCAGGACTGGATCGCACCCTCACGTTGCCTTGTGCCAGATCAACCGGCCGAGCCGATAATTCAATCAGGCAGACCGTCGCGAGCAGGACAGGACCGATGGACAGGGAGATGGAGCTGGGTCACCTCGCGATCGCCGAAAAAGCGGTGATCGAGGGCGAGCGGCACATCCAGCATCAGGAGCAGGTCGTCGCAGAATTGGATCGTGACGGCCACGACACCAGAGAAGCGCTGGCGCTGCTGGCGACGTTTCGGCGCCTCCAGGCCGAACACGTGGCGCATCGGGATTTCCTGCTGAGAAAGCTGGGGCAACCACCGCGACTGCAGCCGGCCGACGGGAAGGCATCCAAACCGGTGCATGAGGGCTGACGAAGTTTGGCCGGTCTCCGCGGAGGCCGGTCGGAGCCATGACGATGGCCTAAAGCCGGACGTTCACCTTCATGCGAAGGTGATGACAAAAGCCGTCCAGCAGCTTTTGAATCGCTTCGAAATTGGCCAGCAAGCGCTCCGCCTGCGCCCGATCCGCCGGCGCCGCGACGCTGAGTATGTCTTGCAGCCGCTTCAGCCGGCTGCGGCCTTCCGCGGCCCTGCTTTCGGCAAATTCAAGCTGCTCGAGGTCATGGCCAAGCCTGTCCTCTTCGTCGACGAGCAGCTTGACGATGACCGCTCGTCTCTCAGAGGGGATATCCCGGCCATCCAGCAGGCCGAGATAGTGGTCGATGTTTGCGCGGGCGATGTATCTATCCATGGCGCCGCTCCTCTCGCCGGAGTTGGCATCAGACTACCAGAGATAATTCCTTTGGAACAGAGGGTCGCAGGTGTGCGGGGCGTGCCTGCTCGCGGTCGCAACCCCCGCCGGGATTTGATTGACGCGAGCCTGGAGAACGACTGGCCTGGAGATCGCCTGCCATTCCGGTCACGGTTGAAGGAAGGATCACTCCTCAACTAACGGTTAGGGAGATGTGAACCGGATTACATCTGGCCGGACCGGGCCTTGATATCCTGGCTGCCGTTTTTCCGGATCGCTCGGCCTGGTCGAGTGCCGGTCCTTGTAGACCCGGAGTCAGCAAAGCCTGAATTAGCCGACGCGGAAACAAGCCCAATGGGAGGCGGCCATGCACACCGTCGTGAATCAGGGATTATGGATTGTCTCCGGCCTGTTGTTGTTCGTGGTCGCGCTCATCCGGTTCAACCGGCCGCCGACCAACCGAACGGGAACGACGTTTCTCCTATTCTATACCGGCGTGCTGTTCTATTACGCGCTTCTGATCGGGCTGTGGCTTCTCGTCATCATCATGCTGAGCGCGGGAAGTTACGGGATCGACGGCATCAGCGCGGCCGTTGCTCAATCGCTCAAGGCGAACGAATGGCTGAGCCCGTCGCTCCCGGTCATCGGCCTCCTGGTGATCACGGTGGCTTCGCAGTTCAAGCCGGTCGGAAAAATGGACGATGGAGCACGGCGGTTCTGCTACCAGCTCGCCGCCATCCCCGCGGAAGCCGAACAGTTGGCCGTCGAACTCGCGCATGGCGAGTTGCAGCTGTCGGATCGGTCCCTGATCGACAACATCTCCCGCGAGATCTCGACCAATATCGGATCGAACGCGCTGCGGTTCAGCAACGACGGCTCGTTGGCGTCGCGGTTCACCCGCGCCATCTCGTTCTATTGGCTCTTCATCATGCCTGACAACGCGGGCACGCCGGCTGGCTTTGCGTCAAACGTCGGCACCCGCTCGGCCTACCGACGGATCATGCGACTCAATGAAAAGACGGTGGAGCAATCGCTTGCTCTCTATGAGAGCCTGATGGACAACGGGCTCGCCTGCTTCAGTTCGTCGAAGCCGACGAAGCAGATGGAAGAGGCGCTCAAGAAGACCATCAACGACCTGTCGCTGGCGGTTTGCAGGTTGATCGCGAGATACGTGCTTTATCTTGACGTGACCGAGAGCGGTCGACGGAACCGGCTCTCGGGCATGGGGCTCAATCGCGCGATCATTCTCCCGCGTTCGGTCTCGACCAATGGGTTGCCGCGATCTTGTCGATCATCACGTTGTTCCTGTTCATGTCGATCGTGCTGCCGGGCCGACAGCCATTCGGCCAGATCTTCATGTATTCGGTGCTGATGGCAATCCAATTGGGTATGGCCGTGATTGCGGCGACCACGGTCGCCCAACGCTTCATTCGCGGCGAGGAGGATGATGCCTGGCGCTTTCCGCCTCTTGCCGAACTTGCGCTGGCGGCGCTGGTCGTCGTCGGATTATGCATCGTGCTGCGGATCGGCTGGCCGCTGGTCCAGGATCTGCTCAACACGGGAAGCATTTCCTTCAGCCACTCGCTTGCGCTGTTTGTCGAGCGATGGTCGTTCGTGCTCCTGCCCTTCCAGTGCACGTATTCGATCGGACTGACATGCGCCTATCACGGTAGGCTGGCAAGGGCGTGGTGGCGCTTGACGCTTGTTGGCGCGGCGCTCAACGCTGCGGTCTTCGCGGTCGCGGGCTTCCTGATCTCTGCGTTGTTGCGACCGGACGTCCTGCAATCGATCGGCGCGAGCCGGTCGATCTTGACCTGCACGCTGGCGGTCGCGGGATTCGTCTTGGGCGCGATCGTGCTCGGCATCTTCCCGCGATCGGTCCGCGTGACCAGGCGAGCGTCGATGTTCGACCCGTCGAACCCGCTCCTGGTGAGGTTCGATTCCGGCTCGGCTCTCGCGAACGGAGCGGCCGACGTCGCGAGCCTCCCGGTTGAGAGAACAGGACCGCGCGGCGCCTTGCAGGAACTCGGCGGCTACAGCCGGGAGAGCGTTGCCAATCTGGAGGGACGCTATGTCTGCTTTCGGCCGACCTTTACCAATCCCTCCGTGATCAATGCCTACGAAGTTGCGATCCGCTGGGATGACCAGCGCGCGTGCCTGTTGTTTGAAGAACGCAATCGGCCCGACAGCAATCACGCCCAGATCGGCCAGGTCTATATACCGGACGGCAAGCCCTTCATGAGCCTGGTCACGATCGATAGAGGCGCCGTTCGCGTCATGATGGTCAGCCGGCCGGATCACATCGGCGCCGCGCGAGGATTGGTGCTGACGCTTTCAAATCCCGCCAGGATCCATTTCATCCCTGCGACCGCCCCGGTGGTACTGCAGCGCCTCGGCGAGACGCCCGCTCGACTCGGCTTCGTGCACCAGGACTCACCCGACTACGCCGGGTATCTCGAGCAACTTGCCGGCGTGACACCGGAGTTTGCGACGTTCGCGCCGATCGCGGTGCCGTTGAAGGTCGTAACACCGTCGGCCGCTTAGAGCGTGATCCGCAAAAAGTGTGGAGCGGCTTTCCGAAGAGATCATGCTCCATCAAAGAGGCAGAGCGCGATGTCGATCCAACCCAATCGCGTCGCGCTTTGGCCAAGGCGGCCGATCGTGCTTGCGCGTGGCGGCGGTTGCGGGCGCGCGAAAAAACGACGCTCTCTCTTTTGGGACAAAACCCAGGAACTAAAGTCTAAAAACTAAAGTCTGATCCGGAAACGCCTCAGATTACTCACTTGTAATTGTGGCGCCAAAATTTTTCAAAACTTTGGCAAGATTGTGCGGCCTCCCACGCGCCGCTGTCACGACGTGACCCGCGGCGCCACACGTGCCTGACTTGTTCATCTCCCAGGAGTGTCGTCATGCGAGCGTTTGCTCTCGCCCCCATTGCTCTCGCTATTTCGCTGATCGTGCCGGCCGCCCAGGCCGCCGACACCCACGATCCGAATATCAAAGGCCTCTACTTGATGACCGATTATCCCGCGGTCACCGTCAGGCCGGGCACCACGTCGAACATTCCGCTGCGGCTGCAGAATTACGGTCTCAGCCCCGAGCGCTATAACCTCTCCGTCACGGGCGTGCCGAGCGGCTGGACCGCCACTATCCTCGGCGGCGGTCAGCCGGTCGCGGCTGCGATGCCCGCGCCCGACAAGGACGTCTCGCTGCAGCTGCGGCTCGATGTGCCGGCCAACGCCAAGCTCGATGAGCAGACGTTGACGGTGAAGGCGGACGGGCAGGGCAATCAGGCCAGCCTGCCGATCCAGGTCGCGCTTGCCAAGCAGTTGCCGGCCAAGCTGACGGTGAAGGCGCAACTGCCCTCGCTGCGCGGCAGCCCCAAATCGAATTTCGAATACACGCTGACGATCAAGAACGATTCCGGCCGTAACCTCAACGTCAGCTTCGCGGCGCAGGCGCCCGAGAATTTCGAGACCTCCTTTACCGAGGCCTATGGCACCCAGGAGCTGTCCGCGATACCGATCGACGCCGGTCAGTCAAAGGACATCAAGCTGAAAGTGCGGCCGCCGAGCACGATCGACGCCGGCCACTTCCCGGTCAGCGTGACCGTCAAGGCGGAGGACGCCACCGCCAAGACCGATCTTGCGCTCGACGTCGTCGGCCAGCCGCAGCTGCAGGTGGCGGGGCGCGATGGCCTGTTGAGCGCGCGTGCGGTCGCGGCGCAGCAGACCTCGATTCCGATCGTCGTCACCAACACCGGTAGCGCGCCGGCGGAGAACGTCAAGCTGTCGGCGAG
>JBLMWS010000148.1:0-5364 GCA_050257355.1 Gemmatimonas sp.
ACCATGATCACCTGGTCCGGCAGGATGCCTTCGGCCAGCAGATTGTCGCGCGACTGCGCGGTCGGCGCGAAATGAACGGCCGACGCAAGGGCGATGAGGCGGCGGTTGAATTCTTCCGGCCACGGCGAATGAAGATCACCGGTGCGCAGCCCCGCCTCGACATGCGCGACGCGGACGCCGTTCAGAAAGCCGGCAGTAGCGGCCGCCGCCGCCGTAGCGGTGTCGCCCTGCACCACGATCCAGTCGTACCGCTTCGTCTTCAACAGCCGTTCGACCTGTCCGGTCATGAGACCGAGCTTGCTGCCCAGCCCCGGTTGATCAACGATGTCGACGCCTGCGCTGGTGACCTCGATACCGAACAGGTCGAGCAGGCCGGCCGCGAGCTCGATGTGCTGACCCGACCAGAAGACGTCGAGGTCCACGCCCTTGCGCTGAAAGGCTCTGCACACCGGGCCGAGCTTGATGATCTCGGGACGCGTCCCGAACGCAACGAGAATTCGCATGTGATTTTCCTGTCAGACTCGATCAGCGGGTGACGGTCGCGAAATTTTCGGGGATCTCGTGGACGGTCTTGGACCACACGATCGGCCTGGTCGCGAATTCGGAGACGCCGAGATAGATCTTCCACGCCAGAAACACGGCGGCCATGTTGATGTAGTTCGACACAGGCCACCGGACGGCGACCCCGATCCAATCGAACGTGCCGTATACTTCGCGGCAGGCGGCCACGCGGACGACGTAACGGCCGACCAGCGCGAACAGGTTGATCCACAGCGAGAAGATGAAGATCTGCTGCAGGCCCTGCGGCAGGTCGGTGAAATCGAGATCGCTGAACAGTGCACAGACGAACAGGAGGAGCGACATGGTGGGCAGGAAATTCGTGATCATGCCCTTGCGGTCGCGGATGAAGAAATAGAAATCCCAGACATCGCCGCGCCAGCCGAGCTTTCGCGTCGCCTCGAAGTTGATGCCGTAGACCCAGCGGGTCTTCTGCTTGATCGAGGTGGCGACCGTCCTCGGAAAGAATTCGCGCGTCGCGACGAAGTCGCGGCCGTCCTCGGCGCCGGCGGACACTGCCGCGAACGCGGCCTTGAATCCGGCGCGCTTGGCCTCGATGCCGAGGATGTAGTCTTCGGTCACGGTGCCCGACATCAGGACCTGGCCGCGCTCCTTCAGAAAATGGATCGCGAGCCGCTTGGTCATGCAGGTACCGACGCCGGCCGACGGGATGGTTGCGCCGACGGCGTTGCGCACGATCATCTCGCGGGTGTGGCGCTCGGCGAACTCGTCCATGTAGGTCGATGCGACATGCGCCCCCTTGCCCCGGTCGAGCGAAAACACCGGCACCTGGATAAAATCATGATCCGCCGCATAGGCGGCATAGACCCGGAAGGTGCGGGCATCGATGACGTCCTCGCTGTCATGCAGCACGGCGAGCTCGGGGCAGTCAGACCTTGAGAACACCTGCGCGAACATCTCGTTGAGCATCTGGCCCTTCGAGGTCGGTCCTGGCAACGTGTTGACGACGACGCGGACGCGCTCGGGGTATTTTGCCTCGAGCTCCCTGGCCACGCGAAGCGTTCCGGTATCGTTCGGATATACGCCGAGAAAGAAGGACACCTCACGGATCGGGATGCGGGCGAGATTGCCCTCGACCATCTGTCCCAGCACGTCCTCCTCGTGCCAATTCGCGACGAAAACCGCGGTTTTCGGAATGGCGGCGCCGGGTTCGACGGCGCTTGGAAGGCGGCCGCGCGCGATCCCGAGCGACAGCACGTCTATGAAAGCGTCGTCCAGCGAGGAGATGGAAGTAGCAACGCTCACTCCGAACATGGCCGAGACCAAAAGATCACTCAAGATACACCTGTGACGTACGACGGAACGAAAAACCGCTGTTCTGATTGGCTGAGGGCGATGCCCGGCCTACTTGCCGAGCCGCTGTTCTTCCAGCGCTCCGCCTTGATCTGCATCAATCACTGCTGGCGGAAATCTCATATCGAATGGAATTGTATCAATAGCCCGAAGCGACTGTTCTTGAGAGCAGTCGCAACAACAGGCGCGGCGGAGGAATTCGCAGCAAGGCAGGCGATCGCGCCGCGGTCCGCGTCGCTAATCAGGTTGTTCCCGTGAACGGTGCCGTCGAGATATTCAAGGCATTGAATGCGTTGCCGGTGAGCGCGGCAATTCTCGATGCGACAGGACAGATCGTCGCCGTCAACGAGACGTGGAAGGATTTCGGACGACGGAACGGACTGCGGCTCCACGACGCCGGCATCGGCTCGAACTATCTTCGATTTTGCAAAGCGGAGACGGCAGAAGCGTCCGGTTTCGCCACGGAGTTGAAGGCGTTACTCGCGGGCCGCCTCGACCTGTTGACGCTGGTCTATCCCTGCGATTCACCGGACGAGAAACGGTGGTTCTACCTCATCGGGATGCCGCTCTCGCGCGCCAAGGCTTCCGGGGTGGCGCTCCTGCACGTGAACCTGACCGACATGCTGCCGCGCGATATCGGCGCCAAGACCATGCAGATCACGACCGGCAAGCTTGCGCCGGCGAGCCACGTGGACGCGATCAGCTCGGCGGTCGAGCGCTCCGTCTCGGAAACGCTGTCGTCGCAACTGAACGCGATATTCGCCGGCGCCCAATCGACTTCCTCCGCCCGGGACACCTCGGAGCTGGACGAAAGTCACCGGGCGATGGTCCGCTCCAGGCTGAGCAAGCGTCAGATCGAGGTCCTGCGTCTCTTGGGCCAGGGCAAAACCAACAAGGAGATCGCGGGGGAGCTGTTCCGTTCGCCGAACACTATCAAGCTCCACGTCTCCGCGATCCTGCACCAGTTGAAGCTGAAAAGCCGGACCCAGGCCGCCCTGCTTGCCTCGAGCCTGTACAAGGATAACGCTTCCGCCAAGGCCGGCGGCGACGTCAAATCGTGGAAGAAGACCCGGGCGGGACTGGCGCACCAGCGCCGCCAGGTCGGTGAAATGGCGACGAACGACTGATCTGGCCCGCTCTCGGCCATTGATACTCGAGATCCGCCCGCTGAGAGCGTTCGGCATCCTCTCACACCCAGCCTCGGTTCGATTTTGGCGGACGCGAGAGCGAAGGCCGTCTCGGGTCGCCGGCTACGGCTTCAAGATCGAGGCCCCGGTCGTTACCCGATTTTCCAGGTCGTTATGCGCTTTGGCCGCGTCCTTCAGCGCGTAGGCGTGATTGATGGGCACGTGCAGCGTGCCGCTGATCACGGCGGCGAACAACGCGTCGGCCCCTTCGAGCAATTCCCTGCGAGTGCCGATATAGTCATTGAGCTTTGGCCGGGTCGCAAATAGCGAGCCGTGATTGTTCAATTCAGCGATCGCGAACGGCGGCACCGGCCCCGAGGCATTGCCGAAACTCACAAACAGACCCCGCGGCTTCAAGCAGGACAGCGAACCTGGAAAGGTCGCCTTGCCGACGCCGTCATAAACGACGTCGCAAAGTTCGTTGCGGCTGATCTGCTTCACCCGCGCCACGAAGTCCTCCTCGTTGTAGAGGATGACGTGATCGCAACCGTTGGCGAGCGCGAGGTCGGCCTTCGCTTTCGAGCCGACCGTGCCGATCACATGGGCGCCCATTGCGCGCGCCCATTGACACGCGAGCAGCCCGATGCCGCCGGCGGCGGCATGGATCAGCACGCGATGGTGCTGTTCGACCTTGAACGTCTCGTGCAGCAGGTACCATACCGTCAACCCCTTGAGCATCAGGACAGCGCCCTGTTCAAAGGTGATGTGATCGGGCAGCTTGACGAGTTTCTCCCAAGCGATGTTGCGCTCGCTCGCATAGCCGCCGAGATTGGTATAATAGGCGACCCGGTCGCCGGGATGGAAATGCGTCACGCCAGGGCCGACCGCGACCACCTCACCCGCCGCTTCGTTGCCGGCGATGAATGGCAGTCCGGGTGCCTTGTACAGGCCCGTGCGGTAATAGACATCGATGAAATTCAGGCCGACCGCGTGCTGGCGGATACGCACCTCGCCCGGTCCCGGCGGCGGCACGTCAATGGCCTCGTAGACCAGCGCTTCCGGCCCTCCCACCTTATGGACGCGCACGGCCTTGATCATCCCTCACCTCCCCCGGGTGCCTTGTCGAAGTTGCAACGAATGCCATCGCACGCGACTTGTCAACACGATGCGGCCTGCGGATCAGCCTGCCGCCTTGCGGTTGCGCCTTGCGAGCACGTTGAAGAACTCCACCGCGGCCGAGAATGCGATCGCGAAATAAATGTAGCCGCGAGGGATGTGGAAGTGGAAGCCGTCGGCGATCAGCGCGACGCCGATCAAAACCAAGAACGCCAGCGCAAGCATCTTGGTGGTCGGATGGTTCGCAACGAAGCGCGCGATGGGGCCTGACGAAATATACATGATGACGACCGCGATCACGACAGCCGCGATCATGATGGCCAGTTCCTGAGCCATGCCGATGGCGGTGATGATGGAGTCGACGGAGAACACGATGTCGATGACGATGATCTGCGCAACCACCCAGAGAAACGCGCTGGTGCCGTGCCCGCCTCCGCCGGCCTGCTCGCCGCCTTCGACCTCACCGTGAATCTCGTGAGTAGCCTTTGCGAGCAGGAACAGTCCGCCGAGGATCAGGACGATGTCGCGCCAGGAAAACGCCATGCCGCGCACGGTCAGCACGGCCTCGGTCAAACCAATGAGCCAAACCAAGAGACTCAGAAGCAAGATGCGGAACAACAGCGCCAACGCCAGTCCGATTTGGCGGGCGTGCTTCGCTCGCGGCTCGGGGATTCGCGAGACGACGATGGAGATGAAGATGACGTTGTCGATCCCGAGCACGATTTCCAGTGCCGTCAACGTCAACAGCGCGGCCCAGGCCTCTGGGCTGAACAGCAATTCGGTCATGATTTGAATGATCGCAGGTAACGGATAGCAGCATCGCTCGCCACGACATAGGCCGCAATTGCGCACAAGGTGACGACGACGGGCCCTCCCACGTCGAAATCCCAAAGCAGCGTGTGGAGCGCAAGGACAGCCCACAGCGCCATCAGCGCGAGGGTGAGCCAGCGCAGCCGAAGCGTGCGTATGGGGTGCAAGACGTGAAAGGGAAAAAACGTCGCTGCGATCAATCCGAGCACGATCACGCTCGACACTGCCGCCGGCCAATGCAGCAGAAACAGATAAAACGCGGCGACATTCCACAATCCGGGAAACCCGCGAAAATGGTTGTCCACTCCCTTCATGCGACGATCGGCAAAATAGAGTGCGCCGGACACGGCGATGCCGACACCCAACAGCGGCGCCGCCAACGGCAATAACAGTCCGCCGGCGGTGATGGCATAAGCCGGCACAAAGACGTAAGTGACGA
>JBLMWS010000149.1:0-5177 GCA_050257355.1 Gemmatimonas sp.
ATGGGAATGTCTCTGCTTTCCTGCGAAATGGATGTTCGTCTCGGGGGCAAGTACCGTTTGGAGTTCGCACACGGGGACTCACAGTCGGCATTCTTCGGCACGTACAAGGAAGTAACACCGCACTCGCGCCTCGTCTGGACCAATGAGGAAAGTGACGAGGGTTCCGTCACGACGGTGACCTTCGAGGAAAAAGGCAGCAAGACGTTGCTGGTCATGCACGAGCTTTATCCCTCGAAGGAAGCTCTCGACGCTGCCGGCACCGGGGCGGCGGATGTGATGAACGAGACGTTCGAGCAACTGGACGAGCTTCTCGTCGCCCTGGGCGCGAGCGTGGGACGGTCATGAAATCGTCGATCTCGCGGTCGGCCGCCTGGCTCATTGGTCTCGACCTCGATCCCTCGTGGCATGGCATCAGCGAGTGGGCAGTCGGTCCTCACGGCTGACCCTCGGCGCGCTACTCGCCCCGGCCGGCCTGGCTCACATGCTGGCCGGGGCTACGTGAAATTGGATAGTGCTTCGGTCCGCCTAACGGGCGGCGCGTCAGCGGCGAGCGAAGAGCCGAAGGCGATGAGCGAGTCCGCTGCACGCGGATTTTAGGCGTCACCCTCCTCGGACGAAGGCGGGGCTTGTTCGGCGAGCAGCCCCCTGGCGGCTTCCGCGTCTTCCTTGAGTACCTGTAGCCGAATGGGGCCCATCGCGGCGTTAAAACCCGTACCGATCGCCCCCCAACCAAAAAGATTCTGCAGCCGCTCGTTTCGAGCGATGCACGGAATTCCCGCTCCCTCCAGGACGGACTTAGCCACCGCGACGAGGCTCTGATCGCCGGTCTCTAGCACCGTGACCATCTCGAGCGGGCCTGGTTCCTCGACTTCAGGCAGCTTATCGACAAGGTCAGTGCCGCAATCGGAGCAGTGCGTGAAGCCAGCCCGATACTCGTCGCCACACTTTGGACAGAACACCTTTACCTCGAGCCTGTGACGCCGAACGCGCGTAAGCTCAACGACGAGCGAACCCGAGTGAAGCGAGGGACTCGAGCCCGCTGGAGCGAAATGTCAGGCCAGGCCATGTTCTGCGGACAGTCGCGAATCTACAAGCTGGGGAAATCTTGCGCGATAGAAACGCGCCAAGCGAGCGCCGCACCACGGGCAGAAACGAATCGGATTCCATGTGCCTAACGTCATCTGTACGGGCGCCGGGTGGCCCTCCAGCTTGGGGAGTTCGTCGAGTCGAACCGAGCGCATTCCCAACCAAGAGCTAGGGGTGGCCGACGCATCCGACGGCGGTTCGGGAATGACATAGATCGAAGCATCGTGTCGGTCCCCGAAGGCGGCTTCGATGCCCGCGCAGCACCATTTCTCAGGCATGGCCTGACGGCCTGCGGCTCAGCGGCGAGCGGAGCGACGCGAGTCCGCTGCAGCCGCGTGTTCGGCGACAGGGTCTTAGCGGTTCTTCCGAGCAGCCGGGACGCCCCGCAGGATACCTGCCACGCTGAGGTCTTCATCGACATCTGGCCAGTGGATGCCTTCACCGTCACCGAGGAGTTGCCAGTTCGAGCGCTGAACCGGCGAAGCGTGGAGCAAACGCGGGAACCAGGCCAGAGGCACGCTAACTCTTCGGCCGTCCACCAGCGATACGGTTAGCTCGTCCTCGGTCACCAGAACATCTTGAGCCCGAGGAACGGCTTCAACTACCGAAGAACTCATTCCAGGCCTCCAGGAACCGTTTACGATTCTCCAACACGATACGCTCAATCGACCGCAGTTCGGAAGCCGAAAAGCGGCCCGTCGAGGCCAATACGACCGGATCCAGCCAGAATTTGGCGATTTTACGCTCCTGCTGCGCGTGGACGTGGGCCGGCTCGGAGCCCTCGTTGCTGTAGAAAAAGAAACGGAACGCGCCAATTCGGCCGACGGTCGGCTTCGCGGAATCCTACCTGACCAGCGCGCAGTGGATTCCTGTCGCCTAACGGGCTGCGGCCGCGTGTTCGGCCACGGCGGAGACGCCGCGATTAGCCGACCAGACGATCGTAGTCTGCGTGCGTTCCGATCCAGAACCAGCGACTCCATCCGCGGCATCGACCGCGAGCGCTCGATACGAGCGACCGACACGAACCGACCAGAAGCGACCTACCCTCTTGAAATGGAGCGACGGATGGTAAGGATTGCCCTTCAGCAATTCGTACTTCTCTCGAGCGAGCTCTTGGACGTTGCCCGGAAGCTTCGCCAGGCACGCCCAGAACTCGGGTGACGCGAAGTGCTTCACATGCCCTTGGTTTCGCCCCGATCATGCGCCGCCAGCGCCTCCGCGGCCAACCGGTCGAGCTTGCCAGCCTTCACGTCGCTCTCGATCTGCTGATCCCAGGCGTCAGCGTCGTACTTCGCAAGCCACTCGCGAAAGGCCGCCAACTCCTGCGGACTGAGGTTGGAAACTTCGCGCTCGAGAGACTCTACCTTGCTCATGTCGGCATGCAACCGCGGGATCCTGTTCTGCTGCAAGCGTTTCTAGCTGGCCTCCGTGGCCTAACGGGCTGCGGCTCAGCGGCGAGCGGAGCGTAGCGAAGCGAGTCCGCTGGACCGCGTGTTCGGCGTCGGGCGGTAACCGGACGTCAGGAGACCTCTACGTAGTCGGCGACTGAAGAGGGCTCAGGGATCGGAAGACCATCCTCCGTCATGCCCTGAAGATGAAACTCGATTGCTTCAGCCATGTTCTTCTTAGTCTCTTCGGGTGTCGCACCGGTTGCAACGCAACCCGGAAGATCCGGCGAGTACGCCGAGTAATTTGGACCCGCATTCTCGATTACGACGAGGTAGCGATGCATGGTTACCCCTTCAAACCAGCCTGCTTCAGGACGCTGTTGAGCGTCCCCGGCGCAAGTTCGTCACCCATATTGCCTGTCCTGGGGAGTCACCGGACATCCGGGCCGGCCGTGCTGGATGAGAACCCAACCTCGAAACGCCTCAGGCATTTCGTACACACAGGGCATCCGAGATCGGAGGCAACCTCCGCTCAGCAGAACCGTGCCGGCGAGAAGGCACAGATGAGGTGTCATCCGGCCAAGAACCCCCAAGCTTGTTAGGCAGCTGCGCACTCATTGAGAATTCCCTGACCGCTGGGACTCGCTGGTCGCCGCATTACAGCCGTCGCTCGAGTGCCTCAAGAGCGCCTCGACAATCGGCGAGCGTTGCGTGGATTCCGTCCAATGGCTGGCCATGGTGCGCCGTAATCTGCGAGAACGGGAGCGGCAGGCAGTAGCGACGGCGTGGAGCTCGAAGCACAAGCCCAGGTCGCGCATGCCAGGCCATCGGGACGAGAAGAGCCTCGGCGGCTCGCGCGACCTCCAAGAAACCAGGTCTGACTTGGCCGTCAGGTCCTCCCGAATCGACAAATACGCCGATGACCGGCCGCTCTGCCCTCAGAAGATTGATTATCTGAGCCTTTGGCTGAATCGGCGACCGACGACGGTAAACCCAGATCGGAAAGCCGTACCAAGCAACCGATTGCTGCAACGCTCGCGATGCAGGCCCATCGTGACCAATAGCAACAGGCACGAGGTCACGTGGAAAATCGCGGAATACGCAGACGCCGTTGAGTTCGTACGCGTGCCAAGCAAAGCAGATAATCGGTCGCAACCGGTCCGTGAACAATCGGATCAGCTGTTCGACATCTGGCTCCCACCGAATTCGACTCGTTCGCCACGCGGGGTACAAGCAGATCGCCGCCGCTAGATTCGTAATGTAAACCAATGGCTCCAACACAACGTCCAGTGCTCGCGCTCGATAAGGTGCATCTGAGAAACGAATCGGCCGTGACACTGGGCTAAGGCGGCGCCGATGTTTCTCAGCGGCCTAACGGTCTGCGCTTCAGCGGTGAGCGAGTAAGCGAAGCGCGCGAGCGAGTCCGCTGGAAGCGCATGTTAGGCGCCTCTTGATAGCTCGTTCTCTAGCCTCTCTGCCAGAAACTGCTTTAGCAGGGACTGATATGGGATGTCCCGCTTGTTGGCCAGGACCTTGAGATGACCAATCATCGACTCAGGCAGGCGCAGCGAGATTGTTCGCAAAGTTGGACGAAGCTTAGGAAAGCTCTTCCTCTCAGCGGAACCCCAGTCCACAAATTCACTTGAATCGTGCTCGGCCCAGAATGCGCGCTCCTGGTCCTCAGATTCGAACTTCGGGATCTGCTTACGCTTTGCTCTGGTCATAGGCTCTGAGCTCCTTCCGGGTCATGTCTCGCGCTGAGATGATGCGAATAAGGGATTTGCGGACCGTGAAGCTGACAAAGAGCCGCCTACCTGAGTCCGTCTGACCGAGCGCCAGGAAGCGTCGCTCCGTGGTTGAGTGCTTCCGATCCGACGAGACGAGGAGTGGCTCCTTGAAAAAGATCTCTTCTGCTTCCCAAAACGGGACGCGGTGCCGTTCCCAGTTCTTTTCGAGGTTTCCATCATCCCAGTCAAAGCCGGTACAGCCCGCTAGAGGGTCATCCGCCACGCGTTAAGTATATGGCAGATATATACAGGAAGCAACCGGCCTGCAGCCGCGTGTTCGGCGACCAGTGCTTCATGGCGCCGCACCCGATAGCCAACTTGCGCCAGCGGACGACACCTTCAGAAAAGGCTTCCGACGGATTTCAGCCCATGGTGTCACTGAGACGTCGTACTCCACGATCTCGTACGTCCGGCCACAGGTCTTCCAGCTCACGCAAGGTGCCTGGTTTGGAGGCTGATCCCAAGGAAGATTAGCTCTGCGCCGCAGTTCGAGCAACGCCGCCTCTAGGGTGGCGAATTCGCCCCCGGACTCGGCATGTTCCTCGTCTTCGATTACGAACATTGGCGGTCGGCGCCGAACGGGCTGCGGCTCAGCGGCGCGCGCATGCGCGTCCGCTGCAGCCGCGGGTTAGGCGACGCGCCTGCAGTGTCCCGCGGCGAGGAACCTCGCACGCTCAGTAAATGTCCAGGTCGTGGCCGGCGACTACCCGGCCCGTGTACGTTTGACGCACTTCCTTGAGCATTTGCTCCTCGCTGCCGGCTTGGCGGCACGCCTCCGTCCCCAGTTGGTCGCAGCCCGCGTTCCCACGATGGATCAAGATCAATAACTTGGGCTTCGCTTTGGTTGTGAGTGCTCCGAGTTCTCGCGTTGACATGTGAAACGTCGACCGGTATCGCTGCCAGGCTGGGGAAACCA
>JBLMWS010000150.1:0-18862 GCA_050257355.1 Gemmatimonas sp.
ATCAACACGGTGATCCAGCCCGAGCCGCCGGGCCTGATGCTCGCGATGATCCAGAACGGCCCGACGCAAATGGTGGCCGGCAATATCTTCGAAGGCCTGTTGCGCTACAGCCCGACACTCGAGCCGCTGCCCGGCCTCGCCGAAAGCTGGACCATCAGCCCCGACGGCAAGGTCTACACTTTCAAGCTCAAGCCTGGTGTCACCTGGCATGACGGCAAGCCGTTCACTTCGGCCGACGTACTGTTCTCGGTCGACATGCTGAAGCAGACCAACGCGCGCGCCCGCAACAATCTGGCGGTGGTCGACAAGGTCGAAGCGCCCGACGATCTCACCGTCGTGTTCACGCTCAAGGAGCCGTTCGGCCCCTTCATCAGAATTTTCGAAGTCGGCTCGCTGCCGATGATCCCGAAGCACCTCTATGCAGGCACCGACTGGAAGACCAATCCCTACAACAATGCGCCCATCGGCACCGGCCCCTTCATGTTCAAGGAGTGGCAGAAGGGCTCGTTCATTCACCTCGTGAAGAACCCGAACTACCACGAGAAGGGCAAGCCCTATATCAACGACATCTACTGGCAGGTCATTCCCGACGCCGCGGCGCGCGCGGTCGCGTTCGAAACCGGCAAGGTCGACGTACTGCCAGGCGGTTCGGTGGAGAATTTCGACGTGCCGCGCCTGTCCAAGCTGCCGGGCACCTGCGTGACCGGCAAGGGGTGGGAATTCTTCAGCCCGCTGGCCTGGCTGTGGCTCAACAACCGCTCGGGCCCGTTGGCCAACAAGAAGGTGCGCCAGGCCATCATGTACGCGATCGACCGCAACTTCGCCAAGAACGTGATCTGGAACGGGTTCGGCAAGGTGGCGACTGGCCCGTCCGCATCGACCACGAAATTCTACACCGACGACGTGCCCAAATATGATTACGACCCGGCCAAGGCCAAGGCGCTGCTGAAGGAGGCCGGCTACCACGGCGAAAAGATCCGTCTCTTGCCGCTTGCCTATGGCGAAACCTGGCAGCGCTGGGCGGAGGCGGTGAAGCAGAACCTACAGGACGTCGGCATGAACATCGAGATGGTCGCAACCGACGTCGCCGGCGGCAACCAGAAGATCGCCGACTGGGACTACGACATCGCCTTCACCTATCTCTACCAATATGGCGATCCCGCGCTCGGCGTTTCCCGCAACTACATCACGAGCGCGATCGCCAAGGGCCAGGTGTTCAACAACGTCGAGGGCTATTCCAATCCCGAGGTCGACAGATTGTTCGCCGCGGGTGCGGTCGCGACCTCCGATTCCCAGCGCCAGGCCATCTACGACAAGGTGCAGAAGATCCTGGTCGACGACGTACCGGTGGCCTGGCTTTTGGAGCTGCAGTTCCCGACCATCACCCGCTGCAAGATCAAGAACCTGATCACTACGGCGATCGGTGTCAACGACGGCTTCCGCGACGCCTGGATCGACAAATAGCCGCTCGCGTCCGCGGCCCGCGGCAGGGTTGATCACTGCCGCGGGCCGCAAACCCGCCCCGAACGCCAATGGAATAAGCGGAAATGCTCGCCTTCATTGCCCAGAGAACGGCCAAGGCAGTGGTCGTGCTGTTCGCGATCGTGGTCTTGAATTTCTTCCTGATCCGCATGGCGCCCGGCGATCCGGCGATGGTGATGGCTGGCGAGGCCGGCGCCAGCGACAAGGTCTTCATCGCGCAGCTGCGGGAGAAATTCGGATTGGACAAGCCGCTCCCGGTCCAGCTCTATCGCTATGTGAAAGGCATCGCCACGCTCGATCTCGGCTTCTCCTTCCGCCAGCAGATGCCGGTCTCGACGCTGATCATGGATCGGCTGCCGGCGACGCTATTGTTGACCGGCGCAGCCTTCGCCATCTCCCTCGGTCTCGGCATCCTGTTCGGCACGCTCGCGGCGCGCTTCGCCGGCACCTGGGCCGATACCTTGATCACGGTGATGGCGCTGTTGTTCTATGCGACGCCGCTGTTCTGGGTCGCGCTGATGGCGATCCTGTTGTTTTCGGTCGCGATGGATTGGCTGCCGAGCTTCGGCTACGAGACGGTCGGTGCCGACTATACCGGCTTTGCCCATGCGCTCGACGTCGCCGCCCACCTGATCCTGCCGGCGACGACGCTCGGATTGTTCTTCATGGCGACCTATGCGCGGATGACGCGCGCCTCCATGCTCGAGGTGCAGCGGCACGATTTTATCAAGACGGCACGCGCCAAGGGCCTGCGCGATTCAGTGGTCCAGCGCCGACACGTTTTGCGCAATGCGCTGCTTCCGGTCGTGACGCTGGCCGGCCTGCAGGCCGGCACGCTGGTCGGCGGCGCTGTGCTGACCGAAACCGTGTTCGCCTGGCCGGGCATCGGACGGCTGATGTACGACGCGCTGTTGCAGCGCGACTACAATCTCCTCCTTGGCGTCTTCGTCGTCTGCTCGGCGATGGTGCTGGCGTTCAACCTCATCACCGACCTGATCTACCGCTCGGTCGATCCCCGCATCGAGTTCGCATCATGAGACGCATCGCAACGAGCCTGTTGCGCCATCCCGGCGGGCTGATCGGCTGCATCATCATCGCAGCTGCGATGATGATTGCGCTGTTCGGGCCCACGCTGTTTCCGACTTCGCCCTGGAGGATGGTACAGCGGCCGTTCCTGCCGCCGTTCACGGTCAAGGGGCTGCCGCTCGGCACCGACGCGTTGGGGCGCGACGTATTGGCCGGCATGATCCACGGCGCGCGCGTCTCGCTGCTCGTTGGGCTGGTTTCGACGCTCGCGGCGCTCGCGGTCGGCATTCCCGTCGGGGCTTTCGCGGGCTATTTCGGCGGGCGAGTCGGCGACGCGCTGATGCGCTTCACCGAATTCTTCCAGACCGTGCCGAGCTTCGCCCTCGCCATCGTGCTGGTCGCGATCCTGCAGCCGTCGATCATCTCGATCGTGGTCGCGATCGCGATCGTAAGCTGGCCGCCGGTGGCACGGCTGGTGCGCGGCGAGGTGCTGTCGCTGCGCACACGCGAATATGTGCAGGCCGCGATCGTCACCGGGCAAAGCAACAGCTGGATCATCTGGCGCGAGATTTTGCCCAATGCGCTGTCCCCCGTCATCGTGCTGGCCTCGCTGATGGTCGCGACTGCAATCCTTTTGGAATCGTCGCTCTCATTTCTGGGGCTCGGCGATCCCAACCTGATGTCCTGGGGCTACATGGTCGGGGCCGGCCGCACCGTGATCCGTCAGGCCTGGTGGATCACGGTGTTTCCAGGCCTCGCCATCCTGCTTTCCGTGCTGGCGCTGAACCTGATCGGCGAAGGCCTCAACGACGCGCTCAACCCGCGCCTCAGGGAGCAACGCTGACGCATGTCCGCCGACGTCGCCGTCTCCATCAAGGAGCTCAAGCTCGCCTTGCCCAAGGGCGCCGATCGCGCCTACGCCGTCGATGGCGTCTCCTTCGATCTTCTGCCCGGCAAGATTCTCTGCGTCGTCGGCGAGTCCGGCTCGGGCAAGTCGATGTGCGCGCATGCGCTGATGGGGCTGTTGCCCGACAGCGTGATCCCGCAGGCCGGCGAGATCCTGTTCGAGGGGCAGGATCTCCTGAAGCTCGACGAAGCCGGTTGGCTTCGCTTACGCGGCCGCCACATCGCCATGGTGTTCCAGGAGCCGATGACGGCGCTCAATCCTTTGATGCGGATCGGCGAGCAGATCGCCGAGATGTTCGAGGCCCACGATCTCGCGACACCGAGGGAGCGCAAGGCCAAGGCCCTCAGCCTGTTGCGCGAGGTCGGCTTGCCAGACCCGGAACGCTCCATGCGGGCCTACCCGCACCAATTGTCGGGCGGCCAGCGCCAGCGCGCGATGATCGCGATGGCGCTGGCGTTGGAGCCGGCCGTGCTGGTGGCCGACGAGCCTACCACGGCACTCGACGTCACCACGCAGGCGCAAATCCTTAAACTGATCCGCGAGCTGCAGCGCCGCCGCAACATGGCGGTGATGTTCATCACCCATGATTTCGGCGTCGTCGCCGACATCGCCGACAAGGTGGTGGTGCTGCAGCATGGCAAGGTGGTCGAACAAGGCGAGGCCGGCGACGTCCTGCGCCGCCCGCAGCACGCCTACACGCGCGCGCTGCTCGCGGCCGTCCCCAGCATGCAACCGCCGCAACGGCCTGCGCTGGCGGGCCGCCGCAAGGCCGTGGAGGTGATCGGCCTCGACAAGACCTATGTCTCGAGCGGCGGATGGTTCAGGCCGGAACGACGCGTCGAAGCGGCAAAGCAGGTCAACTTCACGATCCTGCAAGGCGAGACACTTGGCCTGGTCGGTGAGTCCGGCTCCGGCAAATCCTCCGTCGCGCGACTGATCATGCGGCTGATCGAGCCGGATCGCGGCACGGTGCGCGTTGGCGACACCGATTTCACGGCGATCGAAGGCAAGGAATTGCGCAAGCACCGCAGCCGCATCCAGATGATCTTTCAGGATCCCTTCGCTTCCCTCAATCCGCGCCGCAAGGTCGGCAACATCATCGCCGACGGACCGATCGCGCACGGCGTCGATCCGGCCGCAGCACGCCAGCGCGCCCGAGAATTGTTGGAACTGGTCGGGCTGAACGCCAATGCCACGGAGCGCTTCCCGCACGAATTCTCCGGCGGGCAGCGGCAGCGCATCGGGATTGCCCGGGCGCTGGCACTCGAGCCCGAGATCATCGTGGCCGACGAAGCCGTCTCGGCGCTGGATGTGTCCGTGCAGGCGCAAGTGCTCAAGCTGCTCGAGGATCTCAAGGAGCGGCTCGGCCTATCGATGCTGTTCATCACCCATGACCTTCGGGTGGCCGCGCAAATCTGCGACCGCATCGCCGTGATGCAGCGTGGCGTCGTTGTCGAACTGAAGCAGACCTCCGCGCTGTTTTCCGCGCCCGAGCACGCTTACACCCGCGAGCTGCTGGCAGCCGTCCCGGGACGGATGGCATCGTCGCAGGCGGCTTGATCCATGCGCTGCGTTCTGGTCTCTGGCCGCCTCGATCTCCGATTCTATCTTGGTCCGGAGCTCGCCCGGATCGCCGAGCGCATGGACGTCGTCGATCACGGCGCCGATGAGCTTGCCGCCGGCGTCCGCCTCGCATTGGCTTGGCATCCTCCGGATGATGCCTTTGCGCATTACCCCAATCTGCAGGCGGTCTGCTCGATCGGCGCCGGCGTCGACAACATCATCGGCTGCCCCAGCCTTAGAGCCGACATTGACGTGGTCCGCGTCGTCGATCCCGGACAGGCGCAGATGATGTCGGGCTATGTCGCCTGGCACGTGATCGGGCACCAGCGCGGCTTTTCCGGCTATCTCGCGCAGCAGCGCGAGAGGCTGTGGCAGCGGCGGGCCCAACGCAGCGCCGAGAGCGTCCCGGTCGGCATTTTGGGCCATGGCGAGATCGGCCGGAGGGTTGCCGCTGACCTCGCGCTGCTGGGATTTCCCGTGATGTGCTGGAGCCGGACGCCGAAGTCCGGTTGCGGCCCCGAGCGGGTTTTTCATGGTGCTGCGGGGCTCGTCGCGATCCTCGAACAGACCGAAGTCTTGGTCAACCTGCTGCCGCTCACGCCTGAGACCCGCGGCATTCTCAACGGGCGGCTGTTCGAAACAATGCGTCGCGGCGGCTACCTCGTGCAGGTCGGCCGCGGCGAACACCTGGTCGAAGACGATCTGCTCGGGGCCCTCGATAGCGGCCGGCTCGCGGGCGCCGCGCTCGACGTATTCGCGCGCGAGCCGCTGCCAGCCGGCCATCCGTTCTGGGATCATCCGCAAATCCAGATCACGCCGCATGATGCGAGCGATGTCAGCATCAGCGCGATCGCAGCCACCGTCATTGCCACCGCGGACGCAGTGAAGGTCGGGCGGCGGCCTCCTCATGCCATCGACAGGGTTCGCGGGTACTGACGTGCCCGACGCACATTCTCAAGCCGCACCGGGGTGGTCGGGAGATTGGGCGTGCAATCACCGTGGCGCCATGCCGACGGTGGATTGATCCGGCATCTTGCCCAGGGTCACGCTCACCGAGCGCTCTTTGCCCTGCCTGAGCAGGCTGAGTTGCACGGAAGACCCCGGCGGAGCCGCATGGATCTTCTTGGTCAGGTCGTGCGCATTCTTAATCTCCTGTCCGCCCACCGAGGTGATGACATCGCCGCTGGTCAGTCCCGCCCTCGCGGCCGGACCATTGCGTTTGACGCTTGCGACAATGGCGCCGCGGATATTGTCGTGGCCAAGGCTGTCGGCAATGTCGGGCGTGATCGATTGAACCTCGGCTCCGATCCATCCGCGCGTGACCCTGCCTTTTTCTTTCAGCTGCGGTATCACCGTCTTGACGGTGTCGGCGGGGATCACGAATGCGACGCCGGCCGAGCCTCCTGAAGGAGAAAAGATCATGCTGTTGACGCCGATCACTTTCCCGTCGACGTCGAAGCTCGGACCGCCGGAATCACCCTTGTTGATCGGCGCATCGATCTGGATGAAATCCTCATCGGTGCCGATGCCGATATTGCGTTCGCGCGCCGAGACGATGCCCGCCGTGATCGTGCCTCTGAGCCCGAACGGGTTGCCGACGGTGAGCACCCAGTCGCCGATGCGCGGTAGCTGATCGGCGAGCTCGACATAAGCGAAATCCTTACGCCCCTCGACCTTGATCAAAGCGAGGTCGCTCAGGGGGTCCCGACCTACGACCTTTGCCGAATAGGTCTTGTCGTCGCTGGTGCGGACTTGCGCCGTATCGTTGTTCTCCACGACGTGGCTGTTGGTGACGGCATAGCCGTCCGGGGAAATGAAGAAACCCGATCCCAGGGTCGCCAGATTGGATTGCTTCGGCGTCTTGCCCCGACCGGGCATGCCGAGTTCGGGAGCATGCTGCGGATCATCCTGATCGGGCGTAGCGAATTGTTGGCTGGAACCATCGGGCAGCGACGCCGTGGACATCTTTGATGTGACCGCGATCACGGCCGGTTCGACCTTTGCGGCAAGATCGGCGAAGCTATTGGGCGCGCGAGTACTCTCGTCCGACACCCGCAACAGGGGCAACGCCATGGCCGGGGCATTGCCAGATGAGGTGGCGATGGGCTGCGCCTGCACACCATTCGCGATCAGCAGCATTGCGCAGCCGATCGCGCCAGCCAAGACCGGCGCCCGACACCAGCCAAAAAACAAATGTCCGTGAGTCATATCCGCTGCCACCGCCCGTCGTGGGGTTTTCGCTGAGGTTCCTTGAACGCCCGCGCCGGCCCGGCAGTTCCTATGCCAGTTTACACAAACGGCAGCGCCCCTGCGCAATTGCGCGTGTTCTTTACATGCCGGCCGAACAGGCGCCCGGATTTCGACGCTTTGCGCCCAATCAAGGACCCTTCTCCATGGTCGAGCCTAACTGTCATCCAATTGTCACCGAACATGCGCCAGAGCTTTTGCGTACGCACTCGATAGGCAAGCCATGGATTATTTCAGACGCTTCACCTTCCTATTCGCGGCGCCGGTGTTCGACACCGACGATCTCGAAGGTCTCCGCTTCAACCAGATCATCACCGAGATCGAGCGCTCCGGGTTCGAGGTCGTCAGGGCCCGCAAACTGGAAGACGCCGAGATCGCGGTGCAGACGGATGCAGCGATCGGCTGCATGGTGGTCGATTGGGGCAAGAAAGGCTTGGAGGGCAAGACCGCGGCGCTGATCAACCTGATGCGCCGCCGCGGTCTCGATTTTCCGATCATCCTCCTGATCCGCCGCAAGCGGTTCGAGGATGTGCCGGTCGAGGTGCTCGATTTCATCGATGGCTATGTTTTCCTGTCCGAGGAGACCCCGCCTTTCATCGCCAAGAACCTGATCAGCCGCCTCAAGCAATATGCGGAGACGTTGAAGACGCCGTTCTTCGGCGCGCTGGTGGATTATGCCGAGGTCGGCAACCAGCTCTGGACCTGTCCCGGCCACAATGGCGGGGTGTTTTACAGTCGCAGTCCGATCGGCCGGGTCTTTGTCGAACATCTCGGCGAGGCGATCTTCCGCGACGATCTCGATAATTCGGTGCTCGAGCTTGGCGACCTCCTCACCCATGAGGGTCCGGCGCTGCGGGCGCAGAAGGAGGCCGCCCAGATCTTCGGCGCAGAGAAGACCTATTTTGTCCTCAACGGCACCTCGACCTCGAACAAGGTCGCGCTCGGCGCGCTCGTCAGCGACGGCGACCTCGTGCTGTTCGACCGCAACAATCACAAGGCCGCCCATCACGGCGCGCTGATGATGGCCGGCGGCATTCCCGTCCACATTCCCACGGTCCGCAATGCCTGGGGATTGATCGGTCCCATGCGCTGGGATGCGCTCGATGAAGGCGCTCTGCGCGAGCGCATCCGCAGCCATCCGCTGGTCAAGGACAAAGACGCCTGGCGCAAGCCGCGCCCGTTCCGCGTCGCCATCGTCGAACAATGCACCTATGACGGCACCATCTACAGCGCGGAGATGATCCTGTCGCGCATCGGCCATCTCTGCGATTACATCTTGTTCGACGAAGCCTGGGCCGGCTTCATGAAATTTCATCCGCTCTATGCCGGCCGCTTTGCCATGGGGCTTTCAGGCCTCAACCAGGAGGCGCCGGGTATCATCGCGACGCAATCCACCCACAAGCAGCTTGCGAGCTTCTCACAGGCTTCGCAGATTCACGTCAAGGACCGCCATATCCGCGGTCAGAAACGCCGCATCGAGCACCGGCGCTTCAACGAGAGCTTCATGCAGCACGCCTCGACCTCGCCGTTCTATCCGCTGTTCGCCTCCCTCGACGTCGGCGCGCAGATGATGAAAGGACGCTCCGGCGAGGTGCTGTGGGACGACACGATCCGCCTCGGCATCGAACTGCGCAAGAAGATCCGTGCGGTGCGCCGCGAATTCGAGGAGAAGGAAGTGCGGCCCGAGCGGCGCTGGTTCTTCGAGCCCTTCGTGCCCGACCGCGTCGTGATCCCGGACGTGTCGCGTGAGGGTGGCGCGCATAATGTCGCCTGGGAGACGATCTCGACCGACCTGCTCGCCACCGATCCTTCCTATTGGCAATTGTCGCCGGAGACGAGTTGGCACGGGTTTCCCGGCGTGGCGGCCGGCTTCGCCATGACCGATCCCAACAAGCTCACGCTGCTGACGCCGGGTTTCGATCCCGCGACCGGCGCCTATGCCGATCACGGCATCCCGGCTCCGGTCGTCGCGCAGTATCTGCGCGAGAACCGCATCGTCGCCGAAAAGAACGACCTCAACTCCCTGCTCTTCCTGCTGACGCCGGGTGTGGAGGCCAGCAAGGCCGGCACGCTGATCAGTGGTCTCGTCGCCTTCAAGAAGCTGCACGACGACAATGCGTTGCTGGAGGAGGCCATCCCGGATTTTCACCGGCGGCAAGCGAAGCGCTACGCGGGCGTCCGCCTGCGCGATCTCTGCGCCGAGATGCACCGCTTCTTCCGCGAGGCCGACGTCAGCGCCCTGCAGGCCAAGCAGTTTCTGCCCGAGCATCTGCCCGACATCGCGCTGTCGCCGCACGACGCGGCGCGCTGTCTGGTGCGCAACGACGTCGATTACCTGCCGATCGACGAGATCGCCGGCCGGATCGCGACCACGCCCTTCGTGGTCTACCCGCCCGGCATCGCCACCATCGTGCCAGGTGAGCGGCTCAACGAGCGGGCGCAGCCGATGATCGACTATCTGAAAATGTTCGAGCGATGCTTCAACACGTTCCCGGGGTTCGAAGTGGAAATCCAGGGCGTCTACAAGGAGGTCGGTCCGTCGGGCCGCATCCGCCTGCACACCTACGTGGTATCGGAATGAGCTTTGAGAGCGGAAAGCAGGCCCCGTCGCAAGAGACGACGGCGCCCGTGATCATCAGGCCCTCGCGAGACGGCGACATTCCGGCGATGCTGGCGATCTACCGCCGCCATGTCCGACGCGGGGTCGAGGACGGCGTCGAGGACAGCGGAACGCCGGAACCCGACGATCTGCGCGATCGCCGCAAGAACTTTCGCAATCACCGCCTGCCGCATCTGGTGGCCACACTCGGCGGCGAGGTCGTCGGCTACGCCTATGTCGTGCTGTTCCGCAAACGCCCGGCCTACCGTTTCGCGGCCAAGCATTCGATCTACGTCCATCACGAGCATCTCGGCCGCGGCATCGGAGGACTACTGCTGCAGGAACTTGTCGACGCTTGCGCGGCGGCGGGCTTCCGGCAGATGATCGGCTATATCGATGCGGACAACAGTGCATCGCTCGCGATCCACCAGAAATTCGGCTTCGCGCGCGTCGGGCTCCTGCCGGGCGTCGCCTATCGCTACGGCCGCTGGGCCGACACCGTGATGGTGCAGCGATCTCTCGGCGCCGGCTCGACCGAGTCGCCGCCACCACTCACATTCGGCAGGTGAGACCGCCCTCGCCTCGCTATCCACCCGCCGGCGGAAGCCGGCTTGCCCCGGACAGGCGCGGCAACTACCTTAGGGTCATGCGCCGACGAATGCGCGATTCGCAGCAAGTGGGTTGCTGGTGCCAACGGCGAGGAAAAGGGCGTTAAACGCCAACGTGTCGCGAACCGTCCGGTTTGCCGGTCTCGCGGTCCGCACCATCTTCATTGTCGTCTTGATCGTCATCACCGCACGGGTCGCGCGCCCGCAGATGGAGCGACTGCGGACGCTGTTCGATACTCCTGCCGATGTGGTCCGGGTCGCGCTCGGCGTTGCCGTGTGCTTGTGGCTGATCGTCCACATCTTCATCCTGCCCAAGGATCCCGGCGGATACCGCATTTGGCTCTATATCGGCCTTGGCCTGGTGCCGCTATCGGTGCTCTGCGCGGTGCTGATCTGGTAAGCGGGCCGGCCATCCGCCTTTTCGGCCGCTCATTCCTCGTTGCGCGTCAGGAACCGCCTGATCGCGGCAATGATCGCGGGCTGCCGCAAGCGCTCGCCGAACAACTGCTCTTCCTGCTCCATGCGGCGCAGCAGGTCCTCCGTCGGCAGTTTCAAGAGCCGGCGCGACATCGCCACCGCATCTGCCGGCAATTCGCAAATCTCGCGCGCGACCTTCTGCGCCTCGGACAGCGCATGGCCGGGCGCGACGACGACGTTGACGAAGCCCGCCTGCCGCGCCTCTTCCGCACTCATCGAGCGCCCCATCACCAGCATCGAGAACGCCTGCTGGTGGCCGGCCATCCGCGGCAGCAACAGGCTCGACGCTCCCTCCGGAACGAGGCCGTATTTCGTGAGCGGTGATGAAAACGAGGACGTGGTGCTGGCGATCACGTAATCGCAGTGAAACACCATCGTGGCGCCCATGCCCACGGCGGCGCCGTCGACCGCGGCGATGATCGGCTTTCTGTTGTTGATCAGTGATCGCAGAAAGACAACGGCGCTCCTCGGCTTGCCGGGGTCGTGCTCGGCCGTCGCATCCTTAAGCACGTCGGCCACGTCATCGCCGGCGCTGAATACGCCCGACCGTCCCGTCAGGATCAGGCAGCGGATCGCCCGGTCGGACTGCGCCTGGTCGATCGCCTCGCTCATCGCCGCAAACATCTCGTGCGTGAGCGCGTTTTTCTTCTCGGGGCGCCGCATGACGAGGGTGCGGGTCGCTCCTTCATCCGTCACGATGATGTGGCCCGGCATGGCGTTCCCTTCACAGCCCCGCATTCGGCACGAATTGCGCCCGATCCCTCACTGACCGGACGGCGTGCGCAGCCCGTGCCAGGCATCGCGCACCTGGTGGTAGTGGACGTCGGGCAGATAGTCGGGCGTGTTGAGGTTGAGCGTGCGCACGTCCAGCCGTCCGACCGCGCTGAGCAACGTGTAGGAGGCGATGACCCGGTCGCGCTGCGCGATGATCAGCCTGGTCCTGGCATTGGTCAGGTCCTGCTGAGCGTTGAGCACGTCGATGGTGGTGCGCTGGCCGCCGGCGGCTTCGCGCTGAACACCCTGCAATGCCACTTCGGCGGCATGGACCTCCGATTCCGACGCTTTCAGCGCAACCTTGGTTCCCTCGTTCGACACCCAAGCGCTAACGACGGCGGTGCGCGACTGGTTCCGGACCTGCTGCAGCACGAGGCGGCTTTGGGTCGTCACCTCCTTCGCCTGCCGGGTCTGCGAGGCGGCCATGCCGCCGTCGTAAATCGGCACGTTGAGCTGGCCGGTGACGGAGGCCTGATCGGTTCTGAACGTGCTCAAGGTCGGATCGGAATCGATCGAGCGGCTGGCACTTGCCTGCACCGAAAGCGTCGGCAGCAGGTTGCTTTCCGCCAGCTTGATCGAGGTTTGCGCCACGTCGACGTCGTAGCCGGCGCCGAGCACCGCTGGATTTTCATTGTTGGCGACCTGGATCGCCCCGGTTTCCGTCGGCGGCACCAGCCGATCGACCGGGCTCGCCGGCGCCAGTTGCGATGGCGCTTGGCCGATGACCTGAGTGTAGACTTCCTTGCTGATCTTCAGCTGCACTTCCGCGGCATTCAGATCGGCCAGCCCCCGGCTGAGGCGGGCTTCCGCCTGGGCCGTATCCGTCGGGGTGACGTCGCCGGCATTGAGGCGCCGCTGGGTCGTTGCCTGGATTTCGCGCAGCACCTGCACGTTGGTGCGCTGCGCCTCATACAGGGCGTTGTTGGCCATCACATTCATATAGGCCGTGACGGCGTCGAGCAGCACGCCCTCCCCGACGTTGCGCAGGGCCTCGCGGCCCGAGAGCACCTGAAATTCGGCCACCCGCACGCTGTTGGCGGTCTTGTTGCCGTTGAACAGAACTTGCGTGACCGTCAGGCCGATGGTCCAGGGACGCAAGGTCGCCCCCTGGACCGTATTGCCCGGCAACAGGTTGCGCACGGCCTGCAGGCCCGCGCTGAGGGAGGCCACGAGCTGCGGCCGGTAGCCCGACAAGGCCTGGGGCACGTTTTCGTCGGTCCCGCGCTGCCGGGCGCGCTCGGCATTGAGCTGCGGGTTGTTCTGGTAAGCCTTGACCAGCGCGTCCGGCATGGTGTCGGCGAGCGCGGCGGCCGTCATCGCGAGGTTGAACAGCGTGGCCAGCCCAAGCAGCGCACGCGCCGGCCGCGTCGCCGCCGCCTGCAAACAGCGAGAGCAATGGAAAGCCGCTTTACTCACACGCCCCACCTCGACCCAGCCTGGTCCATCATTGCACTGGCGCCAGCGGATCCTCCGCACCCAGCCCCGCCCGGCGCCGGCGCGAGAACGTCGCAATCACCGCGGGCAGCGTGATCAGGATCACGACCGGCGCCACCATCATGCCTGCAACTACTACAACTGCCAGCGGTTTTTGCACCTGCGACCCAATGCCCGTGGATAACGCGGCCGGCAACAGCCCGACGCCGGCCACCACGCAGGTCATCAGCACCGGACGAAGCTGCAGTTCCCCCGTGCGCAGGATGGCCATCCCCCGCTCCATGCCCTGGTCGATCAGCTGATTGTACTGCGAGAGGATGATAATGCCATCCATGACGGAAATGCCAAACAGCGCGATGAAACCGATCGCGGCCGAGACGCTGAAGGGAATCCCGGTCACCAACAAGCCGACAATACCGCCGAACACCGCCATCGGGATGACGCTCATGGTCAGGATGGTGTCGACCACGGAGCCGAAGTTGAACCAGATCAGCATCGCGATCAGCGTCAGGCTGATCGGGACCACGATCGACAACCGGCGGATCGCATCCTGCAGGTTGCCGAATTCGCCGACCCATTCCAACCGCGACCCCGGCGGCAATTTCACCTCGCGGGCAATCTTCTCCTGCGCTTCCTGGATCGCACTGCCGAGATCGCGCTCGCGCACCGAAAATTTGATCGGCAGGTAGCGCTCCTGCTGCTCCCGGTAGATATAGGCGGCGCCCGAGACCAGCTTGATGGTGGCGACCTCGCTCAAGGGCACCTGGGTGATGCCGCTCGGCCCCTGCACGCCGATCCGCAAGTTCTGGATCGCCTCCGCGCTCTTGCGGTATTCCGGCGCCAGGCGGACGATGATCGGGAAGTGGCGGTCGCTGCCGGGCTCGTAGAGGTCGCCGGCGCTGTCGCCGCCGATTGCGGTGCGGATCGTCGTGTTGATGTCGCCGGGGGTGAGGCCGTAGCGCGCCGCCCGCGCCCGGTCGATTTCGATCTGGATCGTCGGCTGGCCGAGCGAGGTGAAAACCGCAAGGTCGGTGATGCCCTGCACCGTCGACAGCACGTCCTTGATCTTGTTGGCGGTGGCGGTGAGCACCTCGAGGTCGTTGCCGAACAGCTTGATCGAATTCTCGCCCTTCACGCCGGAGACGGCCTCGGAGACGTTGTCCTGCAGATATTGCGAGAAGTTGAACTCGACGCCCGGAAATTTCTGCTGCAGCTCGGCCAGGAGCTTGGCCGTGAGCTCGTCCTTGTCTTCGCCGGCCGGCCACTCCTTGGCGGGCTTTAATGGCGCAAAGAACTCGGCGTTGAAGAAGCCGGTCGCATCGGTGCCGTCGTCGGGCCGGCCATGCTGCGAGACGACCGACTCCACCTCGGGCCGCCTCGCGATCAGCCTGCGCATCTGGTTGACGTAGCTGTTGCCCTCCTCCAGCGAGATCGTCGGCGGCAAGGTCGCGCGGATCCAGAGATTGCCCTCCTCCAGCTTCGGCAGGAATTCCAGCCCCAGCAGGTGAACGGCAAAACCGGCCATCACGATGAGCGCCGCACCGCCGATCAGGACCAAGCGACGGTTCTGCAGCGAGCGCCGCAGCACCGGCACATAGAGGCGGTTGATAAACCGCATGATCAGCGTTTCGGTTTCCTGGACATGCGCCGGCAGGATGATGGCGCTCAGCGCCGGCGTCACGGTGAAGGTCGCGAGCAGGCCGCCGGCGAGCGCGTAGGCGTATGTCCGCGCCATCGGGCTGAAGATGTTGCCTTCGACTCCGCTCAGCGTAAACAGCGGAAGGAAGGCCGCGATGATGATGGCGGCGGCGAAGAAGATCGACCGCGAGACGTCGGCGGCCGCCGTCAGGATGGCGTGGTGCTTCATCGCCTCCACGGTACGCGGCGAAATCTCGGCCTGCTCGCTCTCCGACAGCACTTCGGTGTGCGACAGGCGGCGGAAGATCGCCTCCACCATGATCACGGTGCCATCGACGATCAGGCCGAAATCGATGGCCCCGACCGACAACAGGTTGGCGGATTCCCCGCGCAGCACCAGGATGCTGACCGCGAAGAACAGCGCGAACGGGATCGTCGCGCCGACGATCAGCGCGCTGCGCAGATCGCCGAGGAAGATCCATTGCAACAGCACGATCAGCACGATGCCGAACGTCATGTTCTCGAGCACCGTTCGCGTGGTGGTCTGGATCAGGTCCTTGCGGTCGTAGATGCGCTCGATATGCACGCCCGGCGGCAGGATGTTGGAATGGTTGATCTGATCGACGAGCTTCTCGACCCGCGCGATCGTCGGCGAACTCTGCTCGCCGCGCCGCATCAGCACGATGCCTTCGACGATGTCGTCGGCGTTGTTCATGCCGGCGATGCCGAGCCTCGGCTGCCAGCCCACCGTCACGTTGGCGACGTCTTTGACCAGGACCGGCGTGCCGTTGTTGGAGGCGATCATGGTGTTGGCGAGGGCATCGATCGAGCGGATCAGCCCGACGCCGCGTACCACGGCCGCCTGCGAACCGATGTCGACGGTGTTGCCGCCGACATTGATGTTGGAATTGCTGACCGCCTGCAGAAGCTGCGGCAGCGTCAACCCGTTGGCCACCAGCTTGTTGAAATCGACCTGGATCTCGTAGGTCTTGGTTTTGCCGCCCCACCCGGTGACGTCGATGACGCCGGGCACGGTGCGGAAGCGGCGCTGCAGCACCCAATCCTGCAACGTCTTCAGATCCAATACCGAATAGTTGGGTGGCCCGACCAGCCGGTAGCGATAGATCTCGCCGATCGGGCTGAGCGGCGAAATCTGCGGCTGCGCGTTATTCAGAAGCGGCGCAAGCTGTGACAGCCGGTTCAAAACCTCCTGCTTCGCCTGCTCATAGGTATAATCAAAGGTGAACTGCAGTTTGACGTCGGAGAGCCCGTACAGCGAAATGGTCCGGGTGACGTTGAGGTTCTTGATGCCGGACAGCTGAGTTTCCAGCGGGATGGTGATGTAGCGCTCGATCTCCTCGGCCGAGAGCCCGGGACTCTGGGTCACGATGTCGACCATCGGCGGCGTCGGATCGGGATAGGCCTCGATGTTCAATTGCTGAAAGGCAACGAGGCCGCCGATGACGATCGCGGCGAACAGCCCGACCATCAGGTATCGGCGATTGACGGCAAAGGAGACGAGGCGGTCCATTCGGGCGGGGATCTCTGCGGGTGGTGGCCTGCTGTGTCTTTAGGTGCCGGAAGCCGCCCGGTCGATGAACAGACTGCCCTTGGTGACGATCTTCTCCCCAGGCCTGAGATTCTTGACGATCTCGACGAGATCGCCATTGATCAGCCCGGTCTGGACCTCCCGAAGCTCGAGTGACTTATCATCGCGGGCGACCCACAACCGGACATGATCGCCCTCATAGATCAGGGCCTGCTTTGGCACACCGACCGACTTCTGGTCCTGACCCGCATAGATCGTGACGTTGGCGAACATCTCAGGCTTGAACAGGCCATCCTTGTTGTCGATGGTCGCGCGGACCATCAGCCGTCTCGTGGTCGGATCGATCGCGGCCGAGACGTAATCGATCTTCGCATGGAAGACGCGGCCGGGCAGCGCGAGCACGGAGAAGTCGAGTGGCTGGCCGACTTTCACGTCGGCCGCCTCGCTCTCGCGCACGAAGGCCGTCAGCCACACGGTGGAGAGATCGCCGATCACGAACACCGGATCGCTGGCGCCGCTCGAGATGTACTGGCCGGGCCCGACCTTACGCTGCACGACCGTGCCGCCGATCGGTGAAGGGATCGGCGTGTCGGCGCTGATCTGCCGGGTCTGCTGGAAAGTCGAAATCTGTTCTTCCGAACGTCCAAGGATGCGCAGCCGATTATGCGCCGCCTCCACCGCCGTCTCCGCCGCGCGCATGTCGTTCTGCGCGGCGGTGAGATCGGCTTCCGACTGCTGCCAGTCCTTGAGCGGCACCGCCTTGCCTGCGTAGAGGTCGTTCTGCCGCTTTTCGACGATCTGCGCGAGGTTGAGCTTGGAGCGGGCGGTATTGAGCGTGCTCAGCGCGGAGGCGAAATCGTTAAGCGCCTGCACGGTGTCGGTCGCCTCGATGACAAACAGCGGCTGTCCTGGTTTTACGACGTCGCTCGGCTTGACCAAGAGCTTGGTGACGCGGCCGGCATAGGGCGAAAAGATCGGCGTCGAGCTGTCCTCGTCGACCGCGATCTTGCCTTCGGTTACGTGCTCGGTGCGGAAGACCCGCTCCGCTACGGGCTCGACCGACAGGCTCGCCCATTCCTCGGGCGTCGGCGCGAAGCGCGTGCGATCCGCCTTCTGCGCCGCCCCTGGCACCTCAGGCTTGGCATGCTGGGCGAATATCCGGCTGGCGCCGAGGACGCCGCCGCCGGCCGCCACGATCACAACCAGAGCGATCGCAAGCGTTCGTCCGTTCCAATTGGCGCCGGTAGTCATGTGGTAAACTTATCCATGGACCTGTGCACCGATCGCCTGTCCCGCCGACGCGCGTGCTTGGTGCGGTCCTGGTTTGAGGCGCCCCGTCATATGGGCGAATTCGGAGCATCGCAATAGCGTGCTCCGATTCATCTTTAACCGATGCGATAAATGTCCGCTATGCGCTGAATAGTTCGCAAGAATCTTGCTTTTATGACCGTAAAATGATGCGATGCAGGGACACTCCGCATCCCAAAACCACGAGGCTTACGCCAGCCTTACAACGGCTGACCGAACAGGGATCGGCCGATCCTTTCGTCGACGTCGCCGCGTTGATCCGGAGCTGTTGAAGTGCGCGATTCGCGCACGATGGCCCTGACTGATATCAGCGCCGAGTACACGGGTGACTTCGCATGCGATTGCTGATCGTCGAAGACAATGAGGAGCTCGCCGAGCTGCTCGCCAAGGGGCTTCGCACCGCGGGCTACGAGACCGACATCCTGTCGACGGGCGGGCAGGCGCGCGACGTTCTGCAGACGACGCACTACGCGGCCGTCATTCTCGACCTCGGGCTGCCCGATGGAGACGGCCTGGAGATCTTGCGCGAACTCAGAGAGCGCAACAATCCTGTCCCGGTCCTGGTGCTGACCGCACGCGGCGGACTACACGATCGCGTTCAGGGCCTGCGCAGCGGCGCGGACGATTACCTGGTGAAGCCTTTCGCGCTGGAGGAGCTGATCGCGCGGCTGGAGGCGCAATTGCGGCGGCCCGGACAGCTGCTCGGCAACTGGCTGCGTATCGCCAATCTCTCCTTCGACACGCAAAGCCGCCAGGTCGCCATCGACGACCAGCCTCAGGTGTTGTCGGCGCGCGAGACCGCGGTGCTCGAACTATTGATGCGCAGCAAGGGACGCGTGGTCTCCAAGAAGCAGGTGGAGGACCATCTCTACGGACACTCCGGCGAGGTCGCCTCCAATGCAATCGAAGTCTATGTCCACCGGCTGCGCAAACAGCTGTCGGATCGCGGCGCTAAAGTCCAGGTGCACACCATTCGCGGCGTCGGCTATCTGATCGCGGAGGAAAAATAGCGTGCCGAGATTTGAATCCATCATCTCGCGCATCGTGATCCTGCACATCGTTGCCGTCCTCATCACCTCGATCCTGATGTCGGTCGGGCTGTCCTGGCTCCTGAACTATGCGACCAACAACATTCATGACAAGGCGATGCAGGAGCAGGCCGTCGAGGTCAGCGAGCATCTCAACGCAGGCGACCAGGGCAGGATCGAGCTCGACCTGCCGCTCAATCTCCAGGGCCTCTACTCGCAGGA
>JBLMWS010000151.1:0-6852 GCA_050257355.1 Gemmatimonas sp.
GCCGCATGAAAAGCCGCCTGGCGGTGGGCGGAGGCCGTCACCACCAGCACGATGTTCTGCCCCGGTTCGATGCGGCCGACGCGATGAATGACCGTGACGCCGTTCAGAAGCCAGCGGGATAGCGCCTCCTCGACGTGCCGCATGATCTCGGCTTCCGCCATTCCGGGATAATGTTCGAGCGTGAGGGAGGCGACGCCGTCACCATCGGTGCCGCGGCAGATGCCGGAAAAACTCACGACGGCGCCGATATCGGTGCGGTCGCCGCTCAGCAGCGCGATCTCCTGCGCGACGTCGAAATCGGCCTCTTGGATGCGGATGGTGACGTTGCTCATGACAGGGTCGCGAGCTAGCCGCCGGTCATCGGCGGGAAGAAGGCGATCTCGCGGGCGCCCGCGATCACCGCGTCCGCCTTGACATGCGCATGGTCGATCGCGGTGCGGATGACCTTCGGCTTCTCGAATGCGTGCGCATAGTGTTCGCCGCGCTGGGCGAGCCAGGCGATCAGGTCGTCGACGGTGCACACGCTTGCCGGAGGCTCGACCGTCTCCTCGGCCTTGCCGATCCGCTCGCGCACCCAGGCGAAATATTTCACCTTCATGCCTCATCCTCCTTGATGAGGTGGTGAATGCCGGCGCGGAAATAGTCGTAGCCGGTATAGATGGTGATCAGCGCCGAGGTCCACAGCAACACGAGCCCGATCTCGGTCACGAGCGGGCCAATCTCGGTGGAGATGATCGAGATCGCCAGGTCCCCGGCCTCGCCCGCGAGCAGGAAGCCGATCGCCACCAGCTGCAGCGTGGTCTTCCACTTGGCGAGCTTGGTGACCGGAACGCTCACGCGAAGCGCTGCGAGATATTCGCGCAGGCCCGACACCAGGATTTCCCGGCAGAGAATGATGATGGCGGCCCACAGCGACCAGCCGTGGATGATGCCGTCGGCCGCCAGCATCAACAGACAGGAGGCCACCAGGAGCTTGTCCGCGATCGGATCGAGCATGCGGCCGAAAGCCGATTGCTGGTTCCAGATCCGCGCATAATAGCCGTCGAGGTAATCCGTCACGCCGGCAGCGATGAAGACCGCGACCGAGACCCAGCGCAGCCAGAGCGGGCCATCCAGGATCGACTGCGCATAAATGCAGCCGACCACCACCGGGATAGCGGCAATCCGCCCGTAGGTCAGGATATTCGGCAAGGACCAGGAGGTCCTGGCCGTGCCTCGTGTGGTTGCGATGTTCATCCGTCCTACCAATACCCCTCGCAAGCCCAGGTCAACGGGTCCATCCGAGACCGCGCACGGCCGTACCGGACAACCGGCACCCGTTTCCGAGCTTTGCCCTTGCGAACCGCCAGCGACATCCCCGAATCCCCTTTTAGCTCGGCTCGGCGTGGAAAAACTCGAAAATCTTGCGCGCGCTCTCGGCGGACACGCCGGGAACCTTGCCGAGGTCGGCGATCGAGGCCCGTTCGATCTCCTTCAGCGTTCCGAAATGATGCAGCAGCGCGCGTTTGCGCGACGGCCCGATGCCGGGAATCTCCTGCAGGCCGGCTTCGCGGATGTCCTTTTTGCGCAGCTTGCGGTGGGAGCCGATCACGAAACGATGCGCCTCGTCGCGCAGCCGCTGGATGAAATACAGCACGGGATCGCGCGGCTCGAGCTTGATCGCCTCGCACTCGGGCATGAACAGCGTCTCGCGGCCGGCGTCGCGGTCCGGCCCCTTTGCCACTCCGAGCAGCGCGACCTGGGTCACGCCGAGCCCGTCCAGGATTTCCTTGGCGGCGTTGAGCTGGCCGCGCCCGCCGTCGATGATGACGAGGTCGGGCCATTGCGGGAAGGAGTCGTCGTCCTTCGCTCTCTCCTTGCCTGTCGCGGCCTCGCCTTCGCTGGCACTCACCAGGCGCTTGAAGCGCCGCTGCAGCACCTCACGCATCATCGCGTAGTCGTCGCCGGGGGTGAGGCCCTCCGACTTGATGTTGAACTTGCGGTACTGGTTCTTCGCAAAGCCCTCGGGCCCCGCCACGATCATGGCCCCGACCGCATTAGTGCCCATGATATGGCTGTTGTCGTAGACCTCGATCCGCCGTGGCGGATGCGGCAGACCGAGTGTCCCGGCAAGTGACTGCAGCAGACGTCCCTGAGTGGATGTGTCCGCGAGCTTGCGCCCCAGCGCCTCGCGCGCATTGGTCAGCGCGTGCACCACGAGTTCCTTCTTCTCGCCGCGTTTGGGCACCGAGACCTCGATCCGGTGTCCGGCCTTCACCGACAGTGCATCGGCGAGAAGCGCGCATTCCTCGATTTCGTGCGAGAGCAGGATGAGTTTCGGCGGCGGCTTGTCGTCGTAGAATTGCGCCAGAAATGACGACAGCACCTCCTCAGGCGTGAACGACCTCTCCGCGCGCGGAAAATAGGCGCGGTTGCCCCAGTTCTGCCCGGTGCGGAAGAAGAACACCTCGACGCAGGAGTAGCCGCCCTCCTGATGGATGGCGAACACGTCGGCTTCTTCGACGGTGCGCGGATTGATGCCCTGCTGCGACTGGATTGCGGACAGCGCCGCAAGGCGGTCGCGATAGAGCGCCGCCGTCTCGAATTCCAGCTCGTTCGAGGCCTTCTCCATCTCCCCCGCGAGTTCCTGCTTCACCTGCTGGCTGCGCCCGGAGAGGAAATCGACGGCCTCGGCGACGAGCTTGGTATAGCCGGGAAAATCGATCTCGCGCGTGCACGGCCCTGCGCAGCGCTTGATCTGATAGAGCAGGCAGGGACGGGTGCGGCTTTCGAAAAACGAGTCGGTGCAGGAGCGGATCAGGAAGGCGCGCTGCAGCGCCGTGATCGTCCGGTTGACCGCTCCAGCGGAAGCGAACGGCCCGAAATAGCGTCCGGGCCTGCTCTGTGCGCCGCGATGCTTGAGGATCTGCGGCGCCCAATGATCGCCGGTGATCAGGATGTAGGGGAACGACTTGTCGTCGCGCAGCTGCACGTTGAAGCGCGGCCGCAGTTGCTTGATCAGGTTGGCTTCCAGCAGCAATGCCTCGGTCTCGGTCGACGTCGAGACGATCTCCACCGACACTGTGGCTGCGATCATGCGCAGGATGCGCGCCGGCAGCGGCGCGTTCACCCGCGCGTAGGACGAGAGCCGTTTGCGGACGTTCTTCGCCTTGCCGACATAGAGCACGTCGTTGGCGGCATTGAGCATGCGGTAGACGCCTGATGAGGTCGGGGCGAGCCGCACCGCCTGTTCGATGGCCGCATGGCCGATCGCGAGCGGACCCTCGGCAACGGCCTCGGCGCTCTCTTCGGAGAGTTCCGGCAGCCGTCCCTCGTCGTCCTCCTCGGCGGGGGCGGTTGCAGGGTCGATATCCGGCGAAGCGAGCGCCTCGCTCGGCAGATCCTTCGCCGAACGCGGCCCTGGCTTGGTGGTGCCGGGTACTCCGGTTCGGTCGCCGTTCTCGGTTGCGCTCTTGTCGGACGTCATGGGCTCGAATTTAGGCGCTGGCATCCGCGATTTGAAGTTGCCGTGCCGGGTCGCGGTGGATAGCGAAGGCCCGCCGCGGCCCCGGGTTGGAAGCGCGCCGGTAACGCTTCGTTATACTTACCGAGCGCGGCGGTAACTGCATTTAACAAGGCTTTAACTTAAAGCTCTCGATAAATCTTCGCGAAAAGAACTTGAGTTTCGTAACCATGCGGTTCGTGGAACGCCCCTGCTTGGCGTTTCCTGCGAACGTCCTGGTCGCGGCAGTTGCGTTGGAGTGTTGCCATGAAAAGGTTTGTTGTCGGTGCCGCCGCGCTGACGCTTGCGGGCGCGGGAGTTCCTGCAGGAGCGGCCGATTTTTCCTACGCGCCGCGCCAGCCCTACACGGTCAACCAGCCGCTCAACGCCTATAGCTGGGCCGGCCCCTATCTCGGCGGCAATCTTGGTTACGAGTGGGGTACGGTCACGAACAATCCGACCAAGCCGTCCGGCCTGGTCGGCGGTGTCCAGGGCGGCTACAATTTTCAGAACGGGTCCTGGGTGTTCGGCGTCGAAGGCGATCTCGAGGCGACCGGCGCCGACGACACCTTTGCGCCCTGGAAGTTTTCCAATCCCTGGTTCGGTACCGTGCGAGGCCGGGCCGGCTATGCCTTCAACAACGTCCTGTTCTACGGCACCGGCGGCCTCGCCTTCGGCGAGTTGCGCGGTCAGAACTTCGGCTTCACGGAATCGCACACCACCGCCGGCTGGACGCTGGGCGCGGGCGTCGAGTTCGGCGTGGCGCAGAACTGGAGCGCCAAGATCGAATATCTCTACGTCGATCTCTCGGAGAGCAACTTCGCCATCACGGGCGTCTCGAACGGCTATCGTTCCGACATCGTGCGCGCCGGCGTGAACTACCATTTCTAGAGGATGGTCCGGAAAGCTGCGAAGCGGTTCGCCGAAACGATCATGCTCAAACTCGAATTTGCAGCGCGACGGCGATTAATGCTGATCGCCATCGTGCTGTAGAGATCAACAAGAAGAACACGCAAGCGACCAACTCCCGGCCATGCTTCATGGCCGGGATTTTTTTGGTGCCCTCTTTCGAGCAAAGCCCCACTTCGAAACCGCCTCCGTCAGCGGAGCGCGGATTCGCCTGAGCAAACCGCGTCTAACTCAAGCCGATACTCGGCAAGCCGACGCTAGGATTGGATCACCAGGTTGACCGCCTTGGGGCCTTTGCCCTTCTTGTCCGGCTCGACCTCGAATGTGATGCGTTGTCCTTCGGTCAAATCCTTCAATCCCGCCCGTTCGACCGCCGTGATGTGAACGAACACATCGCGCCCGCCGTCATCAGGCTTGATGAAGCCATAGCCACGTTCTCCATTGAAGAACTTGACCGTACCAGTCATGGCCATCGGGAAACTCCTCCCCCGTCACTCCTCCGACCGCTACGCCTCACGCGTATCGGCCCGACCGGCCATTCGCCGCCGGAAAGCTGGGCCACCTTAACGTCCCAGCGTCTTGCCCCGCCGGGTCGCCTGGTTTTTTTGGCCTTCATCACTCCGCCGCAACCATTCGCGGAAGCGGAACGCAAAGCCAGTCTCGTAAGAGAAACAGTTTAATACGGTTCGCTGCAGATTGACTACGGCTTTTCCACCACCTTCGCGCCTCAAGCTCTCGGCAACTCCAGCCGGAAGCGGGCGGCGCCGCCTTGTCCGAGCGGCTTCTGCAACTCCGGCAAGATAACCTTGAGTTCACCATGCAGCGTCCATGGCGGGTTGACGACCAGAAGCCCTGTCGAGGCGAGTGGTGCACCCGCCGTCTGCGGCGCCACGCTGAATTCGACCCGCAGGCATTTGCCTGCCGGCTTGCCTCCGGCGGCGGCTTCGGCCACGCGGGCGGCGAGGTCGTCCGCGGCGCGGCGGCTCTTGGCGGGGTACCAGAGCAGATAGATACCGGTCGGCCATTTCGCGAAAGCGGCCGCGAATCGCTCCGCGAGCCGCTCGAACTCGTCCTTGTCCTCGAACGGGGGGTCGATCAGGACCAGGCCGCGCCGCTCGTTCGGCGGCACAAAGGCCGGCAGGGCGATCCAGCCGTCAAGGTCGACCACCTTGGCCTGGCTATCGCGATGCAGCGCTTCGATCAGGTGTTTGCGCGCCTTCGGCTCGACCTCGCAGGCGGTCAGCCGGTCCTGGGGGCGCAGCAGGGCGCGTGCGATGAGCGGCGAGCCGGGATAGGCCTTGAGGTCGGCATCCGGGTTAAACGCCGTAACGATGTCGAGATAGGGTTTGATCAATGGCGCCGCGCTCTGTGAGAACCGTCCCTGGCGGAGGCGGGCAATGCCGGTGCGCCATTCGCCGCCGCGGTTCGCTTCTTCCGATGTGAGGTCGTAGAGGCCGGCGCCGGCATGGGTGTCGATGACGCGAAACGCCGCCGGCTTGTCCTGCAGGTGAAGCAGGACGCGCACCAGCACGATGTGCTTGAGGCAATCGGCAAAGCCGCCGGCGTGGAAGGCGTGTCGGTAGTTCATGGCGATGGGGTTACGCCATCGCGGAGCGAAAGCAAGCTTGCACTGCTGCAGCGTGTCGGTGCCAGAAGTCAGCGCCGTCAGTCCGGTACGCGCGATCAGCACGAACCCGGAAATCTCGAGGTTCCGGGTTCGCTCGCTTGCCGCGCGCGCCCGCAACGACCATGATGCCCAAGATCACCCGCCCCGTACCGGCGGCATGGTCACCTGGTCACGGCGGCAGGCGTGGCTGTCGATTTCCTCGCAGGCGCGGAAGTGCAGATCCTTGCTCATGCAGATGCGCACTTCGGACAGCCGTGTCCGGTTGCAGGTCACCGCGATGCCGGAGGGCGAGAGCCCAGGATTGACCTTGATGAAGGCGGCCTCGACCTCAGCGGGCGCCACGGCTTTGGGCTCCGACAGCTTTTGGAATTCCGGTGGGATCTTCACCACCGCCCGCGCCTTGCGGATCATTTCGAAATAGGCCTGCTCCGACAGCCCCGAGCATGTCCCGTGCTTGTCCCATTCGTTGTAGATCAGCCGCGGGGCGGGCATGAGG
The DNA here is from genome assembly GCA_050257355.1 of Gemmatimonas sp. Taxonomy (GTDB): domain Bacteria; phylum Pseudomonadota; class Alphaproteobacteria; order Rhizobiales; family Xanthobacteraceae; genus Bradyrhizobium. The sequence continues at coordinate 6,514 of JBLMWS010000151.1, forward strand.
TCGAGCATCGAGGTCATGATGTTGCGGTCGAGCCGCGGTGCCGGGCGCTCGCAATATTCAGGATAGCCGCGCTCGTATTGCGGCCAAAGCCCGTGCACCACGAACGAGAACGGCCGTCCGCCGCACTGCGCTGGCTGCGCGCGGCCGTTACGGCCCCGCTCTTCCACGTCCTGACAGTAGGAGGGCGACCAGGACAGCGACAGCACGTAATAATCGAACTCGCCCGGCGCGTTATGCCGCGCGTCCTGGGCCAAAGCGGGTTGAATCGTGCCGGCCAAGGTCCAGATCGAGATCCAGGCGAGAACAAATCGGCAAAATCGGGTGGAAACAGACATCACA
>JBLMWS010000152.1:0-3585 GCA_050257355.1 Gemmatimonas sp.
ATTTTCTCAGGCGTGCCGCTCGAGGCCACGCATTTCGGACGTGCGCATTCGGCGAGCGCTTCGGCCACATGCGCGATCGCCTTGAGATCTCCGTCGTAGAACTGCAGCGTCGCCTGCTTGATCCGTTGTTCGACGTCGTCGGGCAAAGCCCGACCGAGTTCGGTCTCGATCATCAGCCGAGCCTCACGATCGGACACGCCGAGAAACCGGCGCAGCACCTCGTCGGGCGTGATCGGATAGCCGCAGCGCGTCAGCACCTCGGCATGCGCTCGGCAGGAAATAAGCTCGCTGTCGACGAGCACGCCGTCGCAATCGAAGATGATGAGTTCGATCATCACCTAGGTTGAGGACTTTTCGTCTTCGAGCGGGATGCAATACAACTCGAGGCGGTGATCGACCAGCTTGAAGCCCAGCTTGCGGGCGATCTCGGCCTGCAGCTTCTCGATTTCCTCGGAGGCAAATTCGATCACCTTGCCGTCGCGCAGGTTGATCAGGTGATCATGGTGACTGTCGCGCATCTGCTCGTAGCGCGCACGGCCCTCGCGGAAATCGTGCCGCTCGATGATCCCGGCATCTTCAAACAGCTTCACCGTGCGGTAGACGGTCGAAATCGAGATCTTGTCGTCGACGGCAACGCAGCGGTGATAGAGTTCCTCGACGTCAGGATGATCCTCGGCCTGCGCCAGCACGCGGGCGATCACGCGGCGCTGTTCGGTCATCCGCATGCCGGTGGCGGCGCAACGCGCTTCGATGCCCGACGTTTTTGGTGCTGACGATTTCAATACGGTCATGGATTGTTGCCTTGAGAGCTGGCGCCTTGTGCCAGCATGTCCATGTTACGACAAGTTGCGGCGCATCAGAAGCGCGTTCGAATGTTCCCCGGAAGCGTTCCGGTAGTATCTTTCACGGCGGCTGACGGTGGCAAATCCAGCCCCTTCGTAAAGCCGCAACGCCGGCCGGTTATTTTCTTCAACCTCAAGAAATATAGTTCGCACACCGCGCGCTGCGAGATGACCGAGATGCGTCAGCAGCAGGCTGCGCGAAAATCCGTGGCCGCGATAGCGGGGATCGATCGCGATCGACAGGATCTCGGCTTCGTCGGCGCCGAACCGCGACACTGCAAAACCGATGATTTTCCGGCCGAGTTTCAGACGATGCACGAGGGTGTTGGATTCACCCAGCATGCTCTCGAACTCGCCTTCGCCCCAGCCGCGGTGAAACGAGGCAGCATGGATCTCGGCGAGCCGCGGCGCATCGGCGTGCGTCGCCGTTTCGACCAAAGTCGGGCCGCCGCCCCAGAAATCGGACAGCCAATTCATGAACCGGGCACCGTCTGCGCCGGCCGATGCAGTGGATCGGAGGCCGGCTTGGCATCGGGAGCGCGCAGATAAAACGGGCGGGGAGGGGATGCGGCGGGGTCCGCCGCAGCGCCCAGCCAAGCTACCCAGATGATATCGGGCGCGGCTTGTGCGTCGACCCTGACCGGCGGCGGGGCGTCGCTCGGCCAGCGGTCGGCAAGGATCCGCGCCGCATTGCCGACCAGGCGGGGCGCACCGAATTGCGAGGCCTGCAAAGCTTCGGCGACGGATGCGACCTTTGGCTCGACCAACGAACTGCCGTCGGCGCTGACCACCTGGACATAGACCTGGTCGTGGCGCGCATCGATCGCGGAGATGATCGGGTGCTTGCCCTCCTCGCTGACAACGGGTGCGGCGTAGGCTGACAGCGTGGTCAATCCGACTGCCGGTTTGCCCGCCGCAAGCGCGATGCCGCGCGCCGCCGACAATCCGACCCGCAAGCCGGTGAAGCTGCCGGGGCCAGTGGTGACCGCAATGCGGTCGAGCGCGGCAAAGCGCAGTCCCGCTTCCTTCACCACGGTGCCGATCAACGGCATCAAGGCCTCGGCGTGTCCGCGTTTCATGGGCAGCGTGGCCAGCGCGAGCGGCTTGCCGGCATCGGTATCGAGGATCGCGGCTGCGCAGGCATCGAGTGCAGTGTCGACGGCGAGGATCAACATGTTCCGCTCTTACCTTTGCAGCGGAACAGGTCAAGGCCCTGGACGCCACCCGAGTCTCTGGTCCGAGAGGAATTTCCGTTTGCTGCGGGGATCTCCAAAACGGCGTGCGGTCCGTCGGCCACAACCTCAAATAGCTTTATCCCCTTGAAAATACGGTGATTAATGGAAAATTAGCCGAAAATTGGAACTCTGGAGCCCGTTTTGCAAGAGGTCCAGCGCCGCGCGTCTCCGCCGCTGGCCGGTTTCCCGAGAATTGCTGTCCAAGAGGATTTCGAATGTTCAATGGAAATGCGCGTGCGGCGGACTTGGCAAAGTCGCTGGCAACCGACGTGATCAGCGCCCATGTGATGGTCGCCGACGCCAATCTCAACATTGTCTACCTGAACCAGTCCATGACCGACCTGCTCAAGCAGGCGGAGAACGATATCAGGAAAGACCTGCCGCGCTTCGGTGTCGGCTCGCTGGTCGGAAGCAACATCGACCTCTTCCACAAGAAGCCCGACCATCAACGCCAGATCCTGCAGCAGCTCAAGGCGGTGCATCGGGCGACCATCTCGGTCGGCGGTCGTTTTTTCGACCTGATCGCGACACCGTTGACGGACAAAGGCGGCAAGCGCGTCGGCACCGTCCTCGAATGGTCTGACGCCTCGCAGCGGTTGCAGAACCTGGAAGCTGCCGCGATGGTGAACGCGATCAGCAGAGCGCAGGCTGTGATCGAGTTCAACATGGATGGCACGATCATCACGGCCAACGATAATTTCCTGCACGCCCTCGGCTATACGCTCGCCGAGATCAAGGGCAAGCATCACAGCATGTTCGTCGAGCCCTCGGTTCGCGACAGCGCGGCCTACCGGGAGTTCTGGGCGAAGCTCAATCGCGGCGAGTTCGACACGGCGGAGTACAAACGTATCGGCAAGGGTGGGAGAGAGGTCTGGATTCTGGCCTCCTACAACCCGGTGCTCGATCAGAACGGCAAGCCGTTCAAGGTCGTGAAATTCGCCACCGACGTCACCGCCACCAAGCTGCGCAATGCCGAACTCGCCAGCCAGATCGCCGCGATCGGAAACTCGCAGGCCGTGATCGAGTTCAACATGGACGGCACGGTGATCACCGCCAACGAGAATTTCTGCAAGGCGCTCGGCTACTCGCTGTCGGAAATCAAGGGCCGCCATCACAGCATGTTCGTCGATCCCGCGGAGCGGGAAGGGGCCGGCTATCGCGAGTTCTGGGCCAACCTCAATCGCGGCGAATTCCAATCCGGCGAGTTCAAGCGGATCGGCAAAGGCGGCCGTGACGTCTGGATCCAGGCCTCCTACAACCCGGTGCTCGATCTGAACGGCAAGCCGTTCAAGGTCGTCAAATATGCCTCCGATACCACCGCGCAGGTGATTGCGCGCCTGCAAGGTGAAAAGGTGAGCGGCATGATGGACCAGGTCGCCGCCGGCGCCGAGGAGTTGAACGCTTCCGTGCGCGAGATCTCGGAGGCTATGACCAAATCCAAGGATACGGCAGCGACGGCTGTGGACCGGGTCGAAGTGGCCGATCAGCAGGCGCAGCGGCTCTCGGCG
>JBLMWS010000153.1:0-34007 GCA_050257355.1 Gemmatimonas sp.
AGAGGTCATCGCCGATCTCGATGCCGAGGTCGAGACCGCACCGCGTGCACCGGTTTTGAACGGGATGCAGACTTCGCACTTGCGGGCCTGCGAATAGAAGCCGGCAGGTCGGCCGCACGCAACCAAGCACAACGGACAGCGGAGGATCGTGGGTTCGATGGACAATTCGCGCAAACCGGAGGAATCGTCGCGATCCAGGGCCAATCCGGGCGCGCGATCATTCAGGATGCCCAGAGCCGCCGAACGCACGCGGCTGTGCGAGCCAACGCGCGCCGACGCCCCGGCCAGAGCAGCTTCGCCTGCGCGCACGCACGAGCCCACTCGCTCGGAGTAGCCGTCTCCGTAGTTTTCACGAGGCGCCATGAACGCTTTGTTCACCATGCGCACAGAGCCGCGGCCGTCGCGCGCGGAAACTACGCATTTCCCAACCTTGCTTATACTTTTGCCGCCTAATCCTGCGTCCTGAGGCCGGCCCGATCCACCGCTCCGGCGCGTGACACGTAAGTAAAAGCGTATGAGTACCGCACACACCGTCGTCCCGGTCATCGCGCTCGGCGCCGATGGTGTCGCCGCTGATCTTGCCGGCGGACCGGGACTGATCGCCGCGGTTCAGCCAGGATGCACGCGCGCGGTCTCGACCCAGATTTTCGCGACGCCGGCGCTGCGCAGCATTGCCAGCACAACCGCGATCGAAATCACCGACCACCAACAAGACTTCCGACAGAACGTCCAGATCGTGCGCCGCGGCACCGCAAGGCCGGGCACGGCACAGGGGTGACAGAAAGGAAACCCAGAGATGAAATCCAGGGGGGATCACCGGGCGTTGCGCGCCTGGCTGCTTGGCGCGGCCTCGCTCTTGGCCGCCGCCGTGCCGGCGTTCACCCCGGCGCGCGCCGCCGGGGATCAGCTTCCGCTCGTAGCCTCAGCAGCGCAGCCGCCAGCCGCCGCTGCGCCGACGGTGACGGCGCCGGCAACGGCGCCCGCGAAAGTGATGAGCGCCGCGCCGATCTCGGTGCGGACCCGTTTCCTGCCGCTCGGGATCGGCAAATCGGTCGTCATCGACCTGCCCCGCGAAGCCAAGGACGTGCTGGTCGCCGATCCGAAGATCGCCAATGCCGTGATCCGTTCGGCGCAACGCGCCTACATCATCGGCGTCGGCGTCGGACAGACCAATGTCGTTTTTTTTGACGGCGACGGCCAGCAGATCGGCTCCTACGACATCGCGGTGAAGCGCGACCTCAACGGCGTGCGGGCCGCCTTGCACGAAAGTGTCCCGGGCGTGCAGATCGAGGGCGTCGGCGACGGCGTGCTCCTGACCGGATCGGTATCGTCGCCGGTGGAGGCGCAGCAGGCCGCAGACATCGCCGCCAGGCTGGTCGGCGGCTCCGACAAGGTCGTCAACAGCATCGTCGTGCGCGGCCGTGACCAGGTCCTGCTGAAGGTCCATGTGGCCGAGGTCCGGCGTGACGTCATCAAGCAGATGGGCATCGACCTGTCCGCCAGCATGAACTACGGCACCGCGGTCGTTAACTTCAACAACTCCAATCCGTTCACGGCAAGCAACGGTCCGCTCGTCGCCGGCAACGCGCTCAGCGCCTCCTCGATCGTGAAAGGCATGCCCACTTTCACCGCGACCATGCGCGCGATGGAAAACGCGGGCGTGATGCGGACGCTCGCCGAGCCCAATCTGACCGCGATATCGGGCGAGTCCGCGACCTTCATCGCCGGCGGCGAATTCCCGATCCCGGCCGGCTATTCCTGCGATCCGACCACGCATGTCTGTACCACCCAGATCTCCTACAAGAAATTCGGCATCTCGCTCAACTTCACGCCCGTCGTGCTCTCGGAGGGACGCATCAGCCTGCGTGTCATGACCGAGGTCTCGGAGCTGTCCACCGACAACGCAATCACCGTGTCGCAGGCGCTGAGTTCGACCAGCACCAACTCGATCACCATTCCCTCGATCCGCACCCGCCGGGCCGAGACGACGCTGGAAATTCCCTCGGGTGGCTCGATGGCGATGGCGGGCCTGATCCAGGAGCAGACCAAGCGCGCCGTCAGCGGCCTGCCGGGCCTCGATCAACTGCCGGTGCTGGGTGCCCTGTTCCGCAGCCAGGATTACGTGAACGACGAGACCGAGCTCGTTGTCCTGGTGACGCCGTACGTGGTGCGAGCGGTGCCGGAGAAGGACATCGCGCGCCCGGATGACGGATTTGTGCCGGCTACCGATTCGGAATCCGCCTTGCTGGGGCAGATCAACCAGATCTACGGCGTGGCCGCGCATGTGCCGGCCGCTACCTGCAAATGCAGCGTCGGCTTCATCATCGATTGAGGCGGTGGGCGCGCCGATCGCGCAAGGGGTCAGGGGGAGCATGATGAGCAAGACACAAGCGAGCGGCCGCCGTCGAAGTCCGCTGCTGACCGGCATATTGGCCAGCCTATCGCTCGCGCTGGGCGCCTGCACTTACACCGGCGAGCAGATCGTCACGGGGGAGATCCCCGACGACGTGCGCCTGCGACATCCGATCGCGGTGGAGGAAGGCACCCACTCGATGGTGGTCTTCGTTGGCCACGGCCGCGGCGGTCTCACCTTCGAACAGCGCAGTGACGTTGCGGGACTGGCCCGCAGCTGGGTTCACGAAGCCACCGGCGCGATCGTCGCCGACGTTCCGGTGGACACGCCCAATGCCCGCGCGGCGGCGTCCGCCTATCGCGAGATCGAAGCGCTCCTGCACGCCGGCGGCGTGCCGCCGCGCGGCGTCGTCCTGCACCGCTATCATCCCGACGATCCGCGCTTCTTTGCCACTATCCGGCTGAGCTATCCGAAGATCAAGGCGGTCGCCGGTCCCTGCGGCGTATGGCCCGAGGATCTCGGCCCGTCGATCCAGGATCCCAGCTACAACGCCAACAAGCCCTATTTCAATTTCGGTTGCGCCACCCAGCACAATCTTGCCGCGATGATCGACAACCCGGCCGATCTCGTGCAGCCGCGATCGGAGACCGCCGCGTACACGGCACGGCGCAGCGAAGCCTTCGAGAAATATCGCAAGGGTCAGCCGACCACGACCGTCTATCCCGAAGCCGAAAAGGCCAAGCTCAGCGATACCGGCAAATGATCAGGTCTGCTCCACATACGTCTGATGACACTGGCGAGGGCGCGACGGCGCCTGCCGACGACTACATCGCGCCGGTACCGCGCATCTCGGTGCAGGCCTTCTGCGAAACCGACGCGACCAACGACATCGTCAACGCGGCGGCCCAAGACCGGCGTCTCGCCAAGGCGCATGTCACGGTCAAGATGGGCGGCGTCGCAGCCGCGGTCGAAACCTACAGCTCCATGCCGACTCCCAACGTGATCCTGCTGGAGTCGGACGGCGACAACATCCTCGACGGACTGGACCAACTCGCGAGCGTCTGCGATCCCGGAACGCGCGTGGTCGTCATCGGCAGCGTCAAGGACGAGGTGCCCTATCGCGAGCTGGTGCGCCGCGGCGTCAACGACTACGTCATCGGCCCGATCGAAATTCTCGACGTGGTGCGCGCGATTTGCAGCCTGTTCTCGGCTTCCGAGGCCGTGATCACCGGACGCATCATCGCCGTGGTCGGCGCCAAGGGCGGTGTCGGCGCCTCAACGGTGGCCCACAACATCGCCTGGACCATCGCGCGCGACCTGGCGCTGGATTCGGTCGTGATCGATCTCGACCTCGCGTTCGGCACCGCGAGCCTGGACTACAACCAGGACCCGATGCAGAACATAGCCAATGCGGTGTTCCAGCCGGAACGGCCAGATACGGCATTGATGGAGCGGTTGCTGGCGAAATGCTCCGAACATCTCAGCCTGCTCGCCGCGCCGGCGACGCTCGACCGGGTCTATGATTTCGGCGCCGAAGCATTCGATGCAATCTTCGATACGCTACGCATGACCACGCCATGCATCGTGCTCGATATTCCGCATCAATGGTCGGCCTGGACCAAGCGCGCCCTGGTCAGCGCCGACGACATCCTGATCGTGGCCGAGCCGGACCTCGCAAACCTGCGCAACACCAAGAACCTGATGAGCGTGTTGAAGGCGGGGCGCCCGAACGATCGGCCACCGCTGTACCTGATCAACCAGGTCGGCATGCACAAGCGGCCGGAAATCGACGTCAAGAGTTTCGCCAAGGCAATCGAGAGCGCGCCGGCCGCGGCGATCCCGTTCGATTCGAAGATGTTCGGCACCGCCGCCAATAACGGGCAGATGATAGCGGAGCTGTCCGCAAGCCACCGCGCTTCGCTGCTGTTTCAGGACATCGCCCGGCAGCTGACCGGCCGCGGCGAGCCGCGGAGGCGGCGCTCGTTGCTGTCGCCACTGGTCGAGAAGCTGCGCGGCAAGCCGAAGCGCTCGGCCGCCGGCGGCTCGTAGCCGTAAGGTACCAGCCGTTGACGCCCCGCGCCCGGAACGGGCCTGCGTGGCTAGTCTATGAACTCGGCGCCGAACTCGCAGCCGATGCGCCAGGCCAGGCGGCATTGCCGCGCGTGGTCGGGCGCGAAGATGATGGTGAAATGCGGCGGGATCTCGAGATATTCGGCGACCACCTTGACGCCGCCAACGGAGATGTCCGTGATCGTGCAGTCACGCGGCAGCGAACCGGCACCGGTCTGAATTTTCGCAATCCGTCTGCACAGACGGCGTTCGCTTCTGCGTCGATTGGCCAGCATTTTCCTAACGGTCCCAACTCGATAGAGAGAGCTCATCCACCCTCCCGATGTATCGGACAGCTGTTAGGATGTCCCTAGCCTCTTGGTTTGCAGTCTCGGCATTGCGTTTCGATTCCGTTTACCCATTCGGCAAGACAAACGGCCCCGCCGCGCTGAGAACACGCCGGGGCCGCCGGCTCCCGACGGCCGAAGCGGTCCGCGGGAACCCTCAATCTAGGGGCCAATGGTTACGGAAATCGTCGCCCAATGACCGACCTGCGCGGCTTGCCCTTAATTCAAAGGCTCGGCGCCGGCTCGAGCGGCAACGCCTGGAGACCACCGAATCTGCGTTCGCGCCGGTGAAAGGAGGCGAGCGCCTGGGCAAGATCTTCGGCGTCGAACTCGGGCCACATCCGTTCCGTGAAGTGGAGCTCCGCATAGGCGCCTTCCCAGAGCATGAAATCGGAGAGCCGCTTTTCACCGCTGGTGCGGATGATGAGATCGACATCGCGCAAGCCTGCTTCGCCGGTGACGAGTTGCGAAAACAATTCGCGGGTCGGCTCGCCGTTGCCGGCAAGCTTCGCCGCGGCCCGCAGGATGGCGTCGCGCCCGGAATAATCGACAGCGATGCGCAAATGCAGCACGTCGCCTTTGGCGGTTGCCGCCTCCGCGCGCGCGATCGCATCGGCAATGCCATCCGGCAGGCGATCACGCCGGCCGATCACGGACAGGCGCACACCGTTCTTGACCAGACTCTCCACCTCACTGGCGAGATAGAATCGCAACAGCCCCATCAGCGCTGCGACCTCCGCCCGCGGCCGCCGCCAATTGTCGGTGGAGAAGGCGTAAAGGGTCAGCGTACCCACGCCCTGATCCGGCGCCGCCTCGACGACGCGGCGGATCGCTTCGACGCCGGCCTCATGGCCGCGCAGGCGCGACAGGCCGCGCCGCGTCGCCCATCGGCCGTTGCCGTCCATGATGATGCCGATATGAAGCCGGTCCGATGGTTTGGACGAGAGATTACTTTGCATTACAAAGTTCCCCTGCAAAAAAAAGAGATCAGGTCGGCAGGATGCCGAGGCGGGACAACGTCGAAGGCTCCTTGCCCGCGGCTTTTGCGGCATCGCGGACCAGCCCTTCGAGCACGGCGAGATAATCGAGAAAGCGGCGGCGGCCGGCCTTTGTCAGGCGGCAGGAGGTATGCGGGCGGTTGCCCTCATAGCCCTTGGTCACCTCGACCAGTCCCGCCTCCTGCAGCACCTGCAGATGGCGGGACAGATTGCCGTCGGTCAGCCCGCAAAGCTGCTTGAGATCGGCGAAGGCCAAGCCCTTGGGATGGGCCATCAGCGAGGTCATCAGCCCCAGTCGGGCCTTTTCATGGATGACCCGGTCGAGACCGTCATAGGCGAACGGCGCATGATTGGTATCAGCCTTCGACATCGGTCTCCCCGGAAGCGAAATAGAGGATGGCCGCCATCAGCCATTGGCCGATGACGAAGGGCAGCCCCATGGTCCAGGGCGACAACGCGTGATTCTGGCTCGCCAACAGCAAGACAAGGAAGCCGGCCACGAAATACCAGCCTCCGGCGAACGCGACGGTGCGCGGCAAGGACCGCACGGAAGCGAACACACCGAGGCTCACCAGCACCTGCCACAGCCCGGGAAGCATCCACAGCGCCTCGGGTGCAAATTTTCCCAAGACCACGGCCAGCAACACGCCGGCGATACCGGCGGGAAGGAACTGTTCGAGCGCCTGGTGGATCATCGCATCCGCAAGACCCGAGTGGTGGCGGCGCGAGCGCGCCTGCATTTCGATCCAGATCATCAGTGCCGACAACGCCGCCGCGACGGCCCAGCCGAACAGAAAAGTGAGCGGATGGCCGGTCGGATCGTCGAGCCAAAGATATTGCAGGACGGCGGTCAGCAGCGCCACTCCGCCGGTCGCAGCGATGGCCGCCGGTCCATAACCGCGGAAGGCGGTGCCGGCCGCGATCTGACTGCGGATCGTGATGATGTCGGCCAGCGCCTTGTCGAGATCGCGCATCGCTCACCCCCACTTTGCCACGCAAAGTATACGGAATTGCAAAGTGGTGACAAGCAGCAGTTTTGCGACATCTCTAAGGCAGGCGGCCCCGAGACCCAAGGCTCGGTCGGTACTACTCATGATTGTTTCCGACGCAGCTCACACATAAAGTGCTCGCGAAAAAGCCGGGGCATATGGGGCCGTTGCATGCTCAGAAGATTGTTGCTTGCGTGTTTGCTGCAAATTCCGATTGCCTCATCTGTTCTTGCCGCCGGGCCGTTCGGGACGATCCATGTCGGGAATTGGATCGGGGGTGCTTTCAGCGACGATAGCACCGGCTCCTTCTCGCATTGCGCCGCCACCGCGCCTTACGCCAGCGGCGTGAACCTGGTGGTCGCCAAGAACGCCGTCGGCGCCTGGCTGCTCAGCTTCGCGAGCACCGCCTTTCACTTGAACAAGGGCGATGCCTTGCCGATCGATGTCACTTTCGACGGGCAATCCGAAGCTCGGCTGTTTGCGACGGCGAATTCGGATATCATGTTGACGGCCATCATGCCGCCGAACGTGGCGCGCACTTTTCGGCGGGCCAGCCTCATGGTCGCCCAAGCGGGGCACGCGACGCTGCAATTCAACCTGACCTCGACCGGGCCGTTGCTCAACGTGATCGCCGCCTGCGTCGCCAAGGTCAAGGCGGACGGGCTGAAGGAGGCCGGCGATTTCTCAAAATCCGCCGCGCCGAAAACCGCCTCGACAAGCGCTGCACCACATGTTGCATCGAAACCGCCGAAGGCCGTAAGCAGTAGCGGCACCGGCTTTGTGATCAGCGCAAGTGGCCATATCATCACCAATTATCACGTGATCGACGGCTGCACCGATATTCGCGGCAATCTGACCGGACAACCCGCAACCGAGCTGCGCGTCGTCTCCACCGACGCGACAAACGATCTTGCGCTGCTGCAGGGGCCGACGGCCTCGTTCAAGGACTTTGTCAGAATCCGCGACAAGGCGATCCGCTCCGGCGATTCGGTGATCGCGATCGGTTATCCCTTTCACGGACTGCTGACGTCGGACTTCACGGTGACAACGGGGATCGTCAGCTCACTCAGTGGCATTCTGAACGATACGCGCTACCTTCAGATCAGCGCCGCCGTTCAGCCGGGCAACAGCGGAGGTCCCCTGTTCGACACCAACGGCCTGATCGTGGGCGTGGTATCGGAAAAGCTCAATGCCATGACGATGGTCCGCGCCACCGGCGATATTCCGGAAAACGTCAACTTCGCGATCAAGACCGGCGCGATCCGCGACTTCCTCGACAACAGCATCGTGCCCTACGAGACCGCCTCGCCCAAAAGCGAACTGAAAACGCCGGAGATCGCCGGCAACGCCCGCGCCTATACGCTCTTGATCACCTGTACGGGCGGCAAGCAGGCAGTCGAAGCGAAACGATAGGCTGGACGGTCGATGTCGCAAGCCGCGCTCGCACCCGGCATCGCCAGCTCACCATTCCCGATACGGCACCCGATAATGCGGGTGGCCGCGGTAGGCACGGTTGAAGGCGACGCGCGGGTTGATGCCGCAATAGACGTCACGGCCGGAAGCGCTCGCCATGCATTGCCCATAGGTCTGGTACGAGCACTCGCCGGGATAGCCCCAGCCGCGGCCCTGGATACACCAGGGATAATCATAAGCCTTTGCCGGTGCTGTATTCGCGAAGATCGCAAAACCGGCCGCAAACGCGGTCATGACGACGAAGCCGACTCTTTGATTCATGTGCTTCCTCCACAAGCGCAAGGCCCCACTCGCGTTCAAACTATACCAGATCGGCCGGAGGTTCCGTGTTCACTCCACCTTGAGCCCGGCGAATTCAACCGTCTCCGCCATTTGCGGGTCCTGCTAGGTCGCGTGCATCGCACCTATCGCGCCCACACCTGTCGGCCCAACGTCTCGGTGATGGCCGGCGCCGCGCCGCGGTAAGGGCGTGCCGCATCCGGCCATCGCCACGACCATCTCGCCGGACAGTTCCAGGAAGGTTGTCGTTGCCTGAGGACGCCCTATTTGTCCTCGTTGAACTGAAACCGGCTGCCGTCGCAACAAACAGGCCGCGTTGCGGCCAGTCCGCGCAGGGCAAGACGTCGAAGGATAAGTCATGCCTGTCAAAGTCCATGCGCTCGATCATCTGGTGATCAACGTGGCCGACGTTGCGCGCTCGGTCGAATGGTACCAACAGATCCTCGGGATGGAGGTGAAGGTGTTCGATCCCGGCGAGGGCAGGCCGAAGCGGATTTCGCTGGTGTTCGGGGATCAGAAGATCAATGTCCGGCCGAAGGACACGGACAAAATCGAGTGGTTCACCGCCGACCATGAGACGCCGGGCAGCGACGATTTGTGCTTTCTCACCACCAGCAGCCCGGATGAGGTCGTCGCCCATCTCAAGGCCAATGGTGTTGCCATCGAGGAAGGCCCGGCGGCCAAGCAGGGCGCGCACGGTACGCTGCGCTCGGTCTATTGCCGCGATCCGGACGGCAGCTTGATCGAGATATCCTCCTATGCGGATGCTACGACCTGAGGCCGCCCCGCAGCGCGGGTGGCACGGACGCGATTTGATTGTCGTCTCGTCCGGTGGCAAGAAGTTCCCGCACCAACTGTAGAAGAGCTGCCGCAAAGGCTGCGCGGGGAGGAAGCATGTCGAATTCGCGAGGGATACCAGGAGTCGTCGGTCCATTCGAAGGACTGGATGTACCCTGGCTGCTCCGGATGCGCAGCGAGACGCGCCGCGAACACCCATTCCTGATCTGGGCGCCGTTCGACGCTCCGGCCCGGACATGGTCGTACGGCGAATTTCACGAGCAGGTCGGCGCGTTGGCCGCGGGTCTGGTCAGGCGTGGCATCAAACCCGGCGATTTCCTGCTGATCCATCTGGACAATTGTATCGAGGCGATGCTCGCCTGGTTTGCCTGTACCGAGCTGGGCGCCATCGCAGTAACCACCAACACCCGCTCGGCGGCCGCCGAGATGGAATATTTCGCCGACCATTGCGGGGCGACAGCCGCCATCACTCAGCCCGCCTATGCAGAGATGATCGCCGCGAATTGCAGGAGGTTGCGCTGGATCGCAGTGACTTCACATGACGCAGGTGCCGCGCCCGCGCGCATTCCGCCGCGCGAAGATTCGTTCGAGGCGCTGTTTGCCGATAGCGTCGACCGCCCCCGGCGCGCTACCGATCCCACCGCGCCCTGCAGCGTGCAATATACATCGGGCACCACATCGCGGCCGAAAGCGGTGCTATGGACGCATGCCAATGCGCTTTGGGGCGCCAAGGTCAACGCCGCGCATGAAGACCTGCATGCGGGCGATGTGCACCAGACCTATTTGCCGCTGTTTCACACCAACGCGCTGGCCTATTCCATGCTGGCAACGTTGTGGGTCGGCGGATCCTGTGTAATCCAGCCGCGGTTTTCGGCAAGCCGGTTCTGGCGCGTGGCCAAGGAGCACCACTGCACCTGGACCTCCACCATTCCCTTCTGCATGAAGGCGCTGCTCGAGCACGAAATCCCGAAGGATCATGCGTTCCGCCTCTGGGGCACGGCCGTCTGCGAGCCGCCGGCCTTTGCCACCTTCGGCATCAAGATCATCGGCTGGTGGGGCATGACCGAGACCATCACCCACGGCATTGTCGGCGAGGTCGACCAGCCCAATACGCCGATGTCGGTCGGCCGCGCGGCCGCGGAATATTCGATCCGCATCACCGACGATGATGACCGGCCCACCGAGGTCGGCGACACAGGCAATCTCGCCATCAGGGGCGTGCCAGGGCTCTCCTTGTTCAAGGAATATCTCTACAACGAAGCGGCGACCCGCGAGAGCTTTGATGAACACGGCTTCTTTCTCACCGGCGACCGGGTCACGCGTCTGGAAAACGGCTTCGTCAAGTTCGGCGACCGCGCCAAGGACATGCTCAAGGTCGGCGGCGAGAATGTCGCAGCCTCCGAGATCGAACAGGTGATTGCGCAGGTGGCGGGCGTCCGCGAAGCCGCCGTAGTCGCCAAGAAGCACCCGATGCTGGACGAGGTGCCGGTCGTCTTCGTCATTCCCTCCGCCGGCGTCCAAACGCTGCCGGGCGACCTCCACGACAACATCATGAACGCCTGCCGCCGCTCCCTTGCCGACTTCAAGCTGCCGCGTGAGATTCGGTTCGTCGAAGACCTGCCGCGCTCGACGCTGGAGAAAGTCGCGAAGGCGGAACTACGGAAGATGCTGGGCTAGAGAGCCATTGCGCGGCGGCTCGCAGAGCCGGGCTCGGAATCCCGGGCCGCAGCCCGTCGATCCCGGGTTCGCTCGTTTGACGAGCGCCTGGAATGACTGGCGTCAATAGGCGCCGAATGCCACCGGACGAAACGCCTGCAGCAATTGCTGGTCGAGCTTGCCGCCCATGTTCTCCATGACCGAAAAGGCGCGCGCGTAGGTGAATGGCATGCGATAGGCGCGCTGCTCCACCAAGGCCGTGTAGATGTCGACGATGGTGGTCAGCCGCACGATATCGCTGATCTCCTCGCCCCGCAGCCCGTTGGGATAACCGCTGCCGTCCAACAGTTCGTGGTGATGGAGCACGACGTCGAGCATTTCCCGGGGGAAGCCGCCCTGGTTGGCCAACGCCTCATATCCGCGCCGGGGATGCTGGCGGATTTCCATGATCTCCTCGTCCGTCAGCTTGTCCGGCTTGTCCAGGATGGCCACGGGAATGAAGGCCTTGCCGACATCGTGCAGCAGCGCAGCACGGGTCAGCCGGCGCTGGTCGTCCTCGCGCATGCCGAGATGCTGCGCGAACGCCACCGCAAAGCCGGTGACGAATAGGCAATGGCGATAGCTGCCGGTGTGGTGACAGCCGACCACGGTCAGCCATTCCCGCAAGGACGAGTGTTTGACGGCTCTGAGAATCTTGGTCTCGGCCTCGATCACGTCATTGAAGCTCAAGGGCACGCCGGCAGGCAGGCGCTCGAATATCCTTGCGATCACGGCATGCGCCGCGGCAACGCCGCGATTCAAGGTCTTGCCGCGATCGGTCGCGTCGTAGTTTTCGCTGTCGGGGAATGCGCCACGGATGCGCTGCAGGATGTCGTTCGGCTTGAACGGCCGCGCGATCGTATCGGTTGCGCCCAGCGCCCACGCCTGCATAGCAGCGTGATGCAGCGAATCCGCTAGAACAAACAGCCGCGGCATGGAACGATACGCTTCGCCGCGCAGTCTGTTGCGCACCCGTTGCACGGCCTCGGCCGAGCGCAGGTTGATGTCGACGACAATCCCGGAGATATGTCCCGCGGGCCGCTCGGGGATATCCGACGTCGAGACGGTGTCGATCTCGGCGACCGACCGCAGGATATGGGCAAGCTCGCCGCTGCGATCGATATGATCCGACGCCAGCAGAAAGCTGCGCTTGAACGAAGACTGTTTGGCCAGGGCTGTCATGGGTCCCCCAAGGGGCTGGTTAGCGATGACAGAAGAACCATAGCGGGCAATGCGTTCCACCCCGCTTAAGAGGCATGGTGAAGACGTCCTTCGTGCCACTGTTACAATTTTAGCAAGCTGCGCTCCGCTCTCGCCGCCGAGAGGAACAGGCGAACGACCTCGCTTCAGCTTGAGGCGGCAGGCCGGCCCCAGCGCGGCCGCGCCGCATGATCGCGTCCTCGCCCGACGCGTGCGGGGACGCTTCCAGTTCGGACAGTTCTCAGCCGCCGGCGGTTTCAGGTAGAATGAGGCACGCCTAAGAAGAAAAACCAGGGAGACCACGAGGATGCCAAAGCTCGATCGCGACGGGGTCAGGATTTACTATGAGGTCCACGGTGAAGGGCCTCCGCTGCTTCTGACCCACGGCTATTCCTCGACATCGGCCATGTGGCAGGGACAGACTGCGGCGCTGTCGAAACGGCACCGGCTCATCCTGTGGGACATGCGCGGACACGGCCAGTCGGACTATCCGGCGGATGCGGGTGCCTATAGCGAGGCCACCACCGTTGCCGACATGCTGGCACTGCTTGATGCCGTGGGCGCCGAGCGCGCCATCGTCGGAGGCCTGTCGCTGGGCGGCTATATGTCGCTCGCGTTCTATCGCGCCCACCCCAAACGGGTTCGGGCACTCCTGATCATCGACACCGGCCCCGGGTTCAAGAACCACGAGGCGCGCGCAGGCTGGAATAAACGCGCGCTCGACACCGCGGAGCGGCTCGAGCGCGATGGCCTGAGCGTGCTGCAGTCGGCAAGCCGCGAGCGCTCCACGGTACAGCACCGCGACGCTACGGGCCTGGCGCTTGCGGCACGCGGCATGCTGACACAAAGCGACGCGCGCGTGATCGAACTGCTGCCCGAGATCAGCGTACCCAGCCTGATCGTCGTGGGCGCGGAGGACACGCCGTTTCTTGCGGCGTCCGACTATATGGCGGCAAAAATTCCCGGCGCGGAGAAGGTGGTGATCCCAAATGCCGGGCATGCCGTGAACATCGATCAGCCGCAGGCATTCCTCGCGGCGGTAGAGCCCTTCCTCGCGAACCTGCCTGAGAGCAAGACGGCACCCGCGCGGTGAACTGATGCCCGTTAAGGTCTCCCCGACGTCACTCCGGGGCGGTGCGCGAGCAGCGAATTAGAACCAGCGCTCGCCGACCAGAACGGTGTCGCCCGGCGAAACGGCGGTGCCGAGCGGCACGGTGTAGCGAGCGGTACCGTATCCGCCGGTATGGGTCAGGGTGACCTCGTCGCGCTTGGCGCGCGGCGAAAATCCGCCGGCGATGGCAACCGCGCTCTCGACGGTCATATTGGGCACGTACGGATATTGCCCGGGAGCCGCGACCTCACCCAGGATAAAGAACGGGCGGTAGGATTCGATCTCCACCGCGACCGACGGCTCGCGGAGATAACCATTGCGCAATTTGGCGGTGATCGCGGAAGCAAGCTCGGCAGTGGTCCGACCGCGCGCGGCGACCGCACCGATCAGCGGCATGGTGATGGAACCGCCGGCGCCGATCGCATAGGTGTTGGTGAGACCGTCCTGGCCGTACACCACGACCCTGAGCTTGTCGCCGGCATCCAGTCGATATGCGGCATCATCACGCGTCGGCATGGGCGCAGCGGCGTAGGCATCATAGCCCGACGGCCGCGTGTATGTGGGCGGCGAGGCGTAGACCGGAGGCGACCCGTAGACGCGTTGCGAGGCATGGGCTGGGACTTGGCCCGAGGCGGGGGCTTGCGAATAGGTCGGGCGGGGCCGGGCGCCCAAGAATCTGCTTAGCGCCGCGATTGCCCCGCCGGAATCCGCGGGTTGGGGCTCTGCATAGCTGTTGTAGCCGCGATCGGGCTGGCCGTAGGCCATCTCGTCGAGATTATTCTGCGCCTGCGCCATCGCGACGGGGGCGACCCCCGTCAGGCCGAGCGCGAGCGCGGCGGCAATGAGTGGAAATCGGAACGCGCGCACGACCGGCACCTTAAGCCATCCATCAAAGCGGAGACGGCTTAAGTCTTGCACCGATTATGGTTAACAAATAGTTTTCGCGCAGCTGGCGAGCCCGGTCTCGCACCGGCACTCCGCGCGCCTCGCAAACGCAAGGCGCGCGGACATCCTCGTCAAGCGCTGACGCCGGTGCCGATCGGACACGACACGCCGGTGCCGCCAAGCCCGCAATAGCCGGCCGGATTCTTGGCCAGATATTGCTGATGATAGTCCTCCGCGAAATAGAACTCGCGCTCCGGCGCGATCTCGGTCGTGATCGCACCCAACCCTTGTGCCGAGAGCGCCTTCTGATAGGCCGCCTTCGAGGCCTCCGCGGCTTTGCGCTGCGCGTCATCAAAGGTGTAGATGGCACTGCGATATTGAGTGCCGACGTCGTTGCCCTGGCGCATGCCTTGCGTCGGATCGTGGCTTTCCCAGAACGTCTTCAAGAGCTGCTCATAGGAGATCTTCTTGGCGTCGAACACGACCAGCACCACTTCGGCATGGCCGGTGCGGCCCGAGCAAACCTCTTCATAGGTCGGATTCGGCGTGAAGCCGCCGGCATAGCCGACAGCGGTGACATGGACGCCCTCGCCCAGCTGCCAGAACTTGCGCTCTGCGCCCCAAAAGCAGCCAAGTCCGAACATCGCCTTTTCCAAACCGGCAGGATATGGCGGCTTGAGGCGTTCCCCGTTGACGAAGTGGGTGGTGGCGGTCGGGATCGCGGTGGCGCGGCCCGGCAGCGCATCGGCCGCGCTCGGCAGTGAAGTGGTCTTGCGCATGAACAGCATGGATTTTCTCCGCGGCGAGACATTGGCCCGGTCCGGCTGAGCGAAGTCATCGCCGCCCGGCCGGAGCCAGTTCTGATAGCCGTAATATATGTCCTTACGCCGTCTCCGGCAGTCCCGTTACGGATCGCACCTCAATCGCGCGCATAGCCGATCAGCGGCTTGCGCGGCCGGAACAGCAACATCAGCAGGACGCCCGCGATGCCGAGCACGGCAAAAGCCGGCTGCTCCAGGACGACCTTGACCACGCTGACCCAAAGCCAGGGTGCCTTGCTCTCGAGCCAGGTCCGGAATGCCTGCTGGCTCGACTGGTTGATGTCATTCCAAAACTGGCCGAATTGGGTGAAACGCAGCGACTGGTCGGCGACCCAGCGCGCCCCGTCATAGACGAGGAAGACAAATCCGCCAGCCAGCAGCAACAGCCCTATCAGTCGAAAAAAGCCGCGGATCATGCGTCACCTATGCCTCTGGCACGTCCTGAAGGAGGCCCCAGCCATTACCGGGGCGATCGCGGAAATTCAACCTCATCAGTCACTTATAGCGGCTTTACGGCGGGACCCGGCCCCGTTCCGCGGCCCCGAAAGCGTTGACCTTGCGGGAGGCGCCCTCTATAAGAGGGTCAATGGCGGCGGGCGCAATCCCGCCGCCGCTGTTCTTTGGGCAGCGCCGGCCTCTTGAAGGCATTTCGGCTTTCGGCAACGGCCTTCTCAAAGACACGCATCTTAAAGGAAAACCAGCAGCGTCGATCACGCGGTTCAAGCGGCCGGCGCGCTCATGTCACGATCAAGAGCGAACAGTCACCGCAAGGATATTTGAGACCATGGCCAACACCACCTCTGCCAAGAAGGCGACGCGCAAGATCGCTCGCCGCACCGCGATCAACAAGTCGCGCCGCACCCAGATGCGCGGCGCTGTCCGCCGCGTCGAAGACGCGATCAAACGCGGCGACCGCGATGCAGCGCTGCAAGCGATGTCGAGCGCCGAGCCGGAGCTGATGCGTGCCGCGCAGCGTAACATCGTTCATAAGAACAATGCGAGCCGCAAGGTCTCGCGGCTCACGCAGCAGATCGCGAAGCTCGGCAAGTGAGCGCACCAAACAGGTGAGCTGAGCAGCGCACGTCTCAAACAGCCCGGCCTCGACCGGGCTGTTTTGTTTTTGCGTGTCGGATTTGCGCTTGGTTGATTTGCGCCGCGCTGCAGCAGGTCCGTAATTCTACTTGATGCAAATTTGCCGCACCGGAAACAAAAGCGCGGCTTGCAAGAAAGTGCTGCGGCAACGCACCGAAATGAAAGCGCGCGCCATGTTTTTCGCGCAGCAGCGCACGGGAGTTACCCTTCCAAAAGAGACTCGAAAATCATTGTTTCGATAATCACTTATCCCCATAGCGGGATGAAGCATTTGGAAAAATCGGTTCGGCGGCTCTTGCTTGAAGGATTTGTAAATATTTTTTTGCAGCACATCGCAATTTGTGACAGCTCGACTTGGTTGCGCGATTTTATGCGCTGATTCAAAAACTTGCTTTCGAGTCTCGAACACGCCGCGCAAGCACGGCGAGCGTTGAACAGGATTTGGGCGCTCCGATGTTGAATCAAATGCGTTGCGGGCGGCCACGCATCGTGTATTTCTAAATTGCTCGCGGCGCCCACGATCTTAAGACCAGCGCGGTTTTAGAACGGGGCGGACGTGCAAATCGGCGGCGGTGTGCGCGTTGGCGACGCTTTCCAAGCGATTGTCGGGTCGGAGTTCATAGCGATATGAGCAACGATACTTTCATGTCGAAATTTCTCTGGCGGGGCCTTCGTGCCTCGTTCGCTTCGAACAAGAGAGATACGGCACCGACGGTTGCGGGGAGCCAACCCGAGCGGGGCGGTAATTTGGACGGGCTGAGCGAACTGGCATAGCGGCTGAGCGATCTGAGTTCGGGCGTAGCTGATTTTGGACACACGTGAGATGACAGCTTGCCGTGAGTGATCACGGCGGGACGGGGAGGTTGCATGCTTTACGGAGACATCACAGCATTTGCTGAAATGCCAATTAGGACCAATTTGATTTCGCACGTTACCGCCGACAATGTCCGGCCTCCGACGCCGGCGCCGGCCACCCCTTCGAGTACTTGCTGACCTCGCGGAGGGTTTCCGCTTCCTGTCATCGCCAATCTGACGCGGCGCTTGTCGCCGAACGGTAGGTCTATGTCCGGGAGAGAACAATCCGCTTGAGGTCCCGCCGCTGCAGGACGCCCTGAACGGCGTTTCACCAACTGAACATCACTGAGTCGGAAGAGTTTTCAGACAATGACGAATTTGGAACAAGAACGCTGGTCACGCGTCAAAGGACGGCTGCGCTCGAGCGTCGGAGAAGACGTTTATACCAGCTGGTTTGCGCGGATGGATCTCGAGAGCGTGCAGCATGAAAGCGTGCACCTTTCGGTGCCGACCCGCTTTCTCAAGAGCTGGATCCAGGCGCATTATGCCGAGCGCGTGCTCTCGGCCTGGCAGGCCGAGATGCCGGAAGTTCATCGCATCGACCTCAGCGTGCGCTCCGCCGTGCGTTGCGCCGCTCCGGTGAAGGACGCCGCACCTCAACTCGAGGCGCGCCGCCCCGAGCGCACCGATCTTCGCCCTGCAGCCGAACTGCGCTCGATCGCGACTGCGCCGGTGTCCGCGAGCCACGACGCACTGGGCGGCTCGCCGCTCGATCCGCGTCTGACATTTGCGAGCTTCGTGGTCGGCCGCTCCAACACGCTGGCGCACGCGGCGGCGCGCCAGGTGGCCGAGGGGCGTCGCGGCGATGCCGTGATGTTCAACCCGCTCTACATTCACGCCGGTGTCGGCTTGGGCAAGACCCATCTGTTGCAGGCCGTGACCTGGGCAGGCAATGCGAGCAGCGAACGCAAGGTGCTCTATCTCACCGCCGAGAAGTTCATGTACGGCTTCGTTGCGGCGCTGAAGACGCAAACCTCGCTCGCCTTCAAGGAAGCGCTGCGCGGCATCGACGTGCTCGTCATCGACGATCTGCAGTTCCTGCAGGGGAAATCGACGCAAGCCGAATTCTGCCACACGCTGAATGCGCTGATCGATGCCGGCCGCCAGGTCGTGATCGCCGCCGATCGTCCGCCGTCCGATCTCGAGAGTCTCGACGATCGCGTGCGCTCGCGGCTCGCGGGCGGCCTCGTGGTGGAGATGGGATCGCTCGGCGAAGAGTTGCGGCTCGGCATTCTCAAATCGCGTGTCGCCGCGGCGCGCGTCCACCATGCGACTTTCGACGTGCCGGAGCCCGTGCTCGATTATCTCGCCCGCAGCATCACCCATAACGGTCGCGATCTCGAAGGCGCCATCAATCGCCTGCTGGCGCATTCGAAGCTCAACAACCAGCCGGTGACGCTCGACATGGCCGAGCGGGAGGTGCGCGACCTGATCCGCCCGCAGGAACCGAAGCGGATCAAGATCGAGGACATTCAACGCGTGGTGGCGCGGCAATACAATGTGAGCCGCTCCGACCTGTTGTCCTCGCGCCGGACGGCGAACGTGGTGCGTCCCCGCCAGGTTGCGATGTATCTGGCCAAGACGCTCACGCTGCGCTCACTGCCCGAGATCGGGCGGCGCTTCGGCGGACGCGATCACACCACGGTCCTGCACGCGGTACGCAAGATCGAAGCGCTGGTCGCCAAGGACACCGCACTGTCGGAGGAAGTGGAATCGCTGAAGCGGCAGCTGCAGGAATAGGCTGCGCTCTCCCTCCCCCGTTGCCGGCGTTCGCCCTCCCTCGCGCCGGGAGGGCGGGGCGCCGTCCGATATGATGAAGCGAGCCCGTGGCACCCGGCGGCCAAGGGCGAAAGCTGTCTTTGTGTGGGCAGGGACCGGCCGAATCGTTGAAAACGGGTCCGCAATCCCTTGCGCTTCCGCCCCATCCGCGCCACTTTACGCTCCCCCCGGAAGCCTGATGGCTCAGGCCGGACGGGTGTCATCAAGCCGCGGCGCTTAGCGCAGACGGCATTCCCAAAGAGATGTTCTGTCGGATCGGGCGGATATTGCAATGAAGGTTACCGTCGAACGCGCGCAACTCCTCAAATCGCTCGGCCACGTCCATCGCGTGGTCGAACGCCGCAACACCATTCCGATCCTGGGCAACGTGCTGCTGCGCGGCGACAGCACCCAGCTCTCGCTGAAGGCGACCGACCTCGACCTCGAAGTGACGGAAACGTTGCCCGCCGAAAGCGCAACCGGCGGCTCGACCACGGTTCCCGCGCACATGTTCTACGACATCGTGCGCAAGCTGCCCGACGGCACACAGATTGTGCTGGAGGCCGACGCCGACCGCGCGGTGCTGGCGATCCGGGCCGGAAGGTCGCGCTTCACCCTGCAGACGCTGCCCGAGAGCGACTTCCCGGATCTCGCCACGGGCGAAATGGCGCATTCCTTTTCGCTCGCCGCGGCCGACGTGAAGCGGTTGATCGACCGCACGCAATTCGCGATCTCGACCGAAGAGACCCGCTACTATCTCAACGGCATTTATCTGCATACCGCGGGAACTGACGACGCGGCGGTTCTGCGCGCGGTCGCAACCGACGGCCACCGGCTGGCGCAGTTCGATCTGCCGCTGCCAGCGGGCGCGGCCGGGATGCCCGGCGTCATCGTGCCGCGTAAAACGGTCGGCGAGGTGCAGCGGCTGATCGAGGATAATGAGGCGGAAGTCAGGATCGAATTGTCGCAAGGCAAGATCCGCTTCACCATCGGCAATGTGGTGCTGACGTCGAAACTTATCGACGGCACCTTCCCCGATTATGGGCGCGTGATCCCGCAGAACAACGACAAGGAACTCCTGGTCGACAGGGGCGATTTCGCCGCCGCGGTCGACCGCGTCTCCACCATTTCCTCCGAACGCGGCCGCGCCGTAAAGCTCGCGCTCTCGGCAGGCAAGCTCGTGCTGAGCGTGACCAATCCGGATTCCGGGAGCGCAACCGAAGAGCTCGAGGTCGAGTATGCCTCCGACCCGCTCGATATCGGCTTCAACTCGCGTTATCTCATGGACATCGCCGGGCAGATCGAGGGCGAGGTCGCGGTGCTCCGGCTCGCCGACCCCGGCTCGCCGACCCTGATCCAGGACCGCGACAACAAGAACGCGCTCTACGTGCTGATGCCGATGCGGGTGTGAGATCCGTTCGGTCATCAACGACCGCGGGTGGAAAATCGATCTGATCGTCGCCGGGAATTCCGAGTGGCACGATCGTTATGGTGAAACTGCCCGCTCACGCGGACGATGGATGGCCGGGTCGCGCCCGGCAACGACACTGAGCATGACTCCATCCCGTATCCATCGTCTGGCGCTGACGCATTTTCGTAATTATCGCGCCGCCTCGCTCGAGGCGCGTAGCGACATGGTCGTGCTGGTCGGGCCCAACGGGGCCGGCAAGACCAATTGCCTGGAGGCAATCTCGTTTCTGTCACCCGGCCGTGGCCTGCGCCGCGCGACGCTGGAGGATATTGCGGACAATCAGGGCGACGGCTCCTGGGCGGTGTCCGCCGAGGTCGAGGGCGCGTTGGGGCTGGCGACGCTCGGAACCGGGATCGAGTCGACGCGGAGCGACGGGCAGGCCACCAGCCGGCGCTGCCGGATCGACCGCGAGCCGGTCGCCTCCGCATCAAGCTTCGGCGATCATTTGCGCATGGTGTGGCTGACGCCATCCATGGATGGCCTGTTCGTCGGCGCGGCCTCGGAGCGGCGGCGGTTCTTCGACCGGCTGGTGCTTGCCATCGACGGCGAGCATTCCAGCCGCGTGTCGGCGCTGGAACGCTCACTGCGCTCGCGCAACCGGCTGTTGGAGGTGCGCAATTTCGATGATCACTGGTGTGACGCGATCGAGCGCGAAACGGCCGAGCTTGCGGTCGCCGTCGCCGCAATGCGCAGCCAGACCGCGGTCAAACTCGCCGCCATGCTGCGCACCCGCGGCCAGGCCTCAGCTTTCCCGTCCGCGGAAATCGCACTGGATGGCTGGATGGAAAACGCGCTGCTCGGTGAAGCCGCGACCGCCGTGGAAGACCGCTACCGCGAGGTTTTGCGTGCAAGCCGCGCCCGCGACGCCGCCGCCGGCCGCACACTGGACGGTCCGCATCTGACCGATCTGCAGGTTGTCTATGCGCCGAAAGGCATGCCGGCGCGCGACGCGTCGACGGGCGAGCAGAAGGCGCTCCTGATCGGACTTGTGCTCGCGCATGCCACGCTGGTCGCCGAGAGCACGGGCATCGTGCCGTTGCTGTTGCTCGACGAGGTCGTCGCCCATCTCGATCCCACCCGGCGCACGGCGCTGTTTGCCGAACTGGCCAAGCTCGGTGCACAGGTCTGGTTGACCGGTGCCGACCCGCTGCAGTTCAGCAGCGTCGGCCAGATCGCCGACACCTTTGATGTCGACAGCGGCCGCATCATGCGCCGCAGCTGACGTCACTGCGCAGCCGTCGCGGCTTGCGCGGCGTGCCCTTCAAGCACGCGGTCGATAATCGATTGCACCAGGAAGATCGACGCCTTCTCGGTCAGGTGGATCGTGTCGCTCGCCGTAATGTCGCTGGCTCGATCGCCCAACCGGGCGAGGCAGCCATCCGCATTGCACAGCACATTCCAGGCGGAGATGAATTCGGCGCCTTGCGGCACGAGTTCGGCGCGCATCGGCTCGTCGTACCAGTCGGCGGAGACCCCTTCGTTCGTGCGTGCCGGGATCAGGCGATGGTGTAGCAGGTAATATCTGAGGACCTCGTTGGGCAGCCCCCGCTTCCAGACCGGCTCGGGACCGAGCACGACCACCCGCGCTCCGGTGCCGCGCTTCACAGCCGCAACGGTCTGCGCGGTCTTGTCCAGATCCTTGTCCCACGCACCGTGCAGCAGCACGATATCGGGTTTGAGCTGGAGCGCGAGCGCGAGCACCTTGTCGTTGATCGCGCGGCAATTGGGGACACCGGGGATGTCGACGTGCAATGCCGGCGCACAGGAACTCGAGGTGAATTGAGCGATCGAGAAGCTGCGCGTGCGTTGCGCCTCGCGCAATCCCGGCATCAGTGCGCCGGCGGTGGAATCGCCCCAAACCAACAGTAACGGGCGGGCACCGCGATCGACGCAATCATCTGCAAACGAGGTCTCGCGGCTGAGATCGAGCAGGCATTGGTGCACGCGCCATTTGCCGGCTTGCGTCGGCACGTCCGCCATGGCGCGGATCTCGGGCGGCAAGCGGAAGTCGAAGCCGCCGTGCCTGACAATGACGACGCCGCCGAGCGCCACGAGTGCCATCGCCGTGCCCAGGGAAGCGACCTTGATCGCACCGCGCGAGCCGAAGCGAATGGGGCTTTCGATGAAGCGGAAGGTGGCCCAGGCCAGCCCAATGCTCAAACCGACCACCAGCGAGCGCTCCAGCAGCGTCAATGGCGCGAACTTGATGAAGGCGAAAAAGACCAGGAGCGGCCAGTGCCAGAGATAGAGCGGATAGCTGATCCGGCCGAACCAGACCGAGGTGCGGCTGGACAAGAGATGGCGGCTGCCCCAGGCCTCCGGCGCCGACAGCAACAGCATGCTGCCGCCGACCGGCAGCAGCGCCCACCAGCCGGGAAAGGCCGCCCGCGTGTCGAGGAGCGCCGCCGCAAGGGCAATCATCACCGCGCCGAAACTTGCGCGCAGATTGCTCGCAAGCTCCGTATGATCGAGCCGTCCGAACCTGCAGGCCAAGGCGCCACCCGCCAAGAGCTCCCAGGCCCTCGTGAACGGCAGGTAGAAGGTCGCAACCGGATCCGGCCCGATCAGCGCCGCGTTCAGCGCAAAGGATGCAAGACCGATCACCGCGACGACTGCGAACAGGCTCATCCGTGCCCGCGCCGCCCAGATCAGGATCAGCGGCCAAAGCAAATAGAACTGTTCCTCGACGCCGAGCGACCACAGGTGCAGCAGCGGCTTCTTGGCCGATGCGACGTCGAAATAGCCGGATTGCAGCCAGAGCGCGATGTTGGCGGCAAAGCCGGCGCTGGCGAAAGCGTCTGCGCTCAGATTGGCATAGGCCGACGGTAGCATCCAAAACCAGCCGAGCAGCAATACCGCCCCGAGGACAGCGATCAGAGCCGGGAAAATCCGCCGGATGCGCCGGCCGTAGAAGTCCAGCAGGTTGAAGCAGCCGTGGTCGAGTTCGCGCGCGATGATGCCGGTGATCAGAAACCCGGAAATGACGAAGAAAATATCGACACCAATAAAGCCGCCGGGCAGCGCTTGCGGAAAGGCATGAAAAATCACGACCAGCAGCACGGCCACGGCGCGCAGGCCGTCAATGTCCGGCCGATAGCGATCTGAAACAATGGGCAGCATCGGCCGGTCCGCAAACGTCAACGCTTCACCTCTATCAGAGGGGGAGAGACGGCCAAAATCCGAGAGGCTCGCGGAGGCGGCCTGCGCACCGCACGGCCGGCGGCCGGGGTGCTCCTTCCAGAGGCGGGTTTTGGGTCTCAAAAACCGGTATTTTTGAGGGGAGGAGACTGTTGCGAATCGCGCTTTTTCGCGCCGCCAGAACGGCTCGTTCGGCGCCTTGAAAAAGCACAAAAAAATTCTATCTATTCAAAAGCTTAACCCTGGATACTTTGCGCTAGGCGCATGGCATCTTTCGTGGCAGAAATAGACCATCAGCGCCCTCTCTTTCGCCGCTGATTCGGGACATCCGCAAAAGGCCTCACATGACAGAACCCGCCCGGCAAACCGTTGCCGACACCGAGCATTCGATCGCGAGCGACTACGGCGCCGAATCGATCCGGGTTTTGAAGGGGCTCGATGCCGTCCGCAAACGGCCGGGCATGTATATCGGCGACACCGACGATGGTTCCGGCCTGCATCACATGGTCTATGAAGTCGTCGACAACGCGATCGACGAGGCGCTCGCGGGCTATGCCAGCAAGGTCGAGGTGGTCCTCAATCCAGACAATTCGGTGACCGTGCGCGACGACGGGCGCGGCATTCCCGTCGACATTCACAAGGGCGAAGGCATCTCCGCCGCTGAAGTGATCATGACCCAGTTGCATGCCGGCGGGAAGTTCGACCAGAACTCCTACAAGGTCTCCGGCGGCCTGCACGGCGTCGGCGTTTCCGTGGTCAATGCGCTCTCGAGCAAGCTGCAGCTTAAGGTCTGGCGCGACGGCAAGGAGCACTTCGTCGAATTTGCCCATGGCGAGACGGTGGCGCCGCTGAAGATGGTCGGCGATGCTCATGGCAAGCGCGGCACCGAGGTGACGTTTCTGGCCTCGACCGAGACCTTCAAGAACATCGAATATGATTTCGCGACGCTCGAGCACCGCCTGCGCGAGCTCGCCTTCCTCAATTCCGGCGTCAATATCGTGCTGTCGGACCAGCGCCACGCTGTCGAGAAACGCGAGGAGATGCACTATAGCGGCGGCGTCGAAGAGTTCGTCAAATATCTCGACCGCAACAAAAAAGCGATCGTACCGATGCCGATCATGGTGCGCTCGGAGATGAACGGGATCGGCGTCGAAGCCGCACTGTGGTGGAACGACAGCTATCACGAGAACGTGCTGTGCTTCACCAACAACATCCCGCAGCGCGACGGCGGCACGCATCTCGCCGGGTTTCGCGGGGCGCTGACGCGCCAGGTCAACGGCTATGCCGAGGCCAACGCGAAGAAGGAGAAGATCCAGCTTACCGGGGACGATTGCCGCGAGGGCCTGACCGCGGTTCTTTCGGTCAAGGTGCCCGATCCGAAGTTCTCGTCACAGACCAAGGACAAACTGGTCTCCTCCGAAGTGCGCCCGGTGGTCGAGAACGTGCTCAACGAGGCCTTAGCCGCATGGTTCGAGGAGCATCCGACCGAGGCCAGGGTGATCGTCGGCAAGGTGATCCAGGCTGCGGCGGCACGCGAAGCCGCGCGAAAAGCACGCGAGCTGACACGAAAGAATCCGCTGAGCGTTTCATCCCTGCCCGGCAAACTCGCCGACTGCCAGGAGAAGGACCCGGCGAAATCCGAGCTTTTCATCGTCGAGGGCGACTCGGCCGGCGGCAGCGCCAAAATGGGCCGCAACCGCGAGTTTCAGGCCGTGCTGCCCTTGCGTGGCAAGATCCTCAACGTCGAACGCGTGCGTACCGACAAGATGCTCTCGAGCGAACAGATCGGCACGCTGATCACGGCGCTCGGCACCGGCATCAGCGACGATTTCTCGGTCGACAAGCTGCGCTATCACAAGATCATCCTGATGACCGACGCCGACGTCGACGGCGCCCATATCCGCACGCTGCTGCTCACCTTCTTCTACCGGCAGATGCGCGAGATCATCGATCGCGGCTATCTCTACATCGCCCAGCCGCCGCTGTATAAGGTGACGCGCGGCAAGTCCGAGCAATATCTGAAAGACGAGCGGGCGCTCGAGGATTATCTGATCTCGACCGGTCTCAACGAATGCGTGTTCAGGACGGCCTCAGGCGAGGATCGCTCGGGTCGCGATCTCTTCTCGCTGGTCGAGGATGCGCGGGTGATCCGCAACGTGCTGCGCAATCTGCACAGCCGCTACAACCGCACCGTCGTTGAGCAGGCGGCGATCGCAGGCGTGCTGCGGCCGGACATTGCCAGAGACCCGGAGAATGCCGCGGAAGCGGCCGGTTACATCGCCAAGCGGCTGGACCGGATGGCCGAGGACGTCGAGCGGGGCTGGATCGGCCAGTTCGAGGAAGGTCGTGGTTTCGTGTTCGAGCGCACCGTGCGCGGGGTAAAGGATTTCGTCGTGATCGATGACGCTCTCCTCGCCTCGGCCGACGCGCGCAAGCTTGACGAATACGCAATAAAGCTCCAGCCCGCCTATGGTGATCCCGGCAAGCTGCGACGCAAGGACTCGGAAGTCTCCATTCACGGCCCGGTCAGCCTGTTCGAGGCCGTGACCGAGGCTGGCCGCAAGGGCCTCAACTTGCAGCGCTATAAAGGTCTCGGCGAGATGAACCCGGGTCAGCTGTGGGAGACGACGCTCGACACCGAAGCGCGTTCGCTGTTGCAGGTGAAGGTCAAGGAGGTCGACGAAGCCGACGATATCTTCACCAAGCTGATGGGCGATGTGGTCGAGCCGCGCCGCGAGTTCATCCAGGACAACTCGCTCAGCGCGACCGTCGACGTCTAAAGGGTGCGGGCAGCCGTGGCGCCCATCAAATACATCGTCGAGGGCGGCCATCGGCTTCAGGGCGATATCGAGCCGTCAGGCAACAAGAACGCCGCGCTTCCGATCATTGCCGCGGCGCTGTTGACCGAGCATCCGGTCACGCTCGACAACGTGCCGCGCATCCGCGACACCGAGACCCTGGTCGAGTTGATCCGCTCCGTCGGTGCCGTAGCCGAATGGCGCGGGCCCAACCAGCTCGCCATTCACGCCAAGGACGTTCGCGCCGCCGATCTCGATCCCGATCTCTGTGCGCGCATTCGGGCGTCCGTCCTTCTGGCCGGCCCGCTGCTCGCCCGGTGCGGCTCGCTGACGCTGCCGCCGCCCGGCGGCGACGTCATCGGGCGGCGACGGCTCGACACTCATTTCCTGGCCTTCGAGCAGCTCGGCGCCACGGTGACGGCGACCGACCGGCTGGAATTTCGATCGTCGCGCCTGACAGGCGCGGACGTCTTTCTCGACGAGCCCAGCGTCACCGCGACCGAAAACGCGCTGATCGCGGCGGTCGCAGCGCAGGGCACCACTTATTTGCGCAACGCCGCCTCCGAGCCGCATGTGCAGGATCTGGCCCACTTTCTGACCGCGCTCGGTGCCAGGATCGAAGGCATCGGCACCAACACCATGGTGATCCATGGCCAGACGGCCCTCGGCTCGGCCAGCTATTCCATTCAACCCGACCATATCGAAGTGGGCTCGCTGATCGGGCTTGCTGCGGTGACGCGCTCGGCGCTGCGCATCCGGCGCGCCGGCGTCGAGCATTTGCGCTCGATCCGGATGGGGTTCGAGCGGCTCGGCATCGTCTGCGAGACGGAGGGCGACGATCTCATCGTGCCCTCCGATCAGACGCTGAAGATCAAGGACGATTTCGGCGGCCATGTACCGAAACTCGAGGATCAACCCTGGCCGGCCTTCCCCGCCGATTTGATGTCCATCGCGATCGTCACCGCCACGCAATGTGACGGTGTGATCCTGATGTTCGAAAAAATGTTCGAATCGCGGATGTTCTTCGTCGACAAGCTGATCTCGATGGGCGCGCGCATCGTGCTCTGCGATCCGCATCGCGCCATCGTGGCCGGACCGAGCCAGCTGCGCGGCGCTTCGATGATCTCTCCCGATATCCGCGCCGGCATGGCGATGCTGCTCGCCGCCGTCTGCGCGCAAGGCACATCCACCATCAACAATGCCGACCAGATCGAGCGCGGTTACGAGCGGATCGACGAACGGCTGAATGCGCTGGGCGCAAAGATCACCCGCGTGCCGGAGCGCTAGCGCATCTTTCGCACCGATCCGCGTCGCTTTGAAGCAAGGGAGCGGTTTGCTCCAGAGCGCCAAACCGGGCAGCATGACGTCCATGGATGACGCAGCCGAAGCAAAACCGGTATCGGCCTCGCGGCACGGACTGACACCGGCGTCCGGCCGTCATCTCGCCGTCGAACTCAGCGAAACCGCGAAACTCGCCTTGCCGATGGCGCTGACGCAACTCGGGCAGATCGCGATGATGACGACCGATCTTGCTTTCATCGGCCGCCTCAGTGCCGACGCGCTGGCCGCGGCCGCGCTGGCCGGCACGGTCTATTTCGTCAGTTTCACCTTCGGCATGGGTTTGATGTCCGCGGTGCCGCCGTTGGCGGCGCAGGCCTTTGGCGCCGGCAATCCGGCCGTGGTGCGACGCTCGCTGCGTATGGGGCTATGGGCTGCGCTGCTGCTCTCGCTGCCGATCATGGCATTTCCATTGCGCGGCGAACAACTACTGCTTGCCCTCGGCCAGGCACCGACGACCGCACACCTCGCGCAAGCCTACCTGTTCGGGCTGGCATGGGGCGTGGCGCCGGCGCTGGGCTTTCTGGCCATCCGCGGCTTCATGGGCGCGATCAACCGGCCGGAGCCTGTGTTGTGGATCACGCTGGCGGCCATTCCGGTCAATGCCCTTCTGGTTTATCTCTTGATCTACGGCGAGTTCGGACTGCCACGGCTCGAGCTCTTCGGCACCGGTCTTGCAACCACGCTCGTGAACTGCGCCACATTCCTGGCTGCCCTGTGGTTCGCTACGCGGCGACAGCCATTCCGTGACTATCACGTGCTTGCTCACCTCTGGCGCTTCGACTGGCCGCTGATGCGGCAGCTGATTGGGATCGGTGCGCCAATCTCGATCGCGTTTCTGCTGGAGTACGGACTGTTTTCGGCCGCGGCCATCCTGATGGGCCTGATCAGCACCTCGGCGCTCGCCGCTCATCAGATTGCGCTCCAGGTCGCGGCGATCCTGTACATGATCCCGTTCGGCATCAGCATGGCGGCAACGGTGCGGGTCGGGCATGCGGTCGGCCGCAACGACGGGCGCGGCGTCAGGCGGGCAGGTACGGTTGCGCTGCTGCTCGGTGTCGCGATCGCCGTCCTGCTCACGCTCGCGGTCATAGCATCGCGCTTTGCGATCGCCGAATTCTTTCTCGGTCGCGCAGGCGAGCATGCCATTGCCACGATCCAGCTCGCTGCAAACCTCCTGCTGGTCGGGGCGAGCTTTTTCATAACGGATGCCGTGCAGAGCATTACGGTGGGCAGCCTGCGCGGACTGAAGGACACACGCATGCCGCTCCTGTTCGCAAGCGTCGGCTACTGGCTGATCGGCTTTTCCCTGAGCTACGTGCTGGGCTTTAAGACCAGCCTTGGCGCCATCGGCGTCTGGATGGGCCTGTCGATCGGGACAGCCGTCTATGCCGTGCTTCTGATCCTGCGTTTTCGGCTGCTGACGAACAGACCGGCCTTGCCATGACCATCCACGAAATCAAGCCCGTCATCGATCGCGACTCCACCCTTGCCGGCGCGCAGTTTGCCGATGCCTTCTGCATCGCGAGCGCGGGATATCTTGATGCGCGGGAAGCGGCAGAACGGATGTTGGCGCGCAATCCGCGCTGGGTCGAAATGCTCCTCAACGTGCGCAACAAGATCGTGGCGCCATTCGGCCTGAAGACGTCGGGCGCAGGTGAACCGAATGCCGGCGGCATGGTCGGCATTTTCCCGGTGCTCAGTGAAACGCCGCAGCGCCTGATCGCCGGTTTCGACGATCATCACCTCGATTTTCGCATCGTGATCGATGTCGCACCCGCCGAAGCCGGACAGCAGGTGACCGCGACCACCCTGGTCCGGACGCACAACCTGCTCGGCAAATTATATCTGAAGCTCATCATGCCGTTCCATCGCATGATCGTCCGGACCTTGCTCCGGCAGGTTACCGGGGTCGCGCCGGGCGATTGAATCCAGGAATCCTGTGACGACCTCCCTCGGATTTAACCGGCTCGTCCATTCGGATTGGAGCGTATCGCCCCGCAAACGCTGGACAGCTATTGCGCGTCGCTCGGCGGACGGTTGGTTGATCGGCAGTCTTGCGCCGACGCCACCCGCCGACCAGTTTCTCGACGAGCTGTTCGGGCATCCGCGGACGCTCGCCGGCTTCGATTTTCCCATCGGGTTGCCTCAAGCGTACCTCCAAAACACGAAGCTCGATTTTCTCCAGCTCTTGTCCAGCCCATCCTCTGCCGAGGCGCAACGCTTCTTCACGCCGGCAGAAACGCTCTTCGACGTCTCTCCCACCCAGCCGTTTTATAAAACGCATCCTCCGGGCGGCCAGCATCGGGATTTGTACCAACGGCTCGGATGCGCTTCGTTCGACGAACTGCTGCGCGAATGTGACAAGGCAACCGAGAACAGGCTCCGCGCTGAATCGATCTTCTGGACGATCGGCGCAAAACAGGTCGGTAAGGCCGCGCGTTGCGGCTGGCAGGAGATTCTCATCCCGGCACACCGTCGCGGCGCCCGCCTCTGGCCATTCGATGGCACGCTTGCATCGCTGGACCGCAATGCTCCGATTATTGCGGAAACCTATCCCGCCGAAGCCTACCGGCACGTCGGAATACAAGGACGGGTCGGCAAGCGTTCGCAATCCGGACGAACCGCCGCCGGGCGTATCCTGCGCGAATGGGCGTCCCGGCACTGCGTGCGCTTCGATACGCACATCGCGCAACGCGTGCGCGACGGCTTTGGCCCGGGCGGCGACGGCGAGGACGCTTTCGACGCGCTCGTCGGATTATGCGGAATGATCGAGGTCGTGGGCGGACGCCGGGCCGAGATGCCGGCTAACAGGATGGTCCTGAGGAAGCGAGAAGGCTGGATCCTGGGGCAGACCGATCTTCCGCCCTGACGTCCTTCGGTGTCCCCACCGCGCTCGGCCGGCTGGAATGCGCATTTGCGGCCTCTGCAGCATTGAACATCACCGTTGGCAGACCTAATGTCCGCCGCAAAGTTCTCCTGCAAGACTGAAGGAAAGCAAGATGGCTGAGGAAACCGCCACGCTGGCCGGCTATGTCGCCGGATTGCGCTTCGAGGACATTCCACCGGACGTGCTGGATCGCGCGAAGGTGCTGATGCTGGACTTTCTCGGCAGTGCCATCCGCGCGCGGCGCGATGCCGAATCCACGCCTTCGCTCTTGAAGATGCTGGAGGGGCTCGCACTCGACGGCAAGGGCGAATCCACCGTGTTCGGCGATGCCAGAACCTGGACCCCGGCGGTTGCGGCGCTGCTCAACGGCGCACTCGGCCATTCGCTCGATTTCGACGACACGCACGCCGATTCCTCGCTGCATCCGAGCGCGCCGGTGGTGCCGGCGGCCTTCGCCGTCGGCGAGATGGTCGGCGCCTCGGGCCGTGACGTGCTGACCGCGATCGTCGCGGGCTATGAAGTGTGCTGCCGGCTCGGCAATGCGCTCGACCCGACCTCGCATTATGCGCGCGGTTTTCACCCAACCGCGACCGCCGGCACTTATGGCGCGGCAGCGGCAGCCTCAAAGCTGTTCGGCCTCACTGAGGCGCAGATCGTCTCGGCCTTCGGCGTTTCCGGCAGCCAGGCCGCCGGCTCGCTGCAATTCCTGGTCAACGGCGCCTGGAACAAGCGCTACCAGGTCGGCGCAGCCGCGATGAACGGCGTGATCGCCGCTACGCTTGCGCGCAACAATTTTGTCGGCTCGATCGAATCGGTCGAAGGCAAGCACGGCCTGCTCGTCGGCTACAGCGACAATGCGCATCCCGAGAAGGCGACCGCGGGCCTCGGCTCGACCTACGAAACGATGAAGATCGGCGTAAAACCTTATCCGAGCTGTCGCTATACCCATGCGGCGCTGGATGCGATCATCGCGCTCCGGCGCGAACACAATCTGACGCCGGACCAGGTCAGGCGCGTCGAGATCGGGCTGCACCGCAACGGCATCACGCTGACGGGCGATGCTGCCACCAAGCGGCATCCGCGCTCGATCGTCGGCGGACAATTCTCGATGTTCTTCACCGGCGCGATCGCGCTCGATCAAGGCCGCTTCGGCTGGGACGATTACGACCGGCTTGGCGATGCCTCAATCGAGGCGCTCGCCGACAAGTTCGACGTGGTGCAGGATGACCAACTCGAAATCGGCCGCAGCCATCCGTTCGGCGCGCGGGTGTCGATCACCACCGATGACGGCGTACATGAGCGGCTGCACGCCGACCCTTCCGGCGAACCGGACTCCTTTCCCGACGCGCAGGCGATGCAGCAGAAGTTCCTGACGCTGGCGCGTCCCGTGCTCAACGGTCGCGCCGAGCAATTTGCAAACGCGATCCTCACGCTGGAGCGGTTCGATCGGATTGCGCTGGCGACGCAACTCGGGCGGCAATAGGCGCACTGTTTCCCTCTCCCCCGTTCTTCTGTTCAGACCGGGGAGAGGGTCGGATCACGTCCGGTCAACAGCCGCAGCAATGACGAAGAGTCTTCCGTTCGATCTTGGCCAGGCGCGGGACCGCGCGGCTGCTCAGCGCGACGGGTTGCGGCTTTCGAGACTTGCAAGACTCTCGTCCAACGCGTGGCTGACCAGGACGGCGGATCGTTCGTCCAGATGCACGCCGTCCGCCCAACGTAGCTCCTCCCTGTCGACATCGATCTGCAGCCAGCGGCTCGCGTCCGGAAACGCCTTGCGAACGATCCGCCCGGTGATGCGCGCATAACGCGATGCTTCGATCGGCGCTTCGCAGGGCAGCTCCATCAGCAGGACCCTGGCTCCGCGCGCCTCAAGAGACTTGATCAGGCTCTTCATCAGAGCGACGTTCGCTGTTGCCGCAGCGGTCGGATCCTCGGTCTCCCGGTCCTGCAGGGCGCGCTCGAGATAAATGTGATTGTCGAAATTGCTGGGCGGTTGGGCGATCAGTTGCTGCAGGGCGCGCGCGACCTGAGAATGTGTCGCCGGCGCATGCATGAAATTCTCGTAGGCCGCGACCGCGGTCCGAACGGGGCGGAAGAACAGGGATTGTCGCCCGGCGGCGGAAAAGCGCGCAATCAGCCCTGTATCCGGCTGGCGCGACAGCACATTGGTTTCGACGACAATCAGTTTTGGTAGCTGCCGCTGGTCGGCCAGAATCTCTAGCCCAGTCACCGGTGATCCGCCGGCGAGTGCCAGATTGCGTAGTCGTGGTGTAGCAAAATACTCTTCCTTGAGGCGGAAAGTCAGCGAGCTGCCGACCAGCACGACGTCAGGCACGGGATTGTCGAAATATCTGTTCAGGGTATCCACGGCCCCGTCCCGAGCAGTCGTCGCTGGCAGTTGCAGCCCATGCCCAAAGCGCGCGGTCGCGACCGCGCAAGCAGCAAGAATCACCGCAGCCGCAAGTCCGCATCGCACGAGCCAGCCGAGTGATCCCTGTTCCTTCATCGTCTCAGAACTGGAAATAGATGAACGCGGTCGCCGGCCCCGCCTCCAGATAGGCCAATGCAGCGAGGACGCCGTAGGCGTACGGCTCCCATGCGGCAAGCCTTCGCTCGAACATCGAACTCAAGCGAAGGTGCTGCAGAATGACCGGCAGCGCGTAGAGCAGCGCAAGATCATGAAATATCTTGGTCGGATTCGGGTTCGCGCTCGGCCTGAACATCCCGGCAATGTAGCTGAGCGCATGATCGAAATTCGGCAGCTTGAAGAAAATCCAGAGCATGGTCACGCAGAAGAACACCACCGCGATGCGAATCGCGCGAAAGCCGGCGGAATGGATCGCCTCAAACCTCTTGAGGAAGGGCCGCTCGACCGCGAGCAGCAGGCCGTGCATCAATCCCCAGATCAGATAACTCAGACCCGCGCCGTGCCAGAGGCCGCCCAGACCCATGACAATGATCAGGTTGAGATAGGTACGAAACTTGCCGCACCGATTGCCGCCCAAGGGAATATAGAGATAGGTCCGCAGCCAGGTCGACAGCGAGATGTGCCAACGTGTCCAGAACTCGGAGAAAGAAGCGGAAATGTAGGGCAGATTGAAATTGATCGGCAGGCGATAGCCGAACAGCAGCCCGAGCCCGATCGCAATCGCCGAATAGCCGAAGAAGTCTGCGTAGATCTGGTAGCCGTAGAGAACGACCAGCAGCCAGCGGTCCTGCGTTTGCAGCGTCTCGTAGAACGGGAAGTCCATATAGGACGTCATTTCGTTGAGATTATTGGCCACGTACAGCTTGAAGAAGAAACCGGTCAGAATCCATTTGGCGGCTTCGACCAGCGCGACGTCCGAAAATCGCTTCGGCTCGATCTGCGGCAGGAACATGCCGGCGCGCGTGATCGGCCCGGACACCAGCTGCGGGAAGAAGATGATGTAGAGGAAGACGTCGGCAAGGCTCGGCGCAGGCGCTTTCTTCTCGCGGGTCAGATCGACCAGGAGGCTGATGTTGTGAAAGACGAAAAAGGAGATGCCGACCGGCAGCGGCAGCTTCAGAAGAAAATCGATCGCAGCCGCGTCGACCAGAACAGGCGCCCGCGGATCGAAAAACAGGAACTTGTATTTGAAGAAGGCGAGCAGCGCGAGATTGAAGATGATCCCGGCCGGCAGCCAG
>JBLMWS010000154.1:0-6950 GCA_050257355.1 Gemmatimonas sp.
ACGGAGCGGAAAATTGGGCCTGCATCGCCTCGCTGATTGAGACGTGCAAGTTAACCGGTGTCGATCCGCAAACCTACCTCACTGACGTCCTGACCAAGCTCGTCAATCTGTGGCCCGCCTCGCGCATCGACGAGCTCATGCCCTGGGCCTGGGCGGCCCAGCGTTCGACCACCAAACTCGCGGCCTGACACCAGCTCTGCCCCGAAAATCAAGCCGTCAGCGCCGTGGGGCCAAAAGGCCGCTTACGATCAATTCATCGCGCGCAGACTGTAGGCCGAAGCGCCTCTTTCTTTGTCCTGCACGGGCCGCGGCCGTGCGTCTCGATGGCGTGGATCTTCCAAGTTCCGCAAAGCAACAAAATTTTGTCACACCACCTTCAGTCTACGATCTATAGGGGAACAGGGAGCGGCACCTCACCTCATTCGGTTGTTTTCCCGTCGAAATGCTCTTTGGCCGCTTGGGCCTCAGCCTTCGTCACATGAACCGTACCATCGCGGTGCTCGGGAGGCGCGTAGAGCGTATAAAGCCGCAGCGGCTCCTGGCCGGTGTTCTTGACGTTGTGGCGAGCTCCCGCCGGTACGAGGATGGCGTCACCGTCTTTGACCTCTGAGCGATTGCCATCAATCCAGACTTCCCCCTTGCCCTCCTCGATGCGGAAGAACTGATCGCCGTCACCATGGACTTCTTCTCCGATCTCGTCGCCCGGCCGGATGGACATCAGGACGAGTTGCAAATGCTTCCCGGTGTAAAGGACACGGCGATAATCGGAATTTTTCTCTGTCAGCTTCTCAATACCGCCGACAAAGCCCTTCATCACGTTACCTTTCGCTTCCACGGCAACTTGCGCTGAGGCACTTCCGACAGCGGCGGCCGCCATCATTCCGGCGGCGGTCATTGTGGCGAAGTGATGCATCTGTAGCTCCTTTTTGCCGAATCGAAGGAGGACATCTTTACGTAAAGAGCGTTTGAAGCAGGTTGACCTAGATCAAGGTTTCCTCACGGTGCGGAAGGTCCTCAAGAGCTGGGCTGCAGGGCGACAAGGAGGGGGATAAATTGGGGCTGCTAATCCTCGAGCGCGCCTCGACCTCCCGCTTCTCCGGCGAGTGGCGTGATGACGACTATGATGTGCTCGCCGACGGCGCCGTGGTTCGACGCATCTTCGTGACCGGCAATCCCAGATGATTGGCAATGGATGTGGACGCTGGCCTACGGGCATCACCGCGACCGCTCGCCGACGCACGGCTACAAGCCGAATCGCGAGGCGGCGATCGCCGGCAAGAGCTGGCACACAGCACCCGGCGTCGCCGAGGCACTGAGGACGCTGGCATTGGATTATGACGCGCGCGGCCTGCTCGAGGACAGGCGAGAAAGCAGCGGCGCCAAATACAAGCAATTCCAACGATTAATCTCACGGCCGCCCTTTGCGTGGCTTCTTTTACGCCGCTCGCGCGCCGGACGTGCCGACACGTTGCCTTACAGCCAGGATGCCCATGGCTGCCCCCGCCGGACAGGTCCGCTGGCCGAGAGAAAGAGCCGTCTTGCCAGGACTTATTACTGATGATCCATTGGGGGGCAATTGCCACATCAATTGGGGGTTCAAAATGGAGCAGCGGCCACCCATCCAGTCCGAGGTCCTCGCATTTGCCCCTAAACAAAAGCCCGGAGACGGAACGGACCCGATCGACCAGACAGGGCGCGCTATCGTTGCCATGCTTGGGAAAGCCGTGAGCATCTCAAGCGAAAACGTAGACCTCGCAATGAGCTTGGCCCACAAGCTAGCCATGCAATTGCGCAGCGCCGAGGAGCGGATCACTCAGCTTCAGAGCGAGGTACAGCGCCTTGAGGCTCGCGCCGCCCGCGCTGAGCAGTGGCTAGAGACAATCAAGCACGAGATTCAGGACAAGCTGATCGCTCCGATGGAAGCCGATCGACCGGAGTTGCCGGCGCTACATTGAGATTCGGAGCCGGTCGCGAGGCTGTTGTGCCCCTCGCAGGTAGTCAGCCATTTGGATAATGTCGAATGTCCTGGGCCTGCGAACTAGGAGAGTTTAATGGCTCGAGTCGTCGTCCTGATCCTGTTTCTTGCACTTTATGGGACTGCTACGGCCGATGACCTGTCGACCTGCACGGGTGGGAGCGGCGACGCGGCGGTTGCGGCCTGCACACGCGCACTGGAGTCCGGCAGGCTCAATCGCACCGACCGGGTACGCGCTTACAACAGGCGCGGGATCCTCTGGAAGCGGAAGGGCGAACACGATCGCGCGATCGCCGACTACACCGCGGCGATCGAGCTCAATCCAAATTACCTTTTCGCCTACTATAATCGCGGCATCAGCTATCGTGAGAAGCAAGATTTCGACCGTGCCATCGCTGATTACACAGCAGCAATTCGCATCAATCCAAAATATCCGCAGGCCT
This sequence comes from Gemmatimonas sp., assembly GCA_050257355.1. Lineage (GTDB taxonomy): Bacteria > Pseudomonadota > Alphaproteobacteria > Rhizobiales > Xanthobacteraceae > Bradyrhizobium. The sequence continues at coordinate 2,419 of JBLMWS010000154.1, forward strand.
ACGTCAATCGCGGCGTCGCCTACGGAGAGAAATACGATTACGATCAGGCAATTGCCGATTACAACATTGCGATCCAACTCGATCCTAAATACGCAGTCGCTTACAACAATCGCGGCGTCGCGTGGAAGAACAAGGGTGAATACGACCTAGCGATCGCCGATTATAGCGAGGCGATTCGGCTCAATCCGAAATATCTGAAGGCAATCACTAATCGGGCCTTCACCTACGAGAAGAAGGGCAAGTTTGCCGAGGCGCTTGCGGATTTCCGCGCTGCCCTCGACATGGACTCCGGCCGGCACGAGCTTAATCAGGACATCCTGCGCCTGGAGCAGAAACTTCTGAAGCCGGCCGCGACAGCGGCGGCAATCGGATCTGAGCCGGCGGGGTCGAAACCCGCCGCAACGAGTTCGCCGGCGCAACGCGAGAGGCGTGTCGCGCTCGTCGTCGGCAACGGCGCCTATGAGAACGTCCCCGTGCTCGCCAATCCGCGGAACGACGCGGCCGATATAGCAGCGGCTCTGCGCAAGCTCGGTTTCGACGTGATCGACGGTCACGACCTCGACCGACGCGAGATGGAAAAGAAGATCCGCGAGTTTAGCCGCAAGATCGAGAACGCTGATTTGGCCCTGTTCTATTACGCCGGCCACGGCCTGCAGGTCACCGGCAAAAACTATTTGGTGCCGATCGATGCGAAGCTCGAACGTGAAGGCGACCTGAGCTTCGAAGCGATTGATGTCGACGTCGTACTACAGCAATTCGAAAACGGACCACGCGCGAACCTGGTCTTCCTGGACGCCTGCCGCAACAACCCCCTCGCGCGCAGCCTGGCGCGCTCGCTCGGTATTCGGTCGGCGGCTGTCGGTATAGGGCTCGCCTCGATGCAGGGCGGGATCGGCACCATGATCGTGTATGCCACACAGCCGAACAACGTGGCGTTCGATGGTGACGGCCGGAACAGTCCATTCACCGCGGCGCTCCTAGCACATCTCCCCGATCCCGGCGTGGATATCAGCATCATGCTGAGGCGGGTGCGCGCCGATGTCATCCAGGCAACAAATCAGAAGCAAGTGCCGTGGGACCATTCCTCGCTTGTCGGGGAGCTCGTGCTGGCGCGTCAATGAGGACGGGGAGGAGGCGTTTGCCGGCACGCGACTCACGATGGCTTTGGAAAGCGTGTCAGCCCCAAACGGGTGAGGCCGGAAGATTGTGAGGTCGATCGGAAACGCCGCGTGGGATGTCGGGCGGCGGAGGGAGGACGCCATGTGGGAAGAATTCAAGAAATTTGCGATGCGCGGGAACGTCATCGATCTCGCAGTCGGCGTCATTATCGGCGCCGCGTTCGGCGCGATCGTGAGCTCGCTGGTCGCCGACATCATCATGCCGGTGGTCGGTGCCGTTACCGGGGGCCTCGACTTCTCGAACTACTACACGGCGCTTTCCTCCAAGGTGCAGGAGGGCCTTTCCTACGCCGATGCCAAGAAACAGGGCGCGGTGCTCGGTTGGGGGCAGTTCCTGACGGTCGCCCTGAACTTTCTCATCATCGCCTGGGTGCTGTTCCTGGCCATCAAGGGAATCAACAGGCTGAAGAAGGAGGAGCCCCCTGCACCCGCTCCAGGACCGACGCCCGAGGTTCGACTCCTCACCGAGATCCGCGACCTTTTGAAAAGATGAATCGGTCGAGCACGGGGTAGCCGAACGGCAGCATGTGAAGGAATTTCGAGCCGGTCGGGCATCGGAGAGGCGCCTTACTGCTTGCGCCTTCGCGCTCTCTCGATCTGCCCGGATGGGGCAGAATGCCCCGGCGAACTTGAATTAGCGGGCCGGGACGACCCATGAACCGCCTTCCTTCCCTGCTCCTGCTCCTCGCGCTTGTGGTGGGCGGCGGGCTCGGCATCGGCTCACTGACGGCACCAGGCGCGTGGTACGCGCAACTGGCAAAGCCAGCGTTCAATCCGCCGGGCTTTGTCTTCGCGCCGGTGTGGACCATTCTCTATGTGCTGATCGGGGTTGCCGGCTGGCGCGTGTTTCGGCGCGACCGCGGCAGCGCGGCGATGAAGCTTTGGTGGGCGCAACTCGTGCTCAATTTCCTGTGGTCGCCGGTGTTCTTCGCGGCAAACCGGATCGGCCTCGCGCTCGTCGTGGTGGTGCTTCTGCTTGGCGCGGTCCTCGCGTTCATCGCCGCCGCGTGGCCGCACGACCGGATCGCGGCGTGGCTATTCGTACCCTATGCGGCCTGGGTTGCGTTTGCCGCCGTGCTCAACGGTGCCATCTTCGCCCTGAACGCTGATGCGTAAGCGACATGCTGCCGAGTGGCCTTGAGTACGCGGTTGTCATGTCGGTGCCCCTAGGTCAGAAGATCGCCCACCTCGCAAGTCCGGGAGAGTCCTCATGCCTGTCCGCCTCGCCTTTCACGGTGCTGCCGGGGCCGTCACCGGGTCGTGCTTCGTTCTCGAGACGGACACGGCGAGGATTGGCGTCGATTGCGGCATGTTCCAGGGGCCGAAGTCCGAGCGCGAGCTCAACTACCGGCCGTTTCCCTTCGATCCGCGCCGCTACCGTCCTTCTTACTCACGCCCATATCGACCGCAGCGGCCTGTTGCCGAAGCTCGTGAAGCACGGCTTTGCCGGGCCGATCTTCGCAACGGAACCGACGCCCAACCCGGCCCAGATGAATGCCCATGCTGTTCTCCTCAGCTGCAATTTGCGTCATCGCCGATCTGGAGATGCTCACCGGTGTCGAAGTCCGCTGCGCCCGACAAGGATCATCAAGGCGCGCTGATGGGACGCTCGGCACCGCCGTCGGGCACCGCTTCCGGTCTGGATTTCAGGCTAGGTTCCGGATCGCACTGACCAAGGATTGGCCGGTTATCGGGTTCGTCCACAAGCGGTTGGCGGCGCTGTCCGCGAAGGGCGCTCCGCTCGAAGCCATCGATCGACCGGTGCCATGGGAGACATTTCGCGCCGATCGAGGCTGTGGTGCTGACACCAGATGAGATGAGGAAGAATAGCGCTGGCAGGAAGCCGCTCGACGCGATCGTGATGTTTCGGATGCTGGTTTTGCAGGCGACTCAACAATCTAGGACGAGCAGGTGGATCAGGTGCGTAATCGGCTGTCGTTCACGCGTTCTGCGGCCGGTCTCGGTCCAAAGGACTTGGTGGCTATGTTCGCATGGAAGACAAATATGAACCGCGAGCTCATTGCGGTGCTACCACAACGATCGCTGCGCACACGGACCGCCCCGCTCGGCGATAGCTGTGCGGCGCACCTGAATCGAAATAAATCGCGTCGCCTTCGTCGAGTACGATGTCGTCCCCGTCGATGTTGATAGCGAGTTGTCCTTTGATGACGTAGATGAACTCCGCGCCCGCGTGCTGGTGCGGCTCAGACGGCTTCGACTGCACTGGGAACTCGGCGTAGAACGCCTCCATCTTGCGATCGGTGACAGGGAAATCGAGGCTTTCGAAGAGATAGGACGGCGGTTCATCATCCGGCCGATCGGGCAGGCGCAGGCGATCGTTCTTGCGGGTTACCGCTACCGACGGGCGCTCCGCACTTTCGATGAAGAAGTGCTCCAGGCCGACCCCGAACACCAGTGCAATCCGAAGCAGCGTCGGCAGCGTCGGAAAGAGCTGACCGCGCTCGATCTTCGACAGCATTGCGGATGATAAACCCGTGTGCTCGCCGAGTTGGACTAGCCCCAGCTTCTTTTTCAGGCGAAGCGCCCGAATTTTCGGGCCGATCTTGTAGTGCTCGAGCCCTGCCGCCAACGTTTCGGAAAGCATCCCGCGCTCCTCGTTATCGCCAGGATCAAACCGTCGCCAGCGTATTTGATTGAGGAGAAAACACAAGTGATCATCACGAAAATATTACTAGGAATGGAATATATTTTCTCTATATGCAAACAGCGCCAGCCCCCATGGCTGTCGCAGTTAGCGCCCCGAACGGGGCGTTCGCAACCGAAGGCAAAAGGAGCAAAAGCGATGAAGTTCGAAATTACACACCTGATGGCCGCTGCGGTGGCTGCTATCGGTCTGGCCGTGGGCAGCGCGAATGCTCGCGCCGCCGAAAAGGATATCGTCGACACCGCGATTACGGCCGGCCAGTTCAAAACGCTGGCAGCCGCCCTCGGCGCAGCTGGACTGGCTGATACGCTGAAGGGCGGGTCTTTCACCGTCTTCGCCCCCAATGACGAAGCTTTCGCCAAACTGCCGGTCGGAACGGTCGAGAACCTGCTCAAGCCTGAGAACAAGGATCAGCTGACCGCCATCCTCACCTATCATGTGGTCCCCGGCAAAGTGACGGCGGCGGACGTCGTCAAGCTCAAGGAAACCAAAACCGTGAATGGCAAGATGCTCAACATCACGGTGAGAGGCGACGCAGTGATGCTGAACGACGCGAAGGTCACCGCGACCGACATCGCGGCATCGAACGGCGTCATTCACGTCATCGATAGGGTCATCCTGCCGCCGAAGGGCTGATGACACGAGGCGGGTCGCCGCGAGGGCGGCGGCGGGCTCCGTATGCGCCTCGG
>JBLMWS010000155.1:0-2620 GCA_050257355.1 Gemmatimonas sp.
GCCGCTAGCCCTGCCGCTAGCGCAAGAAATCGGAGAAAGTGGGCCATACCTGCCTCCTTGTCGGAATCTCGTTGACCGAGCAAGAAGGAACCATGGGAGTCAGGACAAGGTCCCAAAATCGAGTCAAAAAACGCCCCGTCGATACATCCACGATCGGGGCGCTTTCTGGCTTGCGACCTAGACCGTATGTTCGCCCGGTAAAAGCGATGGCAGCCCGCCCCGCAGCATGTCCCTAATCGAGGATTGCGCCGGGCTAGCCGGCGCCGAGCCTCAGACATGGGGGACGGGCCTGATGAATAATATCGTTTTCGTCGGATTGGATGTCCATAAGGCAACTATCGCGGTTGCTGTCGCGGAGGGTGGTCGGGGCGGCGACGTTCGCGAGTTAGGCAACTTCATCAACCGTCCCGACCACATCGGCAAATTGGTTGCGCGCCTGGCGAAGGGCGGTCGTTCCTTGTCATTCTGTTATGAGGCTGGACCATGCGGCTACGGCCTGCACCGTCAACTGGTCGGCCTCGGCCATGAATGCATGGTGGTGGCGCCATCGCTCATTCCAATGAAGGCGGGCGACCGAGTCAAGACCGATCGGCGCGACGCGCTGATGTTGGCCAAACTCCACCGGGCCGGCGAACTGACCGCAGTATGGATCCCCGATGACGCCCATGAGGCTATGCGCGACTTGATCCGAGCGCGTTCGACAGCGGTGCGGGTGTTAGGCAAGGCGCGGCAGCATTTGCAAGGTTTTCTTCTTCGGCATGGCCGTGTCTACGCTGGCAAAAAGGGATGGACGCTGGCCTACCGTCGTTGGCTGACGACGGTTCGCTTCGACCATGCAGCCCAGCAATTGGTGCTTCAGGATTACATTCACGCTGTTGCCGATGCCGAGGCGAGAGTCGAGCGGCTCTCTGGCCAAATCGAGGATTTGGCGCAAAACTGGTCGCAGGCCCCCGTGGTTGCCGCATTGCAGGCGATGCGGGGCGTGGCCTTCATCGTCGCCGTGACGCTTGTCGCCGAAGTCGGCGATTTCACACGCTTCTCCAATCCCCGGCAGCTGATGGCCTATCTCGGCCTGGTTCCCTCCGAGCACTCCAGTGGCTCCACGGTGCGCCGGGCCGGAATCACCAAGGCCGGCAACGCCTTCGCGCGACGGGCTTTGATTGAAGGCGCCTGGACTTATCGCATGCAACCGCGGGTCAGTCGGAAACTGCATGACCGTATCGAGGCGCTGCCGCAAACCGTCCGCGACATTGCTTGGAAGGCGCAGCTTCGGCTTTGCGCCCGCTACCGCCGGCTTGCCGCGGCTGGAAAACCCAAGGTCGTAGTCACCGCCGCCATAGCTCGCGAGATGCTCGGATTCGTTTGGGCGATCGCTCGAGCCGTAACGATCCCCGCCACAGTTTACTAGCCAATCGAGCAATGCCCACGGCTGGAGGCGGGGCGCGGTTCGGGAATCCTCGCGCCTACTATGAGCCGGCTCTGCCGACGCTCGCTCCCTAGACCGAGGCAGCCCAAGACGAAACCCCGGTCATGCGGTAACCAACCCGCGTATGAGAGCTTGCTCAACCGTCGTCTCAGGCCCCGCCTCCTGCCGTGGGCATCACTAAAATCAGCGACTGGGCTCAGCCAGATCAAAGTCCTATGCTCAAAACGGTTGACTGCGAACATGAGAGCAAAAACCCCTCGCTCTGGCGGCTCTGATGTGATTCCGTCCTCTTGAGGCAAGGGGAGCGCGGAATGCGTGGCGGAGACGAGCGGTCTGGGGCGCTATTCAGCTATGTGGACATGGAGGCGCGCGTTCCGCAGTCGCATCCCTTACGGGTCATCCGCGACCTGGCGAACGAGGCGCTCGCCGCCCTTGCTGGGGAGTTTTCGGCGCTCTACGCCTCGACGGGCCGGCCGTCCATCCCGCCGGAGAAGCTTTTGCGAGCCATGCTGCTGCAAGCCTTCTACTCGATCCGTTCGGAGCGCCAACTCATGGAGCGGCTGGATTTCGACCTGCTGTTTCGCTGGTTCGTGGGGCTCGGGATCGACGATAACGTCTGGGATCACTCGACCTTCTCGAAGAACCGCGACCGGCTGCTCGATGGCGACGTCGCCGCGAAGTTTCTTACCGCCGTGCTGGCGCAGCCGCGCGTGAAGCGGCTTTTGAGCAACGACCATTTCTCGGTTGATGGCACGCTGATCGAAGCCTGGGCCTCGCTGAAGAGCATCACGCCGAAAGGCAAGGCCGAAAGCCCGGAGAACAAGACGGACGATCCGCCTTTGGGCGGCGGCGGATCGCGCAATCGCGAAGTCGATTTTCATGGTGAAAAGCGTTCGAACGACACGCACGCCTCGACGAGCGATCCTGACGCGCGGCTTTATCGCAAGGGCGCCGGCAAGGAGGCGAAGCTGTGTTTCATCGGTCATGCGCTGATGGAGAACCGCAACGCGCTCTTCGTCGATGCCTGCCTGACGAGAGCCGACGGCCACGCCGAACGCGTCGCCGCGCTGCACATGATCGAGCCGCGCGCCGACCGGCCGAGGCGGATCACGCTCGCGGGTGACAAGGGCTATGACGCCGAGGACTTTGTCAACGAACTGCGGTCGATGCGGGTAACGCCGCATGTGGCGCAGA
>JBLMWS010000156.1:0-5871 GCA_050257355.1 Gemmatimonas sp.
AACCCCGATCGTAGATGTGCAGTTCCGGCGACGTTTGGTGTTTTTCATAGCTGCACAGCGGTAAAGTCCAAAGCTGCACAGAACCAGCGTTAAGTTCCGCGACGATCGGCCGCCGGTTCCGGACGCGCTCACCCATGGCGACGAATTGTCGCTCCACCGTCGCGCGCCGCGCAGTTCGTTCCGCGTGGAAATCACTTGCGCGCTGCCCTGCTCCCTGCGCGCAGGGCGACGCGATCGTTCGTCGTAAGGTCAGGCGGCGAGCGGCTGGTTGTGCGCGCCAGCATCCTCGAAAAAGGCGATCGCCTCGAAGCGGTAGTCGCAGGCGTGGCAATGCCAAAGATAGACGGTGCGGTCCGCTTCTTCTTCGATCCAATCGGGGGCGGCGATCGGGTGGCCGCATTGGGCGCAAGGATTTTGCTTGGGCAAGTAACGAAGGCCTGATCGGATCATGGCGCTTCCTCCCTTCGCGACGTTTCTTGTTGCTCGCAAGCTCTTGCTGTTCGCAAGTAATGCGACAGCGTCGCTGTCCGGAACTACGGCAGATATCTTGTGGATTTGTCTGCCGACGCTGTGGATATCTCCGATACCAATGCGTCGCAGTGACCGCAAGTAGCATTTGCGAGAAGCGAAATGGCACAGCGATCAGGAGTTCCAGGCGCTGCTGTGCCTTCGCTCGCGACGCGAACTACCTGACTTTCGGGTCCACCGCCGGCTCGCGTGTGTGCACCGCGCCCAGCTTGCGCACATGTATCGTGGCGATGTCGTCGGAATAGACCTTCTGCCAGCCATCGACATGGTCGAGCAGCTTCGTCGCCGCGCTTTGCGTGCGCATCAGCGTAGCCTGGATGTGATACTGATCCAGCAGGCGAAACAGATTTTCCGGTTTCATCAGGCCGGAAGCCGCGTTGTGGTCGACAAAGAATTTCTCGCCATAGAGCTCGGTGCGGCCGTCGATGAAAGTTGGAACGCCGCGATAGATCAGGTAGCCGCCGAAATCGTAATCGTTGAACACACGCGCAACGTTGAGCGTCTTGAGTTCGTCGACCGCCGCAACCGGCGCCGAGTGCATGTTCGGCTCGAAGCGGTACACGGAAGCAAAGGCGGCCGTTCCGGCAGTGAGCGCGAGGGCGATGCCGGCAAACAGCGGCACGCGTGACCCGGCGCGCTCCAACGCGGTGCCATTATAGATACTGACGTTGACGTCAGGACCGCCGATCCGGCGCGCCAGCGGCGCCGCCAGCACGATTGGCGCAACCAGTGCCAGAATATCGGCGGCGCGGCCTTGCGAAAGCGCCATATGTAGCAGCCCCAGCAAGATGACAATGCGCGTCGGCGGCAGCGTCACGCCGCGGTAGAGCGCAAGCCCGATCCCAAGCAGCAGGCACAGTTCGAGCGCGCCGAGATGGGAGAAATCGGGGGCGTGCCATTCCATGATCAGCGGCAGCGCACTCCCGAGGCTCAAGATCTTCTCGGCGGCAAGCAGCGCATTCCAGCCATACGGGTTGCAAAAGCTCGCAAGCAGCGCCGCAAGCCCGAAGGCGGCCCAGCGCAGCAGAAGCGACTTGCGCGATGCGGCATCAGCGCCCACCACGGCGTCGAGCGCGACGGGTCCGATCATCATCAAACCGAACACGAAGCCGCCGTGCAGATTGGCCCAAAGCGCGATCCACAGAAGCAACAGCAGCGACGGCGCTTCGCGCCGGTCGGCCGCGGCAATCAGCCCGCCGATCCAGAGCACGGTGAACGGCATGGCGAGCACGTGCGGCCGCGCCAGAAGGTGCGGCATCGTCAGCGCCAAGGCCGCACTGATGAAGACGAGACTCGCGCTTGCGCTGATGCGGGCCGTCAGAAAGCGCGCGAGCAGCGCGAAAGTCGCCGCAATGGCAAGGGTGGCGAGCACCACAGGACCAGCCCAGCCGGCCCAGGCATAGGCCTTGGCAAACATCACCTGCGCGAGCCATTGCGTCGAAATCCAGGGCTCGCCGTGCATGGTGAAGGAATACACGTCGGTCTGCGGCACGGCGTGATGATCAATGATCCACTGTCCCACCGTGACTTGCCAAAGCGTGTCGGGATCGATCAGCAGCCCGTTTCCGGCGATCAGACGCAGCACGTAGACGCCGAGGAAAACCCAAAGCGGCAGCGGCCCGCGAAGCGAGCGCACAGGTGCTTGTGCATGCGAGACCGAAATCGTCATGGGGTGGTGCTGGACAAGCTGATCTTGGGTGGCCTGAACGGGCGGTTCTCGGCCGCAAGGAAAGCATGTCCGGGCATAATTCCGGGTAAACCGATCTGCAGATTTCCGTCCGCCGCCAGATCTTGCCGGGTTTTGGCCACATCCTTGGGCCATCTGGAACCGGACACAGGATGCACAAAGGGTTAAGAACCGGCAAAACCACCCCCCCGAGCACCCATCCTGGACCGCCAGCCTGACGAGTTCGTTCCGCATGAAAACCGCAATCGCGCTGAGCTCTGCCGCCGCCGTCGTCCTGCTCGCAAGCGCCGCGGTCGCGCAAGCCGGCCAGGCCGATTACGAGGCGATGGTCGCCGCCCATGCGCAAGCCGAGGGCGTGCCGGAATCCCTGGTGCATCGGGTGATCATGCGCGAGAGCCGCTATCACCCGCAGCTCGTCGGGCGCGGCGGCACCATCGGGCTGATGCAGATCAAGCTCGCGACCGCCCGGAGCCTCGGCTACACGGGCGACGCCGCGGGCCTGCGCGATCCCGACACCAACCTCACCTATGCCGTCAAATACCTCGCTGGCGCCTACCGCGCTGCCCATGGCGACCACGACCGGGCTGTCCACTATTATGCGGCCGGCTATTACGGCGTGGCCAAGCGGCAGCGGCCGCACGCCCCGCTGCAGCTTATTGCGCCGCAGTACCGGGTCGCCGCCAGCGGGATCGACGCCAATGACGAGCTTCCGCGTCACAGGCGGCGTTGACAGGCGGCCGCATCGGCTTACATTAGCGCCGTTCCGAGGGGAGCTCCGAGGAGGAGCTGAGAAACCGCACGCTTGACGGCCATGCTTGAAAAGCAGGGCTCGAAAAGACCGCGGTGACCCTTTGAACCTGATCCGGGTCATGCCGGCGAAGGGACGGGGATGCAGCAGAGTAAGAAGTCGCGGGCGGAATCGTCCGTTTCCATCATCGGTGCAGGCATTGCGGGCGCTTGGCAGGCGCTTCTGTTCGCGCAGGCCGGCCACGACGTCACCCTCCACGAGCGCAGCGATGAAAATCTCATGCTGTCGACCAGCCATTGGGCCGGCGGCATGCTCGCCCCCTATTGCGAGGCAGAAGTCGCCGAACCCATCATCAGCCGCTTAGGGCTGCGGGCGCTCGATCTGTGGCGACGCGAACTGCCTGACACGCCTTTCAACGGCTCGCTGGTGGTGGCGCATCCGCGCGACCGTAGCGATTTCGAGCGTTTTGCCAGGCGCACCAGCGATCATCAGCGGCTCGATGCCAAGGGTCTCGCCGAGCTCGAGCCTTCGCTGGCAGGCCGCTTCCGCGACGCCCTGTTCTTTCCCGCCGAGGGCCATGTCGAGCCGCGGCGCGTGCTGCCCAAGCTGCATGCGCGCATCATCGCCGCCGGCGGCACCATCAAGTTCAACAGCGACGTGACCGCCGAGGACGTCGACGGCCTCGTCATCGACTGCCGCGGCCTCGCTGCGCGCGACGAGCAGCCCGAACTGCGCGGCGTCAAGGGCGAGCTGATCCTGATCGAGACCGATGAGGTGAGCCTGTCGCGCCCGATACGCCTGATCCATCCGCGCTGGCCGCTCTACGTGATCCCGCGCGAGGATCATCTGTTCATGCTGGGGGCGACCTCGATCGAAGCGGAGGATACCGGCGTCAGCGTGCGCTCGGCGCTGGAGCTGTTGAGCGCGGCCTATACCGTGCATCCGGCTTTTGCCGAGGCGCGCATCATCGAGTTCGGCTCAGGGCTGCGCCCGGCTTTCCCCGACAATCTGCCGCGCATCACCATCGGCCGCAACAATCGCATCCAGGTCAACGGACTTTACCGCCACGGCTTCCTGATCGCACCGGCGCTGGCGGAATTGACTCTCAGTTTTGTCGAGCGCGGCCAGATCGACAACGAGGTGATGCGATGCGCGTGACCGTCAATGGCGAGCAACGCGAGATCGCATCCGGCAGCGTTGCCGCGCTGCTCGCCGAGCTCGACTATGAGGGCACGCATTTTGCGATCGCGCTCAATTACGACGTGGTGCCGAAGAGCCGCTGGGCCGAGACGCCTCTGAAAGCCGGCGACGAGATCGAGATCATCACGCCGCGGCAGGGAGGGTAATCGAATGCGCGCATTGTCTTGCCCGTCATTCCGGGGCGCGTCGAAGACGCGAACCCGGAATCTCGCGCCGCAACCTCTAGATTCCGGATCGGGCCGCATGCCGCGGCCCGTCCGGAATGACGGAGCAACCTGAGATGCCAGTTAACTTCTACGGCCGTGAATTTTCTTCCCGCCTCCTGATCGGCAGCGCGCTGTATCCGTCGCCCTCGATCATGCAGAACGCGATCCGCAGTTCGGGCGCGCAGATCGTCACGGTGTCGTTGCGGCGGGAATCGGCCGGCGGCAAGACCGGCGACAGCTTCTGGAAGCTGATCCGCGAGCTCGACGTCACGGTGCTGCCCAACACCGCCGGCTGCCGCACCGTGCGCGAGGCGGTGACCACGGCCAAGCTTGCGCGCGAATTGTTCGGCACATCCTGGATCAAGCTCGAGGTGATCGCCGACAACGACACGCTGCAGCCGGACGTGGTCGGGCTGGTCGAGGCGGCGACCATCCTGATCAACGACGGCTTCGACGTGTTTCCCTATTGCACCGAGGATCTCTCGGTGGCGACGCGGCTGGTCGAGGCCGGCTGCAGGGTCGTGATGCCGTGGGCGGCGCCGATCGGCAGCGCCAAAGGCATCACCAACCGCGACGCCTTGAGGCTGTTGCGCGAGCGCCTGCCCGATATCACGCTGGTGGTCGATGCCGGCCTGGGCGCACCCTCGCATGCGGCGCAGGCGCTCGAACTCGGCTTCGACGCCGTGCTGCTCAACACCGCCATCGCCAAGGCCGAGGACCCCGTCGCCATGGCGCACGCGTTCCGCCTCGGCATCGAAGCCGGCCGCGCGGCCTATCAGGCCGGGCTGATGGAAGCGCGCGATTTCGCCTCACCCTCCACTCCAGTCGTTGGGACTCCGTTCTGGCATGCCGTATCCTGATCGCTTCTATCCCGTCGTCGACAGCGTCGCCTGGGTGGCGCGACTGGCCCGGCTCGGCGTCGGCACGATCCAGCTGCGCGCGAAAAACCTCAGCGACGCCGACGCGCTCGCGATCGTGAAAGAGGCGCTTGCGGCGACGAAAGCCACGGGCGCAAAACTCGTGGTCAATGATTACTGGCGCGCGGCCATCGATGCGAATGCGACGCATCTGCACCTCGGCCAGGAGGATCTGGCCGACGCCGATCTCAAGGCGATCCGCGACGCCGGCCTGACGCTCGGCATCTCCACCCACGACGACGCGGAGCTTGTTACCGCGCTGCGCGCCAAGCCCGACTATGTCGCGTTGGGTCCGATCTTCTTCACCACGTTGAAGTCGATGCGCTTTGCCCCGCAGGGCATCGCCAAGATCACCGAATGGAAGCGCCGCGTCGGCAACATCCCGCTGGTCGCGATCGGCGGCATCAAGCTCGAACATGCTGCGGAGATTTTCGCCGCGGGCGCCGACTCCATCGCCGTCGTTTCCGACGTCACCCAGAACGCCGATCCCGACGCCCGTGTGCGCGCCTGGCTCGCGCAGACGATGGAGACGGCGTGATGCAAGGCTCTCATCACCGTCATTGCGAGGAGCGCAAGCGACGACGC
>JBLMWS010000157.1:0-23383 GCA_050257355.1 Gemmatimonas sp.
TGGGCGGTCTCTTGTCGGACCAGACGTACCAGTCGCGGTGGGGGGAATGTTTTGAGCTGCGCGCGGCGCGAAACCACGGGTGCTGGTCGGAGGTGTGGTTGACGACCAGATCGATGATGACACGGATGCCGCGCTGGCGGCAGCCGTGGGTGAATTCCACGAAATCGCCGAGCGTGCCGAAACGCGGATCGACGCCGTAGTAATCGGCGACATCGTAGCCGTCATCGCGCCATGGCGACGGCTGGAATGGCATCAGCCAGATCGCGGTGACGCCGAGACCGTGCAAATAGTCGAGCCGCCGCAACAGGCCCTTGAAGTCGCCGATGCCGTCGCCATTGGCGTCCATAAAGGTTGCGACGGAGAGGCAATAGATAACGCCGTTCTTGTACCAAAGGTCGTCGATCATCAGGCAGTCCAGTCATGGTCCGCCCTCGGTGCAGCGGCTCGCCGGATAAGCCGGCGGACGGCGGCAGGTTCCGCGGCGGTGTCGCGAATGGCGATCGAGGCGCTTGGGTGCGTCGTGGAATCGGCTAAGATGTCTTCGATGGAACAGAGCGCCCGCCAGATCAGCCCCGTCCCGCCGCCCGACGGCCGTCAGTCGGAGACGGCGCTCGCGGTGGCGCGCGGCACGGCACGGCTGTTGCGGTCGCTGGGCTTTTCCTGCATCAGCGAATTGCCGCTGCCTTCGGGCCGGCGTGCCGATCTGGTTGCGCTGAACGAGCGCAGCGAAATCTGGATCGTCGAGATCAAATCCTCGGTCGAGGACCTGCGTGCCGACCACAAATGGGAGGACTACCGCGCTCATTGCGACCGGCTGTTCTTCGCCTTCACCCAGGATGTGCCGTGCGAGATTTTCCCTAAAGATACCGGCCTGATCGTTGCCGACGCCTATGGTGCGCACATGTTTTGCGACGCCCCGGTGCACCGTCTGTCGGCACCGACACGCAAGCTGATGACGGTCCGTTTCGCGATGGCCGCGGCGCAACGAATGAACCGGCTGCTCGATCCGCAGGGGCACGCCGAGTTCTGGGAATGAGCGTGCGCTCGGCGTGAAGCTGTCGGCTAAGCACTCCGCGCCCTCTCCCTTTGCCGGAAAAATCCAGCCGAAAAGGCGGTGCGTGTCAGGCGGCTACCGCGCGAGAGATGAAAGACGCGAGGCGCTCAAGATCATTGGGGGATTTTCGTGTGCAATTTGATATGGGTGAGGAGCTTTCTCCAATGAGCGATGCTCGATGCAGCTGCGGTGCTCTGTCGCTGTCGCTTCCGGGGCCGTCAAAGCTGGTCGTTGCCTGTCATTGCCTCGATTGCCAGCGGCGAACCGGCGCGCCGTTCGGCGTCGGTGCTTTTTATCCCGCCGCGGCTGTCACCGTGTCGGGAACGGCAAAGCAGTTCACACGCACCTCCGCGAGCGGCGGCAGCGTTCACGCCTATTTCTGTCCAAACTGCGGCTCAACGGTCTATTGGCGGGCCGATAACCTCCCCGCAATGGTTGGTGTTGCGGTCGGCGCGTTGGCAGACCCAAAATACCCGGCGCCCGTCAGATCGGTTTTCGAGCAGTCGAAATATGCCTGGGTTCAGATCGAGGGGACGACCGTCGAACATTTTCCCCAAAGCAGCGTGCCGAGGGATTCGAACTGAGACACCAATTCCGATGCACTGCCCGCACGCTGCTCGAATCCTGGACGTCCGGAGTCCTCGGACCGATATCCTCAGGCGCTCGCGCAGCCGGCGTCCGTTCACACGGTCGGCCGCAAGGCGCGAAACGCTTCCTCGAGCAGATGCGGCGTATGTTTCCCCGGCGACAGCCGGCAGGCACGTTCGAAGTAGTCTTTCAGCGCCGGCCGGAAGCTTGGATGGGCGGTCGTCTCAATGATCACTTCGGCGCGGTGCTTGGGCGACAGGCCGCGCAGATCCGCAAGCCCTTGCTCACTGACCAGGATCTGCACGTCATGCTCGGTGTGATCGACGTGGGTCACCATCGGCACGATGCTTGAAATGGCGCCGCCCTTGGCCGTCGAAGGCGTCATGAAGATCGACAAATAAGCGTTGCGGGCAAAATCGCCGGAGCCGCCGATGCCGTTCATGATCGCGGTGCCGCGGATGTGGGTCGAGTTCACATTGCCGTAGATGTCGGCTTCGATCAGGCCGTTCATGGCGATGACGCCGAGTCGCCGAATGACCTCGGGATGGTTGGAAATCTCCTGCGGCCGCAGCACGATGCGCTTCTGCAATTGTTCGATCTCGCGGTTGAACAAAAGTGCGCTGTCGCTGCTCAGCGATAGCGCCGTCGCCGACGCAAGCTGCATCCGCCCCTGCCGGATCAAATTCAACATCCCGTCCTGGAGCACTTCGGTGTAGGCCGAAAGCTGCGTAAACGGACCGTCCGCGAGTCCCTCCATCACCGCATTGGCGACGTTGCCGACGCCCGACTGCAGCGGCAGGAGCTGCGCCGGCAGCCGGCCACGGCGCATTTCATGTTCGAGAAATTCCAGGATGTGTCCGGCGATCGCCTTCGAGGTCTGGTCGGGCGCGCTGAAGCTCGTGTTGCGGTCCGGCGCGTGGGTCTCGACCACGGCGATGACCTTGTCCGGATCGCAGCGATATGTGGTCTCGCCGATGCGGTCACCGGCGGACAAGATCGGAATGGACAGCCGATGCGGCGGCAATCGGGTGTTGTAATAGACGTCGTGCATGCCGAGCATCGCCGGATTCATCCAGGAATTGACTTCCAGGATGATACGATCGGCCTGGTCGAGCCAGGTCTTGTTGTTGCCGATCGAGGTCGACGGAATGAGGCTGCCGTCCGGCAGGATGCCCGCCACTTCGACGACGGCGACGTCGAGATGTCCGAGAAAACCGAACCAGACGAACTGCGCGACATGGCTGAGATGGATATCGATATAGTCCATCGTGCCGGCGTTGATACGTTCGCGCGTGGTCGGGTCGGACTGGTAGGGCAGGCGCAGTTCGATGCCGTTCACTTTGGCGAGCGCGCCGTCAAGCTCCGGCGCGGTCGACGCGCCGGTCCATACTCCGATCTTGAAAGGATGGCCGCTCGCATGAGCCGCTTCGATGCGGCGCGCCAGCGCGAGAGGAACGGCTTTCGGATAGCCGGAGCCGGTGAAGCCGCTCATCCCGATGTTCTGGCCGGGCGTGACCAGCGTGGCCGCATCGTCGGCGGACATGATTTTGGCACGCAAAGCGGGTGACAGCACCCGTGAAGAGGTCATGGGATAGGACTCCCGCCTGATTTGCCAGGGAAGCGCTTGAGAAGCTTGCGCTTTCTCTAAAGACGCCGGCGCGCTGCGCCTTGAGCGATATCAAACCTGAGGCGGAGCGGACTCGCGAACGGTCCTCGTTACGCCAAGGCCGCTCGCGGGCGCGCGGACCTCGGGATGACGGATCGAGATAATCTCTTAACGCGGCGCGCGCTTGGCCAGGATCCGCTGCAGCGTCCTTCTGTGCATGTTGAGCCGTCGCGCGGTCTCGGAGACGTTGCGGTTACACATTTCATAGATGCGCTGAATGTGCTCCCAACGCACGCGGTCGGCCGACATCGGGTTCTGCGGCGGTTCGGATTTTTCCGCACCCGTCGCAAGCAAGGCCGCCACGACGTCGTCGGCGTCGGCCGGTTTCGCCAGATAATCCACTGCGCCCATCTTCACGGCCGTCACGGCGGTGGCGATATTGCCATAGCCGGTCAGCACGATGACGCGTGCGTCGGGCCGCTTGCGCTTCAGCGCAGAGACCACATCAAGCCCGTTGCCGTCGCCGAGCCGCAGGTCGACCACGGCGAAGGCCGGTGCTGTCCTGGTGATCTGCGCCAGACCTTCGGCGACGCTGTCGCAGGAGGTCACGGTGAAGCCGCGCGTCTCCATGGCACGCCCGAGGCGCTCCAGGAACGGCTTGTCATCCTCGACAATCAGGAGCGAGCGATCGGGGTAATCGGCAAGTTGAGCGGCGGCGGCCAAGGCGAGCCTCTCTTGAGGTGGGTTCCGGCCAGATATGGCGTTGCGGGTGCGCCCTGCCAAGAGCACTAAAGCCTGCTCTCATAAATGCGGCTTTACGCCGCGCTAAAGCTCTGTGTTTTCGTCGCTTTCGCCGGCCTCGAAGCGGCGGCGCGGCCACGCGATCGAGACCACGGCGCCGTGATCGGGAAAGGTACGGTTGGCGAACGATATCCTGGCGCCGGTCCGTTCCAACAGCGTGCGGGCGATGAACACGCCAAGCCCAAGCCCGGAGCGCTCGCCTTGCTCCTCGCCGCCGCGCCGCCGTGACAGATAGGGCTCGCCGATCCGCTTTAAGATGTCGGGCGCAAATCCCGGCCCATCATCGGAGACCACGATTTCGACGCTGTCGTCGTTCCACCAGGCGTTCACCTCGACCGCGGAACGGGCGAAGTCGAGCGCGTTTTCCAGGATGTTGCCGACGCCGTAGAGGATTGCCGGATTACGGGTGCCGACCGGCTCGCTCGATGCGGCCACCGCAATCCGCACCTTGATGTCGACACCGAACTCGCGATGCGGCGCCACGATCTCCTCGATCAGGGTCGACAGCTTCATGCGGTCGAACGGGGCTCCGGTCGAGGAGAGCTGGGTGATCTTGGACAGAATGTCGCGGCAGCGTTGCGCCTGCTCGCGCAGCGTCTTGATGTCGGCCGAGACCTGCGCATTGTCCTGCAGGGCGCGCTCGAGCTCGCGCGAGATCAGGACGATGGTGGACAGCGGCGTGCCGAGTTCGTGCGCGGCGGCGGCGGCGAGGCCGTCGAGCTGGGTCAGATGCTGCTCGCGCGCCAGCACCAATTCGGTCGCGGCAAGCGCGTCCGCAAGCTCGCGCGCCTCCTCCGTGACCTGGAAGGCATAGAGGCTGGTGACGCCGATGGCGACGACGATCGAGAGCCACACGCCGAACAGGTAGATCGGCGGCAGCACCAAAGGGTCGTCCGGATCCCAGGGCAGCGGCATGTAGAAGAAGACGAGCAGGGAAGCGCAGGCGACGGCAAGCCCGCCCAGCGCCATGGTCAGCCGCGACGGCAGCGCGGTGGCCGAGATCAGCACGGGCGCCAGAAACAGGAAAGAGAACGGGTTTTGCAGGCCGCCGGTGAGGAACAACAGCGCCGCGAGCTCGACGATGTTGAGCGCGAGCAGGGCCGCCGCATAGCGCGGCTCCAGCCGCTGCATCGGGTTGAACGCGATTTGCAGGCCCAGATTGAGCAGTGCGGAAAGCGCGATGACGGTGAGACAGGGAATGACCGGCAGGTCGAATTCCAGCCCCTGCAGCACGACGAAAATCGCGGCCAGCTGGCCCAGCACGGCAAGCCAGCGCAGCCGCAGGATCGTGTCCAGACGCACGTGGCGCCGCGGGTGGCGGAAATCGGAAGCGGCGATATCGGTCATCATGTGAGCTTAGCGGCGGGACGGGGTGATCACAAATTGCATGCGCAAATCGCATGATTTGATTGCATGATTTGAGCCGGTAGAGGTTGCGCTTATTGACGCAATGGCCCAATGAACGGCCCCGCATGAACGTCATCGACCAGGTTCCGCCGAAATCGCCCGCGGCCTCCGGACAAGCCGCGGTGATCGAGGTCGCGCACCTCACCAAGCTCTACAAGCAGACGCGCGCCGTCGACGACATCTCCTTTTCCATCGCGCGCGGCAGCATCACCGGGCTTTTGGGAGGCAATGGCGCCGGCAAGACCACGACCATTGCCATGATCATGGGGCTGGTGCTGCCGACCTCGGGCCGTGTCGAGGTGCTGGGCTATCGGATGCCGGAGGGAAGCGAGTACGTGCTCGGGCGGATGAACTTCGAAAGCCCTTATGTCGACATGCCAATGCGGCTCACCGTGCGGCAGAACCTGACCATCTTCGGCCGCCTCTATGCGGTTCGGGATCTGCGCGGGCGCATCGCGCAGCTCGCCGAGGATCTTGATCTCGAGGACTTCATCGACCGCCCCAACGGCAAGCTCTCGGCCGGCCAGAAGACTCGTGTCGCGCTTGCCAAGGCACTGATCAACGAGCCCGAACTGCTGCTGCTCGACGAGCCGACCGCCTCGCTCGATCCGGATACCGCGGACTGGGTGCGGGGGCATCTGGAGGCCTACCGCAGGCGACGTCAGGCCACGATCCTGCTCGCCTCCCACAACATGCTGGAAGTGGAGCGGCTCTGCGACCGCGTCATCATCATGAAGCGGGGCCGCATCGAGGACGACGACAGCCCGGAAGGCATCATGGCGCGCTATAACCGCGCGACGCTGGAAGAGGTGTTCCTCGATGTCGCGCGCGGCCGCGCCAGGGAGCGAGCCTCATGAGCGAAATGGCGCTGCACGGAGGGATCTCGGTCCATCGTATCGGCGCGATGATCCTGCGCTATTGGTATCTCTTGCTGTCATCCTGGCCGCGGCTGCTCGAACTGTTGTATTGGCCGGCGCTGCAGGTGATCACCTGGGGCTTCCTGCAGACCTACATCGCGCAAAACGCCAATTTCTTCGCGCGCGCCGGCGGCACGCTGATCGGTGCGGTGATCCTGTGGGATATCCTGTTCCGCGGCCAGCTCGGCTTCTCCATTTCCTTTCTCGAGGAAATGTGGGCGCGCAATCTCGGCAACCTGATGATGAGCCCGCTGAAGCCGATCGAGTTCCTGCTCGCGCTGACGGCGATGAGCCTGATCAGGCTCGCGATCGGGGTGTTTCCGATGACGCTGCTCGCGCTGTTTCTGTTTCACTTCAATTTCTACAGCCTCGGCCTGCCGCTGATCGCCTTCTTCTGCAACCTGATCTTCACGAGCTGGGCCGTCGGCATCTTCGTCTCCGGGCTCGTGCTGCGGCACGGGCTCGGGGCGGAAAGCATCGTCTGGACGCTGATGTTTGCGCTGATGCCGCTCGCCTGCGTCTATTATCCGGTTCACGTGCTGCCGGTCTGGCTGCAATATGTTTCATGGTCGCTGCCGCCGACCTATGTCTTCGAGGGAATGCGGGCGCTTCTGATCGATCATGTGTTTCGGACCGATCTGATGCTCGCGGCGCTTTTGATCAACGCCGTGCTGCTGTTGGCTTCGTTCGCGGCGTTTCTTGCCCTTTTGCGCAGCGCTCGCATCAACGGCTCGCTGCTTGCGGGTGGCGAATAAGTCACTTTCCCGTGGATTTTCACAATCTTCCCTCGCCAAACTGCGCCGGGATACCGATCTGTACATTGACGCTTTGTTACGCATTCGGCACTATATTGCGTCGCAAAAGGGAAGATGGAACGATGGCAATTGGCGAGTTTGGCGGCGCACCTCCATTAGCTGCCGAAGGCAGTCCGGTACTCACGACTCCGATGTACTGGATGTACGAGATGGCTCATGCCTCGCTCAATCCGGCGCGCGCGGTCTCCGACGCCACCAAGATCCTGTTTCAGAATCCACTCAATCCCTGGTCGCACACCCAGGTCGGCAAGTCGCTCGCCGCAGCCTGCGAATTGTTCGAGCGCACCACGCGCCGCTACGGCAAGCCGGAATGGGGCCTCGACGAGACCGAGGTCGCAGGGCTTCGCGTTCCGATCGAGATTCGCAGCATCTGGGAGAAGCCGTTCTGCCGTTTGCTCTACTTCGATCGCAAGTTTACCCGTCCGCTGCGCTCGCCGCAGCCGCGCGTCCTGATCGTGGCGCCGATGTCCGGCCATTACGCGACGTTGCTGCGCGGCACGGTCGAGGCCTTCCTGCCCACGCATGAGGTCTACATCACCGACTGGTCGGACGCGCGGATGGTGCCGCTGTCGGAGGGCCGTTTCGACCTCGATGACTACATCGACTACGTCATCGAGATGCTCCATGTGCTCGGCGGCAACATGCATGTGGTCGCGGTTTGTCAGCCGGCCGTGCCTGTCGTCGCGGCGGTTTCGGTGATGGAGGCGCGGCGCGATCCGTTCGTGCCGATCTCCATGACGCTGATGGGCGGCCCCATCGACACGCGCCGCAATCCGACCGCGGTCAACAAGCTCGCCGAAGAACGCGGCATCGATTGGTTCCGCAGCCACGTCATCACCAAGGTGCCGTTTCCGCATCCGGGCGTGATGCGCGACGTCTATCCGGGATTCCTGCAGCTCAACGGCTTCATCAGCATGAATCTCGACCGCCATGTCGACGCCCATAAGGCCCTGTTCCGCGATCTGGTGAAGGGCGACGGCGATCTCGTCGACAAGCACCGCGACTTCTACGACGAATATCTGGCGGTGATGGATTTGACGGCCGAGTATTACCTGCAGACCGTCGAGACGGTATTCATCAAACACGCGCTGCCGAAGGGGCAGATGACCCATCGCGGCGTGCCGGTCGATCCGTCCAAGGTCATGCGCGTCGCATTGATGACGGTCGAAGGCGAGAAGGACGACATCTCCGGCCTCGGTCAGACCGAAGCGACACATCAATTGTGCAGCTCGATCCCGATGCATCGGCGTGTCCACTACGTGCAGCCGGGTGTCGGACACTACGGTGTGTTCAATGGTTCCCGCTTCCGTTCGGAGATCGTGCCGCGCATCAACGATTTCATGCTTTCGGCCGCCAATCCGAAGTCGATGTTGGCGCTTGCGGCTGAATAGCTGCCTCTGTGCGCGCAAACCGGTGTCATCGGCACGAATACGTGCCGATTGGCAGGCTCAGGTAAGTGCCTGATCCCGCACCGGGAAAGCGAGATTCGCCGGTTCCAAAGGAATGAGTTCTTCCTCACTTGTTGAGGGCGCCGGAACCCGACGATTTAACCGAAAATCATCGTTTTCGGGCCCATTCTGTAGGGTCTCTGGTTGGCCCTAGACCCTGTATATTGGGCAAATGATTTGTTTTTGCGCGGGGCGCTTTCGCTGGCTTTGGATGTGGCAGAATCCAGGCGGACTTCAATCCCCCGGACTGACAGACATGGCCACACGAGCGCTCCTGTATCGGCGCCCCCACGAACCTTCGACCGTTCTGGTCAAGCATGGCTCGCAAGTCTTTGCGATCCGCATCAGGCGGCATCGGCGCGCGCGCCGCTACACCTTGCGTATTCACCCGACCGACCGCGAAGCCATCTTGACGATGCCTCCGCGCGGGACGATCGCGGAAGCAAAGGACTTCGCGCAGCTGCATGGCGGTTGGATTGCCGCCCGCCTGGGGCGTCTGCCGAAAGCGGCACCGTTCCTGCCCGGGATCGTGGTGCCGCTACGCGGCGTGCCGCACCGGATCGTTCATCGTGCCGGCGAGCGCGGCACGGTATGGACGGAGACGCGCGACAGCGGTGACAAGGTGCTTTGCGTTGCCGGCGAGATCGAGCATCTCGACCGTCGGGTGCAGGACTACCTCAAGCGCGAGGCGCGGCGCGATCTGCAGAAGGCGGCGGAGATTTACGCGCAAGAACTCTGCGTGCGGGTGAAGCGGCTGTCGATTCGCGACCAATCCAGCCGCTGGGGGTCATGCACCTCGGCGGGATCACTGTCCTTTTCCTGGCGCCTGATCCTCGCGCCGCCCTTCGTGCTCGACTACCTCGCCGCGCATGAGGTCGCGCATCTCGTCGAGATGAATCATTCGCCGCGGTTCTGGAGGGTGGTGGCGAGGGTCTGTCCGTCGGTCGAGCGTGCCAAGAAATGGCTCGATACCTGCGGCAATGACCTGCACAGGTATGGCATCGAGGATTGATGTCCTCCGCTGTCGTCGCCCGGCTTGACGGGGCGACCCAGCATTCCTGAGACGGCACTGCTTGAGCTGATGGGCCGCGGCGCGCTGGATGCCCGCCTTCGCGGGCATGACGAGGGAAAAATGCTTCCGCGTTGCTATGCACTTACGCGATGAGCATTACCGGCCGAACAGGCGCTGAATCAGCCAGCCATCCAATCCCGCAGCGGCCTCGGGTCGCACGGCGGCGCGGCCGGGGGCTGCGCGGCCGCCGCCGACAGGCTGCGGTGCCGGTGCTGTTGGTTGAGTGATCTGCGAGGCGATCTGGGCGAGAGTCGAGAGCGGACCCGGCGGCTGCGAGCTCGGCAAGGGGGCGGGAGGCACGCCTTGCAACGCCGTGCGCATGAAGCGCGACCAGACTTCCACCGGTAAGCCGCCGCCGGTCGCCTTCCTGGTCGGCGTGTTGTCGTCATTGCCGAACCAGACGCCGGTGACGAGATGGGCGGTATAGCCGATGAACCAGGCGTCGCGGAAATCCTGGCTGGTGCCGGTCTTGCCGGCGGCCTGCCAGCCCGGAATCTCGCCTGTCCGCGCCGTCCCCGAAATCAGCGTCTGCTCCATCATGGTGTTCATCATGGCGACGTTGCGCGGATCGATCACCTGGTTCGGCGGATCGGGCTGCCGCGCATAAAGCAGCTTGCCGTCGAGGGTGCGGATCCGGGTCACGACGTGGGGCGAGACCGCGACCCCGTCATTGGCGAAGGCCGCGTAGGCGCCCACGAGCTCCAGGACCGACACCTCCGAGGTCCCCAGGGCGATCGAGGCATTGGGCTCGAGCTTCGAGGCGATGCCGAGCCGGTGCGCGGTGCGCACCACGTTCTTCGGTCCGACCTCGAGGCCCAGCCGCACCGCGACCGTGTTGAGCGACATCGACAGCGCCTGCGTCAGCGTGACCGGACCGAGATAGTGGCGGGTGTAGTTCTCCGGCTTCCAGCCCTTGATGTCGATCGGTGCATCCAGCCGTACCGTGTCCGGCGTCAGTCCAGCCTCGATCGCCGTCAGGTAAACGAAGGGTTTGAAGGCCGAGCCCGGCTGGCGCTTGGCGGTGACGGCGCGGTTATATTGGCTCTCGGCATAGTTCCGTCCGCCGATCATTGCGCGCACGGCGCCGTCGGGGCTCATGGCCACCAGTGCGCCCTGGCTGACATTGAACTTGACGCTTTTGGCCGCGAGTTCGTCGATCACGGCGGCCTCAGCCGCACTTTGCAGCTTCGGATCGATCGTGGTCTCCACCACGATGCTCTGGTCGACCTGGCCGACGAGGTCGTCGAGCACCTCGGAGATCCAGTCGGCGACATAGTTGATGGTGCCGGCGCCCGGCGGCTTCACGCTCATGGCGGGATGGGCGCCTGCCGCCTGCGCTTGCGCTTGCGTGATGAATTTGGCGTCCACCATTGCGGCGAGCACGGTCTTGGCGCGCGCCGCCGCGCCTTCCGGATTGCGGTTCGGCGCGAGGCGCGAGGGCGACTTGACCAGGCCCGCGAGCATCGCGGCCTCCGCCAAGGTCACGTTCTTGGCCGATTTGCCGAAATAGCGCTGGCTTGCGGCTTCGACGCCATAGGCGCCCGAGCCGAAATAGACCCGATTGAGATAGAGCTCGAGAATTTCGTTCTTGGAATATTTGCGCTCCAGCCACAGCGCGAGCTCGGCTTCCTGCAATTTGCGGGTCAGCGTGCGCTCCTGGGTCAGGAACAGGTTCTTGGCGAGCTGCTGCGTCAGCGTGGAGCCACCCTGCGAGACGCCACGGTGCAGAATATTGGCGATCGCCGCGCGCAAAATGCCGAACGGGTCGATGCCGAAATGGGAATAGAACCTGCGGTCCTCGATGGCGATGAACGCCTTCGGCAGATAGGGCGGCAGGTCCTTGAGCGTGACGTTGGCACCGGCCATTTCGCCGCGTTGAGCGAGCACCGTGCCGTCTCGGCCGACGATTTCGATGGTCGGCGGGCGCTTGGGAATTTCCAGCGACTGGATCGGCGGCAGATGGGCGCCGGCCCAGACCACGGCCCCGAGCACGGCGATGCCGCCCCACAATCCGAGCACCACGCCCCAATAGGCCAGACGTGTCAGGCTGATCCGGCGGGCTTTGCCGCGGCGTTTGGTCATGCGGGACGGCGGTTTGCGCTCACGCGGCGGTTCCTCGTCCTCCGGTTGCGGTGTCTTGCGTTTGGCCTGCGACTTCTTCGGCTTGTCCTCGCCGAAAGGAATGCGGTCCTCGATGCTCAGCCGCAGCGCGGCGAGCGAAGCGCCGAGCCCGAATTGCGGCTCCTTGCGGGCGCCGCTTTTTTTCCGTCCCCACGCCATGCACTGCTCACGCCACGAAACTCCCCGGCGCACGCTAGCTGCGGGACTTTAAGGGGCGGTTACGCAAACCTTAACGTGCCATTAGGAGGTTGGGCGGCGCGTGCTAGATTTCGCAGGAACCGATCTCCACTTTTTCGAAATCATGCACCAGGGAGAAACAAATGGGCCACATCGATCCAACCAAGGACGTGTTTGCGCAGTTTCGGGCCAATGACCGTCCCGGCCCGATTCACATGCTGAACCTGGTGCGGTTGCGTGCCGAAGCCGGCTATCCCGATGGCCGCAAGGCAAGCGGTGCGGAGGCCTATGCGGCTTATGGCCGCGAGAGCGGGCCGGTGTTCAAGCGGGTGGGCGGCCGAATCGTCTGGCAGGGCCGCTTCGAATTGATGCTGATCGGGCCCCAGGAAGAGCGCTGGGACCATTGCTTCATCGCGGAATATCCTGATGTCGGTGCCTTCGTCGAGATGATCCGCGATCCCGTCTACCGCGAGGCGGTCAAGCACCGCCAGGCGGCCGTCGACGATTCCCGCCTGATCCGTTGCGGCGTGCTGCCGGTGGGGAAGAATTTCGGGGAGATCCCGAGCTGATCACCGGGAGCCCCGCAGCCCCGTAGGGTGGGCAAAGCGAAGCGTGCCCACCAAATTCACGGAGCGCACCAAAACAGAGTGCACCAAAATCGAGTGCACGAAAAAGGTGGGCACGGCGCGGCGCGCCTTTGCCCACCTTACGACTGCACATCGGAGTTCGATGCTGGCGCATCGCTCCGGAATGACGACCGATTGTCAGCCCGCCGCGCCTGTGTCCTCGAGGATCGGGCCGAACGGCTCCCAGCGCTCGCCGTTGAACTTGATCATCTGCAGCTGCTTGTTGACACGGTAATCCGTCGGCGTCGTGTTGTTTACGATGCCGGGCAGAGTCAAGTCGAGTTGAACGTTCTTGAGGTGGGTGGCCTGGTTCATCACGTTCTTGCGGGTCAGGTCGTCGCCGCACCCCTTGAGTACATGGATCAGCAGTTGCGTGGTGATGTAGCCGTAGACGTTGAAGTTCGATTCCTTGTCGCCATCGGGGTAATACTTGGCCATGAAGTCGAGATATTTCTTCATGCCGGGATCATCTTTCCAGGCCGGATCGGCCGGATCCTTGGCGTAGCCGACGCTGATCACGCCCTTGGACGCTTCCAGCCCCGCTGGCTTCAGGACGGCGCCAACCGAAGTGGCATTGATGTCGAGAATGTGGACCGGATGCCAGTTAAGTTCGGCGATCTTCTTGATAGCCTGCGCGGCCTGCTTCGGCGTCGAAGCGCTGAAGAACAGGTCGGCACCGGCGTCCTTGATCTTGATGATCTGCGAATCGATGGTCGGATCGGAGACCTCATAGGAGGCCTCGGCGACGATCATGGTCGCGGCCTTTTTGCCGAGGCCGGCCTTGATGCCGTTCAAGTAGTCCTTACCCAGATCGTCGTTCTGGTAGAGGATACCGATCTTGGCATTGGGATGGTTTTTCAGAATGTACTGGCCGTAGATGCGGCCCTCGACGAAATAGTTGGGGTTAAAGCCCATCGTCCAGGGAAAGTGCTTCGGGTCGCTGAACCGAGATGCCCCGGTCGCCGCAAACAGTTGCGGCACTTTCTTCGAATTGAGGTATTTTTGCACGGCGGCATTCCCCGGCGTGCCGAGAACCTGGAATGTAAGTAGGACTTCATCGCTTTCGACCAGCTTGCGTACCTGCTCCACTGTTTTCGGCGGGCTATAGGCGTCGTCATACTGGATCAGGTTGACCTTGCGGCCGTTCACGCCGCCCTGGTCGTTGATCATCTTGATGTAGGCGGCCTGAGTCTTGCCGATGGTCGCGTACGCGGAGGCCGGCCCGCTCAGCGGAATGGTCTGGCCGATCTTGATCTCGGTATCGGATGCGCCGGGGTCGTATTTCTTCTCCGCAAAGGCGGATGAAGCCGATAGCGCCGTGATGAGCGCTGCGCCGGCTGCCAGACGAAAAAAACCCTTCTTCATAGTGATGCGTTCCTCTCTTTTATGATCGTCTTTATAATTATGCCGACGGTCTGGCTCCCAAGCGGGGCGCCGTCGCTGGATGGATTGTGGCCGACCGTTTTCCGCAACGCAAGGTGAGGCGGCAGCCGTAAGACTAATGGATCAGGCGAGGGTCGGGCGGTGGGATACCGAAAACGGGTGGCAATCCCGGCGCCACCAGGCCACATGAACCGTGCGGATTCCGCGCCCGATGTCCCGCTCTCTCATCCTCGGACAATGGAGCAGGCCGTCGAAGGATGGGGAGGCCAATGCACGCAAACCTGCCTGAACAGCTTGGGCTTGACCGGCTGGACACCCCGATCGGGACGGCATTGCTGGTGGTCGATGGCGACGGATTTTTGTGTGCGCTGGATTGGCTGGACTATGAGTTACGCATGCGCGAGTTGCTTCGGCTGCAGCATGGCGCCGTGATTTTGCGGGAAAGCCGGGCGCCGCGGGAGATCAGCACCGCGTTATCGGCCTATTTCAAGGGCGATCTGGCGTCGCTCCGGACGATTAAATGGCGCCTCTCCGGTACCGACTTCCAGCGCAAAGTCTGGACGGCGCTGACGCAGATCCCGCCGGGCAGGACCATGAGCTACGGCGCGCTGGCCGCCCGGCTCGGCATGCCCAAAGCGATGCGCGCGGTCGGCCACGCCAACGGCGCCAATCCGATCAGCGTCGTCATTCCCTGTCATCGCCTGATCGGTGCCGACGGTTCGCTGGTCAAATATGGCGGCGGGCTGGAGCGCAAGCTTTGGCTGCTTAAGCATGAGGGCGTGGTCCTGCCGCACGCGCCGAGGTGAGCGCAAATCGTGGAAGCCTCGCGCTCACGCCGCGGGCTTCGCTATCGCCTCGTCGCTGGACAACAGGTGCAAGAGCGCACTCTTGATCGCAGCCTGCCGCGTGGGCGCGGTGATCTGCGCGCCCAACAGGTCGGTGACATAGAACACGTCGCGGGCGCGTTCGCCGAATGTCGAGACGTGCGCGGAGGCGATGTTGAGGTTGAGCTTCGAGATCGCGGTGGTCAGCTGGTAGAGCAGGCCCGGCCGGTCGAGGCCGGACACCTCGATGACCGTGTAAAGCTCCGACCATTGATTGTTGATGGTGACTTCCGGCTCGACCACGAAGGCCTTGTTGACCTTGGTGCGGCTGCTCCGCCGCGCCACGGCCTCGGGCAGGCGCAGCTTGCCTTCGAGCACCTCCTCGATCATCTCGCCGATGCGCGTGGCGCGCCGTCCCTCGTCCTCGTCGCGATCGTATTCCCTCGAGATCGCGATGGTATCGAGCGCGCGGCCATCGGTCGTGGTGTAGATCTGCGCGTCCACAATGTTGGCCCCGGCCGACGCGCAGGCGCCGGCGATGATCGACAGCAGCCAGGGATGGTCGACGGCCAGGATGGTCAGTTCGGTGACGCCGCGTGCCTCGTCGAAACCGACGTTGATCGCGAGCTTGTGGCCGGCCTGTTCGGCCGACTTCAGGAAGCGGGCGTGGCGGATCTTGCGCGGCAGCTCCACCTTGAGCCAGTAGGCCGGGTAATGCCGCCCGATATAGGCGTTGACCTCGCTCTCGCTCCACTCGGTAAAGGCGGCGCGGAACTCGGCCTGCGCCGCGGCGATGCGGCGCGCACGGTTCACTTCCGAGAAGCCGCCGGTCAGCACCGGCTCGGTCTCATAGTAAAGCGAGCGCAAGAGCTGCGCCTTCCAGCCGTTCCACACGCCGGGGCCGACGCCGCGAATGTCGGCGGTAGTGAGGATGGTCAAAAGCTTCATCTGCTCGACCGACTGCACCACGGAGGCAAAATTCTCGATGGTGCGGCGGTCGGAGAGGTCGCGCGACTGCGCGACCGTCGACATGGTGAGGTGCTCCTCGATGAGCCAGGCGATGAGCTCGGTATCGCCGGCGGAAAAGCCCAGCCGCGGGCAGAGCCGTCGCGCCACCTTGGCGCCGGCCACCGAGTGATCCTCGGGCCGGCCCTTGGCGATGTCGTGCAAGAGCGTTGCGACATAAAGCACGGCGCGATGCTCGGGCCTGATCTTGCGCATCAGGTCGCTCGCCAGCGTAAACTCCTCGTTGCCGCCGCGCTCGATCTCCTGCAGGAAACCGATGCAGCGGATCAGGTGCTCGTCGACCGTATAGTGATGATACATGTTGAACTGCATCATCGAGACGATACGGCCGAAAGCACGGATGAAATGGCCGAGCACGCCGGTCTCGTTCATCCGTCGCAGCACGATCTCCGCGTCGTTGGAGGTGAGAATCTCCATGAACAGACGGTTGGCTTCCGGGTTGTCGCGCAGCTCCGAATTGACGAGCTTCAGCGAGCGGGCCACGGTGCGCATCGCATCGGGATGGAAGGCCAGGTTGTTCTTCTGCGCGAGCCGGAAGATCCGGATCAAATTGACAGGGTCGTGCTTGAACACGTCGGGCGCGGCGAGATTGATACGGTTGTTGTCGACGATGAAATCGTCACCGTCCGGTACCCGCCGCCGCGTCACACTCGGGCGGAAGCGCGCCATCATCCGGCTCAGCACCGGGGCGGGTTTGGCCTGCTGGTCTTCCAGTTTCGCGCAGAGGATCGCGGTGAGGTCTCCGACCTCCTTGGCGACCAGGAAGTAGTGCTTCATGAAGCGCTCGACATCCTGCATGCCGGGGTGGCTGGTGTAGCCGAGCCGGATCGCGAGCTCGCGCTGCAGGTCGAACGACAGGCGCTCCTCGGCGCGGCCGCTGACGAAGTGCAGGTTGCAGCGGACCGACCAGAGGAAATCGGCGCAGCGGCGGAAGGTGCGGTATTCCTGGGCGTCGAACACGCCGCGTTGCAGGAGTTCCTCCGTGTCGCGCACGCGATAGACGTATTTTGCGATCCAGAACAGGGTGTGCAGGTCGCGCAAGCCGCCCTTGCCGTCCTTCACATTGGGCTCGACCAGATAACGCGACTGTCCGGCGCGGCGATGCCGCTCCTCGCGCTCGGCCAGTTTGGCGGTGACGAATTCTGCCGCCGTGCCCTGCACCACCTCCTTGTCGAACCGCGCCACCAATTCCTCGTACAGCGGCTTGTCGCCGGTCAGGAAGCGCGTCTCCAGGATCGCGGTGCGGATGGTCATGTCGCCGCGGGCCTGGCGGATCGATTCGTCGACCGAGCGTGTGGCGTGGCCGACCTTCAGCCCCATGTCCCACAGGCAATAGAGGATCGCTTCGGCGACCTGCTCGCCCCAGGCGGTCTGCTTGTAGGGCAGGATGAACAACAGATCGATGTCGGATTCGGGCGCCATCAGGCCGCGGCCATAGCCGCCGGTGGCAACCACCGCCATGCGCTCGGCCCCGGAGGGGATCGGGGAGCGGTAAAGATGGCGGGTGGCCGCGGAGAACAGGATGCGGATAATCTCGTCCTGCATCAGGCAAAGCCGCTCGGCGCAGCGTCGGCCGTGACGGTCCTTCAGCAGCATCGCCTGCGCCGCGGCGCGCGCCGCGATCAATTCGCCCTTGAGAAGCTGGGCCATCGCCGAGCGAAACACGTCCTCGCGCCCGGCATGCTGCTCGGCCAGCGCGTCGACCGCGGCGGTGATGCGCGCGGTGTCGAAGAAGGGGATCTCAGCCTCCCGTAGCGGCCGTGTTACGAGATTGTCCATAACCTACCCGGATATCGGACCGCGCCTGCGCTGTCACGAAACATTGTAAGAGCCGTCCCTCGCCTGCTGGGCCCGATGGGCAGGGCAGAAGGCCTCGGGCGCAATGCTCGCAGCGGCATCACCCGGCAATATCCGGACAATATATTGCAAGGGCGCGGATTTTTAAGGCCCGTAGTTTCAACGGGCGCCATCGGCCTCGCTTCTTGCAGAGCTGCCCGGCGGTGTTCCGCAGGCTGACACGCAGTGCATCCCCCTCTATAGAGGGGGAGACACAACAATCCGGGAGCAAACGATGGACGCCGCCGCGCTTCGCAGCCTGCAGGCTCCGTTCAAGGAGCGTTACAAGTCCGATCCTCAGACCGCGCTGATCACGCTCGAAGCCAAGGGCTCGATCGATAATGACGCCATCGCCTGCAAGATCGAGACCGGCCGCGCGCTGGCCGTTGCGGGCCTGCATCCCGGCGCCGGCGGCTCCGGCCTGGAGCTGTGTTCCGGCGACATGCTCCTCGAGGCGCTGGTTGCCTGCGCCGGCGTGACGCTGAAATCGGTCGCGACCGCGATCGAGGTGCCGCTCCGGCAAGGGCTGGTGTTCGCGGAAGGTGATCTCGACTTTCGCGGCACCCTGGGGATCGACAAGGAGGCACCGGTCGGCTTTGCCGAAATCCGTCTGCGCTTCGACGTCGACACCGATGCGCCGCAGGACAAGCTCGATCTCTTGCTGAAACTCACCGAACGCTATTGCGTGGTCTATCAGACCATCAAGAGCGGCCCGAAAGTGTCGGTGACGATGAAACGCATCTAATTCACTGTGATCCTGGTCATTCGGTGTCGTCCCGGCGAAAGCCGGGACCCATAACCACCGGCTTCAATTCGCGCGAAGATTGCTAACTCTCATCGTCCAAGACAACGATCGCCTGTGGTTATGGGTCCCGGCTTTCGCCGGGACGACGCCGAGAAAATGTCTGCCGATCTCAGCCTCATATTCTTTCTCCTTCTGCGCATGGCGGTCGCGGCCGCCTTTGTGGTGTCGGCCTCGGTCGTGGCCGAGCGTGCCGGGCCCGTGATCGGCGCGCTGGTTGCGACGCTGCCGATCTCGGCGGGACCGTCCTACGTGTTTCTCGCGATGGACCACGATGCGGCCTTCATCGCGCAAGGTGCGCTGGCGAGCCTGTCGGTCAACGCCGCGACGCTGATTCTGGGGCTCGTTTATGTGCTGCTGGCGCAGCGCCACGGCATGCTGTTCAGCATGATTTCAGCGCTTGCCGTGTGGATCGTGCTGGCGGTGCTGCTGCGATGGTTCAACCTGTCGGTTGCCGGCGGGCTGCTTGCCAATGCGATCGCGGCCGCTCTCTGCGTGTCGCTGACACGGCGCTATGCCCACGTCAAAATGCCGCTGATCACCCGCCGCTGGTACGACATCCCGCTCCGCGCCGCGCTCGTGGCGGCGCTGGTCGGGTTCGTGGTCACGCTGTCGGGCCGGGTCGGGCCTGCGATATCGGGCGTGCTGGCGCTGTTTCCGGTGGTGTTCACCAGCCTGATGCTGATCCTGCATCCGCGGATCGGCGGCCCCGCGACGGCGGCTGTGATCGCCAACAGCGGTTGGGGCCTGATGGGGCTCGCGCTAGGGCTCGCCCTGCTGCATATCACCGCACCGCGCTTCGGCTCGGCGATTGGCCTCGGCCTTGCGCTCGCCATCTGTGTGGGGTGGAATCTGGCGCTGTGGTGGAACGGCCGGCGGAAGAGGCTGGTGACGAAATAAGCGGCGTCATTCCGACGCGCGATAGCGCGAATCCGGAATCTCGATTTTCCGGGTTCGCTCGCTCACGCGAGCGCTCCGCAATGACCGTGTCACCAACTAATTCTTCGGCAACTTCGCCTTCAGCGCATAGATCGCATCCAGCGCCTCGCGCGGGGACATTTCGTCGGGATGCAGCGCCTTGACCGCCTCGAACAGTTGCGCCGCCCCGTCGGGTAGCGCGGTGTCCGCGGCGGCGCGCGAAGGGACCGCGAACAACGGCAGGTCATCGACGAGCGCGCGCGCGGTCTGGCCGCGATCCTGCGCTTCCAGCTTCGCCAGCACTGCCTTGGCGCGCGTGATCACCGGCGGGGGCAGGCCGGCCAACCGCGCCACCTGGATGCCGTAGGAGCGGTCGGCCGAGCCGGGCAGCACCTCGTGCAGGAACACGACCTCGCCCTGCCATTCCTTCACCCGCACAGTGGCGTTGAACATCCGCGGCAGTTTGGCCGAGAGCGCGGTCAGCTCGTGGTAATGCGTCGCAAATAACGTGCGGCAGCGGTTGCTCTCGTGCAGATGCTCGATGGCGGCCCAGGCGATCGAGAGCCCGTCGAAGGTCGCGGTGCCGCGGCCGATCTCGTCGAGAATGACGAGCGAGCGTTCGCCGGCCTGGTTGAGGATCGCCGCGGTCTCGACCATCTCGACCATGAAGGTGGAGCGGCCGCGCGCGAGGTCGTCGGCTGCACCGACGCGAGAGAACAGCCGGTCGACGATGCCGATGCGCGCGCGGCTCGCCGGCACGAACGAGCCGATCTGCGCAAGCAGCGCGATCAGCGCGTTCTGGCGCAGGAAGGTCGACTTGCCCGCCATGTTGGGACCGGTCAGCAACCAGATCTGGCCCGACTTCTGCGACGGCGCGGGCGAGAGATCGCAATTATTGGCGATGAACGGCGCGCCGTCGCGCTTCAAGGCCTGTTCGACCACGGGATGCCGGCCGCCCTCGACGGCAAAGCTCAAGGAGGCGTCGACCTCAGGGCGGACATAGTTGTCGTCGACCGCAAGCCTGGCCAGCGCCGTCGCGACGTCGAGCAGCGCGAAGGCATGGGCCGCGGCGCGCAAATCGTCGCTGGCGGCGAGCGCTTTGGCTGTGAGCCGCTCGAAGATCTCCAGCTCCAGATTGAGCGCGCGCTCGCCCGCATTGGCGATCTTGGCCTCGGTCTCGCCGAGTTCGGCAGTGGTGAAGCGCACCTGCCCCGCCAGCGTCTGGCGATGGATGAAGGCCGCGTTCAAGGGCGCCGACAGCAGTTTGTCGCCGTGCTGCGCCGTCACCTCGACGAAATAGCCGAGCACATTGTTGTGCCGGATCTTCAGGCCCTTGATTCCGGTCTCGTCGGCATAGCGCGCCTGCATCGCCGCGACCACGAGACGCGAGGCATCGCGCAACGAGCGCGCTTCGTCGAGCGCGGCCTCATAGCCTTCACGGATAAAGCCGCCGTCCCGCTTGATCGGGGGCAATTGTTCGGCCAGCGCCCGTTCGAACTCGCGCGCGAACTCGCGCGAGGGCCGGCTCAACGCCTCGATCACCGCACCGATTTCTGCCGGCGGCTGATCCAGTTCGCCAAGCTTTGCCAGCGCCTGATCGGCGGCCAGAATGCCGTCGCGAAGACCGGCGAGATCGCGCGGCCCGCCGCGGCCGACCGACAGCCGCGCCAGGGCGCGCGACATGTCGGGCGCGCCGCGCAGGATCGCGCGGATATCGTCGCGTGTGGCGGCGTCCGCCACGAAGATGCCGACCGCATCCAGCCGGCGCGCGATCTGTGCGGCGTCGGTGAGCGGCGCGGCCAGACGCTGCGCCAGCAGCCGCGAGCCCGCCGGCGTCACCGTGCAGTCGATGGCATCGAGCAGCGAGCCACGACGCTCGCCGGCGAGCGTGCGCGTCAATTCGAGATTGGCGCGCGTTGCCGGGTCGATCGCCATCGTCGTCCCGACGGCCTCGCGTGCCGGCGGGGACAATGGCGGCCGCTTGCCGACCTGGGTGCGGTCGATATAGGTCACGGCGGCCGCGGCGGCCGTGGCTTCCAGCCGCGACATCGCGGCCAGCCCATCCATGGTGGCGACGGCAAAATAGTCGCAGAGCCGCCGCTCGGCGGTGGAACTGTCGAAGACGTCGCGGGTGAGCGGTGTCACCGCCGGCAGTTCGCGGAGCAGCGGCCCCAGCTCGGCATCGCCATAGAGCGCGTCGGCGACGATGACTTCATTGGGGTTGATGCGCGCGAGCGTCGCCTGCAACTCGGCGGCCGCGCATTCGGTGACCATGAATTCGGACGTCGAAATGTCGATCCAGGCGAGCCCGAACCGGTCGCCACCCGAGGAGGAGCGGGCGCGCGCAATCGCGAGCAGGTAGTTGTTGGCGCGGGCATCGAGCAGCGTGTCCTCGGTCAGCGTGCCGGGCGTGACCAGCCGCACTACGTCGCGCTTGACCACGCTTTTGGAGCCACGGGCGCGCGCCGCGGCCGGATCCTCCATCTGCTCGCAGACCGCGACGCGAAAGCCGTGCGCGATCAGCCGATGCAAATAATCCTCGGCGCGTTCAACCGGCACGCCGCACATCGGGATGTCCATGCCCTGATGCTTGCCGCGCTTGGTCAGCATGATGTTGAGCGCCTTCGAGGCGATCTCGGCGTCCTCGAAGAACAGCTCGTAGAAATCGCCCATGCGGTAGAACAGGAGCAACCCCGGATGCGCGGCCTTGATCTCGAGATACTGTTCCATCATCGGCGTCACGCGCGCCGATATTTCCGCAAATTGCGAGGGCTCGCCCGCATTGGCCGGGGCGTGAGATATGGAAGGCTGGACGGTCATCGGAGGCGCAAACTAGCCAATTTCGCCATTCCGTCCTATCGGTTTGCGGGAGCCTTCCCGGTTTTCCACCTTCCAGGAGCCGGGAGGCGACGCGAGATCTGGAATGGCGTGCACGCGCCGGCGCGGCGCTTCACGTGGAGGCCTCAATTGACCTCAAGAGAACGCGCTCCTACAACTCGCCGTCAATCGACGCCGAACCGGGATCAGGGAGAAAACCGATGCGTGATGTGTATATTTGTGATGCCGTGAGAACCCCGATCGGCCGTTTCGGCGGTTCGCTTGCCAAGGTGCGCGCCGATGATCTGGCGGCCACGCCGATCAAGGCGCTGATGGCGAAGCATCCCAAGCTCGATTGGTCCGCATTGGACGAGGTCTTTTTCGGCTGCGCCAACCAGGCCGGCGAGGACAACCGCAACGTCGCACGCATGGCGCTGTTGCTTGCGGGGATCCCCGATTCGGTTCCCGGGCAGACCATCAACCGGCTTTGCGCCTCGGGCCTTGACGCGGTCGGCGCCGCGGGCCGCGCCATCCGCGCCGGCGAAATCGATTTCGCCGTTGCCGGCGGCGTGGAATCGATGACGCGGGCGCCCTTCGTGATGGGCAAGGCGGCGGAAGCCTTTTCGCGCTCGGCCGAGATTTTCGACACCACCATCGGCTGGCGCTTCATCAATCCGCTGATGAAGCAGCAATATGGCGTCGATTCCATGCCGGAGACCGGTGAGAACGTCGCCGAGGAGTTTCAGGTCTCGCGCGCCGACCAGGATGCATTTGCCCTGCGCTCGCAGCAGCGCGCAGGCCGCGCGATTGCGTCGGGCTTCTTTGCCGAAGAAATCACGCCGGTCACGGTGCCCGGTGGCAAGGCCGGCCCGATCATGGTCGACAAGGACGAGCATCCGCGGCCCGAGACCACCATCGAAGGCCTCGCCAAGTTGAGGCCGATCGTGCGCAATCCCGGTACGGTGACGGCCGGCAACGCGTCCGGCGTCAATGACGGCGCCGCGGCCATGATCCTCGCCTCGGAAGCCGCCGTGAAGAAGCACGGTCTGACCCCGCGCGCCCGCATCCTCGGTCTCGCCTCCGCCGCGGTGCCGCCGCGCATCATGGGCATCGGCCCGGTGCCGGCGACGCGCAAGCTGATGGAG
>JBLMWS010000158.1:0-6456 GCA_050257355.1 Gemmatimonas sp.
CCATGAGCTGGCGGGCGAGGCCGCACATCGCGAGGTCTTCGCCGGGACGCCCGGCGAGGATGCAGGCGAGCGGCAGGCCATTCGACGCCGTGCCGGCGGGAAGGGTGACGACAGGTCCGCCGAACACGGTCCACGGGGCGATGTATTTGGGCTCGCCCGTGGAGGCGAGTCCCTTCGGCGCGGTGTCCGGTGCGGCGGGCCACAGAAAGGCGTCGACGCCGCCGAAGGTGGCGAAGAACTCGGCGCGGATTAGATCGAGTTCCACGCGATCGGAAAGATAGCGTTCGGCCGTTATGCCCCGCCCTTCCAGGATCGCCGCGCGCAGCCGTTGCCCCACCTGATCTTCCGGCAGGGCCATGAGGCCCGCCTGGGCGCGCGCGGTCTCGTAGACCATGGTCGTCCAGTGCAGCTCGCCGATGCGTTTGAACGGCACGGGCGAAGGGCGCGACTCGACCGTATTGCCCCGGGCGCGGAAGTCGCCCGCCATGCGCTGCCAGGCAGCCGTCATTTCCGCGCTCGCGTCCGCGATCAGCGGATCATCGATGGTCACGATGCGTGCCCTCTGCCGGGGCGCGGGAGTCTGCGCGCGACGCAGGAACGCCGGCGCCACCGCCTCGAAGGCGAATGCAGCGTCGTCGACCGTCGCGCCGTAGAAGCCGGGGGTGTCGTAGAGCGGTGCGAGCGCAGCGATGCCGAAGGTGCTCAGGCAGCGCGTGCTTGGCTTGAACGCGGCAATACCGCAATAGGCGGCCGGCCGATTGACGGAGGCCATGGTCTGCGTGCCGATCGAAACCGGCACTGACCCGCAGGCAACGGCCGCCGCCGAGCCGCTGCTGGAGCCGCCGGGCGTGTGATCGGTGTTGTGGGGATTGCGCGCCGGGGAGGGATCGAAGAACGCGAACTCGGTGGTATGCACCTTGCCGAGCACGATCGCGCCGGCCGCCTTCAGCGCGAGGACCACCTCGGCATCCGCGCCTGCCGGAGCGACGTTTTCGAGCGCTCGGCAGTTGCACCGCGTGGGCAGGCCTTCCACGTCGATGATGTCCTTGATGCCTACGGGAATGCCGTGCAGCGGCCCGCGCAGGCGGCCCGCCGTGATGTCGCGCGCCCGTTCTGCGGCCACCGCAAGCGCACGCGCGCCGTCCACTTCGCGCCAGGCGGCGACGTGCGGCTGGGTTTGCTCGATACGGTCGAGACAGGCCCGCACCAGGTCGACAGGAGAAAGCTCGCCGTCCGCGATCCGTTTCGCGAGCTCGCGCACGCGGCCGGGATCCTTCACATGACGTTTGGTGTCGCGATCAGCGGCCATGGCCTGCCTCCGGATCAGCCGACGGAAAGATAGGTGTTCATGAGATCCGTGTTGGCGCGCGTCTCGCCGGCGCTGCCGCGGTAGACGATTTCGCCCTGCTCGATGATCGAGGCGTAATCGGCGATTTCGAGCGCGATCTCGGCGTTCTGCTCGACCAGGAGCACGCCGATCTTCTCCCCGCGCAGGTGCACCAGCGTGTCGATGACGGTCTCGACGACGATGGGCGCAAGACCCTGCGACGGTTCGTCGAGCAGCAGGTACTTCGGGGAAGACATGAGCGCCCGGCCGATGGCGAGCATCTGTTGCTCGCCGCCCGACAGGTTCCCGCCCTTGCGTCCGAGCAGGGGCCGAAGCGCGGGGAAGAGCTGCAGCACCCGCTCGGTCGGCCAGTCGGTCTGCTTCGGCTCGGCGATGGCGAGGTTCTCACGCACCGTCAGATTTGAAAATATGCCCCGGTACTCGGGGACGTAAGCGAGTCCGGCCCGGTTGATCTCGTACGGTTGGCGCTTCGAGATTTCCGCGTCGTCGATGAAGATCGTGCCCGTCCACTTGTTCATCAGGCCGAAGATGGTGCGCAGCGTGGTCGTCTTGCCCGCGCCGTTGCGACCGAGCAGCGTGTGGATGGTGCCCTGCTCCACTTGCAGGGAAACGCCGTTGAGAACGTGAAAATTCCCGTAATAGGCGTTGACGTCGGCGACGCGCAGTGTCATGCCCGCTTGCCCAGATAGGCCTCGCGCACCCTGGGATCCGCGCGTATCCGCTCGGGCGTGCCTTCGCTCAGCACTTCACCGAAATACATGACCGTGATGCGATCGGAGACCCGCATCACCACGTCCATCTTGTGCTCGATGAGCACCAGCGTGTAGCGGCCCTTGAGACTCTCGATAAGGTGCATGACGCTCTGCGTATCGTGACGCGAGAGGCCGGCGGTCGGCTCGTCGAGCAGCAGGAGCTTGGGCTTCGGCGCAAGTGCGATGGCGAAATCCAGCAGCCGCTGGTCGCCGTGGGCGAGCTCCACCGCGGGTGCATCGGCGTAACGGGTGAGTCCGACTTCATCGAGCGTGCGGCGGATCGCAGCGCGCACTTCGGGGTATGCGTCGGCATGGCGCAAGAGCTCGACGCCGCGGCCGACATGTTTCGGAAATGCCGACACCCAGACGTTCTGCGCCACGGACAGGTTGGTGAAGATGCTGGTACGCTGAAAGGAGCGTGCAATGCCGAGCGCGGGCAGCTCGTAGGGGCGCTTGCCGGTAATGGCCACGCCGTCGAAGACGACGCTGCCGGACGTCGGCGCGATTTCGCCCGTGATGCAGTTGAAGAGCGTCGTCTTGCCCGCCCCGTTCGGGCCGATCACGGAATGCAGCGAACCTTCCTCGACGTGCAGGGTGACATTGTTGACGGCCTTGACTGCACCGAAATGGCGGCTCAGGCCAATGCAGCTCAGGATCTCGCTCATGCGCCGGTCGCCTTCGCCTTGCGCCGCATCCAG
Organism: Gemmatimonas sp.; assembly: GCA_050257355.1. Classification (GTDB taxonomy): domain Bacteria; phylum Pseudomonadota; class Alphaproteobacteria; order Rhizobiales; family Xanthobacteraceae; genus Bradyrhizobium. Next base: position 2,799 of record JBLMWS010000158.1, read on the forward strand.
GCCGCATGGCCCGCCTGCGCAATCCCGACCACCCCGGTGCGGAAGAAGAGCACGACCAGGGCGAACACGATGCCGAGCACCATCGGCCAGCGGTTCCAGAACAGGCTCACCGTTTCCTGCAGCCAGGTATAGAAGGCCGCGCCGATCACCGGGCCGATAAAATTGCCGCTGCCGCCGATGAGCGTCATGAAGACCAGGTCGCCCGAAAAGAGCCAGTGAATCTTGTCGATCGGCACGATCTCGTAGACGAAGGCGAATACCGATCCGGCGAGGCCGAGGAAAGTGCCGCTGATGGCGAAGGCGATGAGCTTGTTGCGGCCGACATCGTGCCCGGTCGCGGCGGCGCGGCCGGGATTGTCGCGTATGGCCTGCAGGATGCGGCCGGTCGGCGAATCGACAATCTTCTTCATGACCACGAGGGCGGCGATGAACAGCAGCACGACAAAGACGTAGAACGAGTACTGGTCGGCGATGATCGCCGGTCGCCGCACGCCGATCAGCCCGTCCTCGCCGCCGGTTACCGTGGTCCACGAATAGGCGATGAAGTAGAACATCTGGTTGAAGGCGAAGGTGATGCAGATGAAGTAGAGCCCCGTGCGCCGCACGCAAAAGGCGCCGACCGCCGCGGCGACCACGCCGGTGCCCAGCGTCGCGATTGGAATGGCGAGGAAGGCCGGCACGTCCAGGCGCGCGACCATGATGCCGGTCGCGTAGGCGCCGATGCCGAAGAACATCGCCTGGCCGAAGGAGAGCATGCCGGTGTAGCCGAGCAGCAGGTTCACGGCGATGGCCGCGATGCCGAGGATGAGGATCTCGGCAGCCACCACGGGCCGCTCGATGACGGGCAGCAGCACGATGGCGGCGCCGATGAAGATCAACGTCGGCCGGTTGAAGAGCATCTAGCGCACCCCGAACAATCCCTGCGGCCGCAGGATGATGACGAGCCCCATCATCAGATAGATGGCCACATTGGCGGCTTCCGGCCACCAGATCGAGGTGAGACTCTGGGTGAGGCCGATGAGTATGCCGGCACCGATGGCGCCGAGAATGCTGCCAAGCCCGGCAATCACCACGATCACGAAGGAGATGGGCAGGATGTCCAGGCCCATCGAGGGCGTCAGCCCCATGATGGGGGTCGAGAGGCCCCCGGCGAGCCCGGCGAGGTAGGCGCCGAGCCCGAAGGTGTAAAAGAACACCTTGTTGATGTTCGTGCCCAGCACGGAAACCATCTCCCGGTTCTCGATCCCGGCGCGCACGATCGCGCCGACGTTCGTCCGGATCAGGAACAGGTACAGCAGTACCACGATAGACAGCGTGAAGACGATGAGCGCCAGCCGGTACTTCGGGTAGACGGTGAAACCGAGATTCACCGCGCCGCCGAGCCTCTCCGGCGGCAGCAGCGAGAATCCCACCGGCCCCCAGACGAGGATGATGGTCTCCTGCAGGATGAGGGCGATGGCGAACAGGAACAGAAGCTGATAATCGTGATGGGCCGAATACAGGCGCCGGATGCCCTGGCTTTCCAGCACGAAACCCATCAGGACGACGAGCAACGGACCCAGCAGGATTCCGGCGTAGAACGAGTCGGTGAACGTCGCGACCATGTAGGTGAAGTAGGCACCGAAAGCGTACAGGGCGCCGTGGGCGAAATTGGGGATGTTGAGCACGCCGAGTACCAGCGTGAGCCCGACGCCGACCAGCGCGTAGAGCATGCCGGTGGCGAAGCCATTGAGAATCTGGCTTGCGATCAGGAAAGTCATCGGGAACGGACCACCCGTTTGCCGTGGCTTGGAAGCTGGCCTCGTGGCCAGGAGGGTACGACCGGCGCCCGGCGGTACGGGCGGGCGTCGGTCGCTAAGTGCTCAGGCGTTCGCCTCCGTCGCGCCTAGAAGCCGCCGATGTCCTTGCACTCATTGAGGGCCTTCGGCTGCTCCGTCGAGCTGACGTTTATGATGTCGGCGAAGTCGTACTGGTTCTTCATCGCGCTCGCCGGCTTGGTCTTGAGGACGAAGTAGGGGCGCACGGTCTGGTGATTCTTGGCGTTGATATAGAAATCGCCGATGAAGTTATGGCCCTTGAGGCCTTCAAGCGCCTCGATCACCTTCTTCGGCTCGGTGCTGTTGGCCTTCTGCATGCCGGTAAGCACCATCTTCATGAGGCCGTAGCCGGCGGCGGGACCGTATCCCGGCGGAATGCCGCCGCTCTTTTTCTCGTAGGCGGCAACGAAGGCTTTGTTTGCCGGCGTGTCGATCGTGTAGTAGTAGTTGGTTCCGACTTGCAGGTTGGCGCGCATCTCCGGATCCATCTGCACCAGCTCCTCCACGCCCGAAGACCAGGACAGAATCACGGGCTTCCTCGGCGTGAAGCCGAAGTTGTGCAGCTGGCGCACGGCCGTTATGGCGTCCAGACCGAAATTGATCATGAAGATCGCATCCGGGTTGGTGGCCATGGCCTTGGTGATGAAGGAGGAATATTCGCGGTGCCCAAGCGGATGACGGTCCACACCGACCACCTTCAGCCCGTATGTCGGCGCGAGCTGCTCCACATACTTCTGCAGCGACCAGCCGAAGGCGTAGTCGACGACAAAAAGGTAGATCGACTTGGCCTCGGGGTGGCTCTTCTTGAACGCCTTCAGATTGGCGTCCATGGCCGTCCACGCGGCGGCGGCCCACATGAAGGCATAACGGTGGCAGCGCTTGCCGGAGATGTCCTCGGTGCCGCCCGAGAAGTAGTACATGACCTTGTTCTTCTTGGCGACCTCGGTCACGGCGAGCGCGACTCCCGATGACCAGGGACCAACGATGAACTTCACGCCGTCGGAGTCGATCGCTTCTTGCGCGCGGCGGGCGGCCGTGCCGGCCTTGGTCTCGCTGTCACGCGTGACGTACTTGATCTTCTTGCCCGCGGCCTTGTAGCCGACCTCTTCGAGGGCGATCTGCGCACCGCGATCGAGCAGGGGGCCGACGTCCGCGTAGGGACCGCTCAGCGACCAGATGCCGAGCACGGCGACCTCGTCGTCGGCTGCCGCGGCCTGGCGCGGCGTGAGCGCGAGGCCGGCCACGGCAGTCGCCGTGAACACGAGCGCCGCAAGGACAAACCTCCTGACTTGTCGGATGGACGGGTGCATGGTTTCCTCCTCGTTAAGCTCTCTGCGGCGGAATCGCCGGGACGGCTCGTCATTCGCCGCGGCATCGGGTTTGTTCTCTACGCCGGTCCCGACTGTCCGTCTGCTGACATGTTCCAACTTTGTTTTGAGGGCTGTCAACCGGAACAGATGGATCCAAAGCGGTGCCGCCGTCAAGAAAATAGAAGGAGACGCACTCCCGTCGGGTTCACCCTCGACCGATGCCGTGCATCGCCTCGCCTGGCGGATGCCAAGAGACGTTTCTCGGCTGCCTCCGACTTGAAGCGCGCATCGCGCCGCGCGCATTCTGAGCCCGAGCACGTTCGCGACAACTCCTTTGCATCAACTGCTTACGTTCGTGGCGCCCGATTCGTTTTCCCTCCATTCGCCCAACCGCCTGAATCCGCTCGAGACTTAACCGGACAGCACGGGACCGATATAATCGCGCGTTCCCTCAAGACATAACCCCAGCCCATGAAAGTCCTGGTCAGCATCAAGCGCGTGGTCGACTACAACGTCAAGGTGCGGGTCAAG
>JBLMWS010000159.1:0-4456 GCA_050257355.1 Gemmatimonas sp.
TTCCAACTCACGCCCTTGGCGACCATCGGCGCGGCGCAGCCGAGCCGGTCCCAGATCTCGAGCGGTCGTTTGGCGTAGCAGACCGCGCGCGATCCGATGCTGACCGTGTCGTTGTCATCGAGCACGATCACCGGCTGGCCGCGGGCGGCAAGGTCGAGTGCCGCCGTGAGGCCGATGGGGCCGGCCCCGATCACCACGACCGGATGCCGGCGGACGCTGCCGGTCCTCTGCTCCGGCGAACAGACATATTCAAATCGCGGGTAGGTGTAGTGGCTCATTGCCGCCTCGCTTGGCGCGTTGTCATCGGATGGATCAGGAAGCGCGCGGGCCTAGTCGGCGCCCGCGAACTCCTTCTCGTGCATCCAGGCGGTGTGCCGCGGCGGCTTCTTGGTCTGTGCCCATTCATCGACCATCTCGTGCGCCACCGCTTTCATCCGATTGATCTGGTCCGGCGTGGCGGTCCATGCGGCGATCTCCAGACGATGGCCGCTGGGATCACGGAAATAGATCGACTTGAAGATGGTGTGATCGGTGATCCCGACCACGTCGAGGCCCGCAGCCTCCGCGCGCGCCTTTGCTTCGTTGAGTTCGTCGAGGTTCTTGACCTGGAAGGCGATGTGCTGGGTCCATTCCGGGGTGTTGGCATCGCGCCCCATCGGCGGCGAGTTCGGCAACTCGAAGAAGGCGAGGATGTTGCCGTTTCCGGCGTCCAGGAAGATGTGCATGTACGGGTCGGGCGCCTTGGTCGAGGGAACCCGGTCTTCGGCGATGGCGCCGAGCAGGTCCATGTTGAGGACCTTCTTGTAGAAATCGACCGTCGCCTTGGCGTCGACGCAACGGTAGGCGACGTGATGGATTTTCTCGATTTGCATGGCGTTTCCGGCTTGCTTGTGATTGATTGTGAAATTGGTAACAAATTTTACGATCTCGCCGCTTTGATCCAGATCAAACGGCCCTCGGGCGGCGGCTTCGGAGGAAACTGCGAGATGGCGCAAGCTGCGAACCAGCCGCGCGAACGGCGCAAGAGCCGCGAGCCGGCCCATGCGGAGCTCGACCTGCAGCGCTATTTTCCCTACCGGTTGGCGCGCCTTGCCGAGCAGGTCTCGCTTGCGGTGGCCGAGGTCTACGCGACGCGCTTTTCGCTGTCGCGCCAGGAGTGGCGTATCCTCGCGGTGCTGGGGACCCGCACCGAGCTGCCGACCAAGGAGATCGGCCGGCTGACCACGCTCGACAAGATGAGTGTCAGCCGCGCCATGCAGACGCTGGAAACGCGCGGCGTGGTCACCCGCGTCCGCGACCCCAACGACGGCCGCGAGCGCATCGTGGCGCTGACGCCGGCGGGCCATGCGCTCTACAGCAAGATCGTGCCTTATGCGCTGGAGCGCGAGGCTGTCCTGCTTGAGGTGCTGACCCCGCAGGAGATCGCAACGTTGGACCGCGTGATCGAAAAGCTCGGCCGGGCGGCTGCGCACGCCACCCATGAGGACGGAGGTGACCGCTCCTGAGGCTTGATCGGCAAAGCACTCTCGCTATATCGACGTTTTGCCATTCCTTCCCGGGTCAAAGACGCATGACGATGATGGATGCCGCTGCGAGCACTCAACCCTTCCAGGCCGAGGTTTCTGAGCTTCTGAACCTGATGGTGCATTCGGTCTACTCGGAGACCGATATTTTCCTGCGCGAATTGATTTCGAACGCCTCGGATGCCTGCGACAAGCTTCGTTACGAGGCGATCGCGAGGCCCGAGCTGATCGGCGACGGTGAGCCGCCGAAAATCCGCATCCTGCCGAACAAGAAGGCCGACACCCTTACCGTCGCCGACACCGGCATCGGCATGGACCGGCAGGAACTGATCGACAATCTCGGCACCATCGCCCGCTCCGGTACCAAGGCCTTCGTGGCGAGGCTCGCCGAGGCCAAGGACGGGGCCGGGCTGATCGGCCAGTTCGGTGTCGGTTTCTACTCTGCCTTCATGGTCGCCGACCGCATCGTGGTGACCAGCCGCCGGGCCGGATCGAGCGAGGTCTGGACCTGGTCGTCGTCCGGCGGCGCCGGCTTCGAGGTCGCGCCGGCCATGGAAGAGGATGCCAAGCGCGTGACCCGCGGCACCGAGATCGTGCTGCATCTGAAATCCGATGCGGCGAAATATCTCGAGGCCTATGAGATCGAGCGCATCGTGGGCGCCTATTCCGACAACATCCAGTTCCCGATCGAGCTGGTGCCGGAAGAGGGCGAGCCACGGCAGATCAACTCGGCGAGCGCGCTGTGGCAGCGGCCGAAATCCGAATTGACGCCGGACGACTACAAGCAGGCCTACAAGTCGATCGCCAATGCGTTCGACGAGCCGGCGCTGACCCTGCATTACCGCGCCGAGGGCCGTTACTCCTATGCGGTGCTCTTGTTCGCGCCCTCGACCAAGCCCTTCGACCTGTTCGAGCCGGCGCGCAAGGGCAAGGTCAAGCTCTATGTCCGCCGCGTGTTCATCACGGACGACGCCGATCTGCTGCCGGCCTATTTGCGCTTCATGCGCGGGGTGATCGACAGCGAGGACCTGCCGCTCAACATCTCGCGCGAGATGCTGCAGAACAATCCGCAGCTCGCGCAGATCCGCAAGGCGGTGACTGGCCGCGTCATCAGCGAACTTGAGCAGCTCGCCGAGAAGGAGCCGGACAATTTCAGCAAGATTTGGGATGCCTTCGGCTCCGTGATCAAGGAAGGTATCTATGAGGATTTCGAGCGGCGCGACAAACTGTTGTCGCTGTCGCGCTTCACCACGACCAGCTCCGAGCGCCGTTCGCTCAAACAATATGTCGCCGATTTCAAGCCCAACCAGACTGAAATCTATTTCCTGGTCGGCGACAGCCTGGATCGGCTGAAATCGAATCCGCGCCTGGAAGCGGCGCGCGCGCGAGGTATCGAGGTGTTGCTCCTGACCGATCCGGTCGATGCGTTCTGGACCTCCATGCCCCTTGAGTATGAGGGCAAGCCGCTGAAATCGCTAAGCCAGGGCGATACCAATTTCGATCTCGTTCCGCTTCTGGAAGAACACGCCAAGGACCAGGACAAGGCCGAACCGGCGGCGGACGAAGCGGCGACGATCGCGCTGATCAAGGCGAGCCTCGGCGACCGCGTGACCGACGTGAAAGCCTCCACGCGGCTGACCACCAGCGCGTCATGCCTGGTGGCCGGCAGCGGTGGCCCGGACCGCGCCCTCGAGCGCTTCCTCGCCCTGCAGAACCGCGGCGCCAAGACCCCGCCGATCCTGGAAATAAATCTGCGGCACCCGCTGGTCACTGCGATCGCCAAGGCCGCGGCCGGATCCAACCTGATCGATGATCTCTCGCTGTTGCTGTTCGAGCAGGCGCAGATCCTCGACGGCGAACTGCCCGAGGATCCAGCGGCGTTCACCGCGCGACTAAATCGCCTGGTGCTGCAGGGAGTGGGCGTGAGCTGAACATTATTGAGGCTCCGTCATTCCGGGTTCGACGCTTCGCGTCGTCCCGGCACGACGAGCCGGTTACTCGGCGGCGTCCTTGAGCTTCGTGCCGTGCTCGTTCAATCGGGCCTCGCGTTTGCTCGGGCCCATCCAGCGCGTCAGCGTGTTGGAGAGCATGTCGAGGTAAAGGTAGACGACGGGCGTCGTGAACAGCGTCAGGGCCTGACTCACCACGAGCCCGCCGACCATCGCATAGCCGAGCGGCTGGCGGATCTCCGATCCCGTTCCGGTGCCCAGCATCAGTGGCACGCCGCCGAGCAGGGCTGCCATCGTCGTCATCATGATCGGACGGAAGCGTAGCAATGCGGCTTTGCGGATCGCTTCGCGCGTCGACAGATGCTCGTCGCGCTCCGCCACGATGGCGAAATCGACCATCATGATCCCGTTCTTCTTGACGATCCCGATCAGCAAAATCATGCCAACCAGGGCGATCAGGCTGAAGTCGAAGCCGAATGCCATCAGCATCGCAAGCGCGCCGACGCCGGCCGAAGGCAGGGTCGAAAGAATGGTGAGAGGGTGAATGTAGCTCTCGTAGAGAATGCCGAGGATCAAATAGACCACGACCAGGGCGGCAAGGATGAGCAGCGGCACGCTGCTGAGCGATTGCTGGAAAGCCTGCGCGGTGCCCTGGAAGCTCGAACTGAGCGTGGCGGGCGCACCCATCGCGGCCATCGCCCTCTGGACGGCATCGGTCGCTTGTCCCAGCGCGACGCCCTCGCCGAGATTGAAGCTGATGGTGACCGCGGGAAATTGGCCCTGATGCGCGATCGCGAGCGGACGAACCGGCACAGTGGTCCATTTGCAGAAGACCGAGAGCGGTACCTCTTCGCCCGTGGTCGGCGACTTCACGTAGATCTTGTCGAGCGTATCGACCTTGCCCTGCAATCCGGGCAGGATCTCCAGGATGACATGATAGCTGTTGAGCTGGGTGAAATATTGCGTGACCTGGCGCTGCCCGAA
>JBLMWS010000160.1:0-6469 GCA_050257355.1 Gemmatimonas sp.
GTGCCCGTAAGAAGCGAAAGGATGGACCCCATCCGAAAGATGACAACCATGGCAGGATCGCCGGACGCTGACCCGTTTCCGTCAGCGTCCCGCAATCTTGCGCATGGTTTTTGTGTTTTGGGGCGGCCGTTCTTTCGCAACCGATGAAAGAAGACCTCTATGTTCAATATTCATTCCGTCGAGATCGATTGGGGAGGACGGCCCCTCAAGCTTGAAACTGGAAAGATGGCCCGCCAGGCCGACGGCGCCGTCGTCGCGAGCTATGGCGAGACCGTGGTGCTCGCCACCGTCGTAGCCGCCAAGACGCCGCGCGAGGGTGTCGATTTCCTGCCCTTGACCGTCGACTATCAGGAAAAGGCCTATGCTGCGGGCCGCATTCCCGGCGGCTATTTCAAGCGCGAAGGCCGGCCGACGGAGAAGGAAACCCTGGTTTCCCGCTTGATCGACCGCCCGATCCGTCCGCTGTTCGTCGACGGCTGGCGCAACGAGACCCAGGTGATCATCACCACGCTCTCGCACGACATGGAAAACGACCCCGACGTGGTGGCGATGGTCGCCGCCTCTGCGGCGCTGACGCTGTCGGGCGTGCCGTTCAAGGGACCGATCGGCGCGGCACGTGTCGGCTTCGTCAACGACGAATACGTCCTCAACCCGACGCTCGACGAGATGGTCGACACCCAGCTCGATCTCGTGGTCGCCGGTACCAACGATGCCGTGCTGATGGTGGAGTCGGAAGCGAAGGAGCTCAACGAAGACATCATGCTGGGCGCGGTGATGTTCGGTCATCGCCACTTCCAGCCGGTGATCAACGCCATCATCGATCTCGCTGAAAAGGCGGCCAAGGAGCCGCGCGAAGTCCAGGCGATCGATGACAGCGCGCTGGAGAAGGAAATGCTCGGCGTGGTCGAGCAGGACCTGCGCAAGGCCTATGGTATCGCCATCAAGCAGGAGCGCTACGCCGCCGTTGCCGCCGCCAAGGACAAGGTGATGGCGCACTTCTTCCCGGAAGGGCAGGAGCCGAAATACGACAAGCTGCGGGTCGCCGACGTCTTCAAGACGCTCGAAGCCAAGATCGTCCGCTGGAACATTCTCGACACCGGCCGCCGTATCGACGGCCGCGACGTCAAGACCGTGCGCAATATCATTTGCGAGGTCGGCGTGCTGCCGCGCGCTCATGGCTCGGCGCTGTTCACCCGCGGCGAGACCCAGGCGCTGGTGGTGACCACGCTCGGCACCGCCGAGGACGAGCAGTTCGTAGATGCGCTGTCGGGAACGTACAAGGAAACCTTCCTGCTGCACTACAACTTCCCGCCCTTCTCGGTCGGCGAGACAGGCCGCCTCGGCGGCACCAAGCGGCGCGAGATCGGCCACGGCAAGCTCGCCTGGCGCGCCATTCATCCCGTGCTGCCGCCGCATCACGAGTTTCCCTACACCGTGCGCGTGGTATCGGAGATCACCGAGTCCAACGGCTCCTCGTCGATGGCGACCGTCTGCGGCTCGTCGCTGGCATTGATGGATGCCGGCGTGCCGTTGAAGCGCCCGACCGCGGGCATCGCCATGGGCTTGATCCTCGAGGACAGCCGCTACGCCGTGCTGTCGGACATTCTCGGCGATGAAGATCATCTCGGCGACATGGACTTCAAGGTGGCGGGCACCGAGGGCGGCGTTACTTCGCTGCAGATGGACATCAAGATCGAGGGCATCACCGAGGAGATCATGCGGGTGGCGCTCGGCCAGGCGCGCGAAGGCCGCTTGCACATTCTCGGCGAGATGAGCAAGGCGCTCACGGCCGCGCGTGCCGAGCTTGGCGAATACGCCCCGCGCATCGAGACCTTCAAGATCCCGACCGACAAGATCCGCGAAGTGATCGGCACCGGCGGTAAGGTGATCCGCGAGATCGTGGAAAAGACCGGCGCCAAGATCAACATCGAGGACGACGGCACCGTGAAGGTCGCCTCCAACGACGGCGAGGCGATGAAGGCCGCGATCAAGTGGATCAAGTCGATTACCTCGGAGCCCGAGGTCGGCCAGATCTACGAGGGCACCGTGGTCAAGGTGATGGAGTTCGGCGCCTTCGTGAACTTCTTCGGTTCCAAGGACGGCCTCGTCCATATCAGCCAGCTCGCGGACAAGCGCGTGCAGAAGACCTCCGACGTCGTCAAGGAAGGCGACAAGGTCAAGGTCAAGCTGCTCGGCTTCGACGATCGCGGCAAGACGCGGCTGTCGATGAAGGCGGTCGACCAGGCGACCGGCGAGGATCTGGAAGCCAAGCAGAAGGCCACCGCCGAGGAGGCCAAGAAGGCCGAGGCCGGTGCGCCACGCGAAGCCGCCGGCGAGTGAGGCTTTTTAGTTAGCGCGAAGAGAAAGGGCGGCTCCCGGGCCGCCCTTTTTTGTGCTTCAGACCTGGCCTCATAGGGCGCCGTCAGCTGCGAAAGCCGACGATCCAATATTCCAGAAGCTGGAATTGGAGCCCGATACGCGGCGGCGCGCTGTGTCCCCGGCATGCGCCGAAGATAACAAGCCCATAGCGTGCGAGACCGCGATTTCGGCTTGCGCTATGTTCCCTTCTATGACGACGCCAATCATTCGCCCCGCGCGGTCAGACGAACATGACGCCATCGCCCGCGTCTGGATGGAGAGCTGGGTCTCCACCGGACTGACCGATGCGAGCCCGTTCCTGCTGGCGAATCTGCGCGCACGCATTCCGAAGGAACTCGAAAGCGGCTGGACCCTTTTCGTCGCCGATGACGACGGTCGGCTCGCGGCAATGCTGGCGCTGCATTTGCCGAACCTCTATCTCGACCAGCTCATGGTGACGCCGGCCTATCAGGGCCGCTCGCTCGGCCGGCAGCTGCTCGCCTTTACGCGAACGCAATTGCCTGACGAGATCTGCCTGCGCTGCGTGCGCGAGAACGAGAAAGCCTGGCGCTGGTATGAGCGCGAGGGCTTTGTCTATGAAAAGCAGGCCGTCGAGCCGATGACGGGATTCATGATGAAATATTATCGGTGGAAGAAAGAGGGAAACGCAACATGATGCAGCTTTACTGGTCGCCGCGCTCACGCTCGTTCACGGCGCTCTGGCTCATGGAGGAGGCCGGCCACCCCTATGAACGCGTGCTCACCGACATTTCCACCGGCGCGCAGAAAAGGGTTGAATATCTTGCGATCAATCCGATGGGCAAGGTGCCGGCCTTGCGGGACGGCGAGACGACGGTCGCCGAATCGGCCGCGATTTGCGCCTATGTCGCCGAGCGCTATCCCGACGCGAAGCTGGCGCCCCCGCTCGGCGATCCCTCGCGCGGCAAATATCTGCAATGGCTGTTTTTCGCGCCGGGCTGCATCGAGCCCGCGATGGTGCAGATCGCGACCAAGCTCGAGATGAATCCGACTTCCGCCGGCTGGGGCGACGCACAGCGCGTGTTCGACGTGCTCGACGCCGCACTCGCCAAGGGCCCGTGGATCCTCGGCGAGAATTTTTCCGCCGCCGACATCGCAGTCGGCTCGGCTCTGAACTTCTCGGTGCGGCTGTTCAAGATGGTGCCGTCGCGGCCGTCGTTTGAGGCGTATCTCGCACGCTGCGTCGCACGGCCGGCCTTCCAGCGCGCGGAGAAGATCGCGGCGGGCTAGATTAGAGCAGCCGCCGATCTGAATGAACCAAGGAAACGCGCACCCAACCTCCAGCGTCATTGCGAGCGCAAGCGAAGCAATCCGGACTTTCTCCGCGGATGGAGTCTAGATTGCTTCGTCGCTTCGCTCCTCGCAATGACGGCCCTGATTGAAGGCACTCATCGGGCTCTGCAACCTGATCGGCAGAGAATCTTAGTCTATGAAGAGCGCCGTACCCACCACAGCGAGGGACGATCTGGATTGGTGGGCGCGCTTCGCTCTCCCCACCCTACCCCGGCGCCGCTACTCTGCCTTGAGATTTTCGGGGCGCGGCATCGAGATCACGTTATAGCCGGAATCGACATAGTGGATCTCGCCGGTCACGCCGCCCGACAGATCGGACAATAGATAGAGCGCCGAGCCGCCCAGTTCGTCGAGGGTGACGCCCCGTCCGAGCGGCGAGTGCTTCTGCTGGAAGGCAAACATGGCGCGCGCGTCGCCGATGCCTGAACCGGCGAGCGTGCGCACGGGACCCGCGGAGATCGCATTGACGCGGATTCCCCGGCCGCCGAAATCGGCGGCGAGATAGCGCACCGAGGCCTCGAGCGCCGCCTTGGCCACGCCCATCACGTTGTAGTTCGGCATCACCCGCATCGAGCCGCCAAAGGTCAGGGTGATCATCGCGCCCCCCGAGGCCGGCATCAGATCGGCGGCGCGCTTGGCGAGCTCGGTGAATGAAAAGCACGAGATCAACATGGTGCGGGAGAAATTCTCGCGCGTGGTGTCGGCGTAGCGCCCCTTCAGCTCGCTCTTGTCGGAGAAGGCGACGGCGTGCACCAGAAAATCCAGACCACCCCATTTGTCGCGCAAGGTCTGGAATACCGAATCGACGCTATCGAGGTCTTCGACATCGCAAGGCAGCACCAGATCGACGTTAAGCGATTCCGCTAACGGCCGGACCCGTTTCCCGAGCGCCTCGCCCTGATAGGTGAAAGCAAGCTCGGCGCCGTGCGCCGCAAGCGTCTTGGCAATTCCCCAGGCGATCGAATGATCATTGGCGATGCCCATGATCAGCCCGCGCTTGCCCTTCATCAGCTCCTGCATTGTCCCTCTCCCTGGTCATGCCGAGAGCTCGCTCCGAGCATCCACGGTTCCGCGACCGCCAAGACGTGGATGGCCGGGACAAAGCCCGGCCATGACGAAAAATACAACGAACCAGTTCGCTGTGAAACCTTAGGCATCCAGCCGCTTGAAGACCAGCGTCGCGTTGGTGCCGCCGAAGCCGAAGGAGTTCGACAGCACGGTGCCGATCCTGGCATTGTCGATGCGCTTGCGCACGATCGGCATATCGGCAAACACGGGATCAAGCTCGGTGATGTGGGCGCTTTCGCAGATGAAGCCGTTGTTCATCATCAGGAGCGAGTATATCGCCTCCTGAACGCCGGTGGCACCGAGCGAGTGGCCGGTCAGAGCCTTGGTCGCCGAGATCGGCGGGCACTTCTCGCCGGTGCCGAAGACCTTGCGGATCGCCTCGATCTCCGGTGGATCACCGGCCGGCGTCGAGGTTGCGTGCGGGTTGATATAGTCGATCTTGGTCTTCACGGTCGAGAGCGCCATCTTCATGCAGCGCTCGGCGCCTTCGCCGGATGGCGCAACCATGTCGTAGCCGTCGGAGGTGGCGCCGTAGCCGACGATCTCCGCATAGATGCGGGCGCCGCGTGCCTTGGCATGTTCCAGTTCTTCGAGCACCACAACGCCGGCGCCGCCGGCGATCACAAAGCCGTCGCGGCTGATGTCATACGGGCGCGAGGCGGTGGCGGGGGTGTCATTATATTTCGACGACATCGCGCCCATGGCATCGAACAGCACGGACAAGGTCCAATCCAGCTCCTCGCAACCGCCGGCGAAGACGACGTCTTGCTTGCCCCACTGGATGGTCTCGTACGCATTGCCGATGCAATGGTTCGAGGTCGCGCAGGCCGAGGAGATCGAATAGTTGACGCCCTTGATCTTGAACCAGGTGGCGAGCGTGGCCGACGCGGTCGAGGACATCGCCTTCGGCACAGCAAAAGGCCCGACCTTCTTCGGTCCCTTGGTTCGGGTGATATCGGCGGCTTCGACGATGGTGCGGGCCGACGGGCCGCCCGACCCCATGATGATGCCCGTGCGCTCGTTGGAAATCTCGTTCGGCTGGAGGCCGGAATCCTGGATCGCCTGCTCCATGGCGACGTGATTCCAGGCTGCACCCTGGCCCAGGAAACGCATGGCGCGGCGGTCGATCACGCCCGATGGATCGAGCGTCGGTGCGCCTTGCACCTGCGAACGGAAACCGAGCTCCGCGTATTTGTCCGCCCGCGTAATTCCCGACTTCGCGTCGTAGAGGCTCGCAAGCACTTCCTGGGTGTTGTTTCCGATGGATGAGACAATGCCCATCCCCGTGATGACAACCCGCCTCATGTTCGCCTCGCCTGCCGTTATGCCCTTAGGTCCTTGTTCAACGTTTCCCGGTTCAAGAGGGCGCGGAGCCTTGCTTGAACAGCCCAACTTTCAAATCCTTGGCGCGATAGATAATCGCGCCGTCCACGGAAAGCCACCCGTCGGCGATGCCCAGCACCAGCTTTGAACGCATCACGCGCTTGATATCGACGTTGTACACAACCTTGCGCGCGTCCGGCAGCACTTGCCCGCCGAATTTCAATTCGCTCAAACCCAAGGCGCGGCCGCGCCCCTCGCCACCGATCCAGCCGAGATAGAAGCCGACCATCTGCCAGAGCGCATCAAGCCCCAGGCAACCGGGCATGACCGGATCGTTCTTGAAATGGCAGCCGAAGAACCAGAGGTCCGGCTTGACGTCGAGCTCGGC
>JBLMWS010000161.1:0-22993 GCA_050257355.1 Gemmatimonas sp.
GAGCCCGTGGCGGCAACCCCCTCCCCCAGGCGGATGATCCGCGAGAAGGAATCCACCACCCGAAAGCCATCGTCGGACGGACAGGCGATCAAGAGGCGGCAGTTGTTGGTGCCGAGATCCAACGCCGCATAGACGCTGGTTCCCGAGGCTTGCGACAGCCCGGGTCCCGGCCGCGCCGCGACGGGCCTCTGCAGCTCTCCGCTCAGCTCCAGCTGGTCCTGGAGCCGCGTGTCATCATTCATTCAAAAAGTCTTTCCGCCGGCGCCATCGACCAGCCCGGAATGTCTCATTCGGCCGAAACATTAGCAGTGCCAAGGGGCTGTGCAACAGGCCAATAGGACCATGCCCAAACGGGCGTTGTCCGGAGGGTATCGGGTGCGATATCTGATGGGTGGCCTGCGAATTCGCGCAAATTAGGCATTCCCCATGCAAGATCTCACGCCTTCTTCCGCCCTGGAAAACGCCATTGCAATGCAAAAATATGGCGTCGGCCAGCCCGTCCTCCGCAAGGAGGACGACACGCTGGTTCGCGGCAAGGGCAAATATACCGACGATTTCAACCTGCCCCGGCAAACTTATGCCTGGATCGTCCGCTCCAGCCACGCCCACGGCATCATCAAGGGCATCGACACTTCCGCGGCCAAGGCGATGCCGGGCGTGCTCGGGGTGTGGACCGGGGCCGATCTTGCGGCGGCCGGCTATGGTCCCTTCACCTGCGGCCTGCCGCTGAAGAACCGTGACGGCACGCCGTTGAAGCAGACCAACCGCACCGCGCTGATGACCGACAAGGTGCGCTATGTCGGCGATCCCGTGGCCTTCGTGGTCGCGGAGACGGCGGCGCAGGCGCGCGATGCGGCCGAGGCCGTCGTGGTCGATATCGAGCCACTGCCGGCGGTGACCGATCCCGAACAAGCCGCCGCGCCAGGCGCGCCGCAGCTTTATGACCACATCCCGGGCAATATCGCGCTCGATTATCACTATGGCGACACCGAGAAGGTCGCGGCGGCCTTTGCCAAAGCCGCGCATGTCATCAAACTCGACATGATCAACACCCGGGTCGCCGTGGTGCCCATGGAGCCGCGCGCGGGCCTTGCCTCCTTCGACAAGAACAGCGGCCGCTACACCATCCAGGTGCCGACGCAAGGCGTGTCCGGCAACCGCAACATGCTGAAGACCCTTCTCAAGGTCGAGCCCGAGAAGGTCCATTTGCTCACCGCCAATGTCGGCGGCTCGTTCGGGATGAAGAACATCAACTATCCCGAATACATCTGCATCCTGCACGCCGCGAAGGAATTGGGCCGGCCTGTGAAGTGGACGGACGAGCGCTCGACCAGTTTCCTGTCCGACAGCCATGGCCGCGCGCAGAAAATCCATGGCGAGCTCGCGCTCGACGCCGAGGGCCATTTCCTCGCGGTCAAGCTCTCCGGCTACGGCAATCTCGGCGCCTATATCACGGGTGTGGCGCCGAGCCCGCTCTCGCTCAACACCGGCAAGAATCTCCCCAGCGTCTACCGCACGCCGCTGATCCAGATCGACATCAAGACCGTGCTCACCAACACCACCTTGATGGGCGCCTATCGGGGCGCCGGCCGGCCCGAGGCGAATTACTATATGGAACGCCTGATCGACCGCGCCGCGGACGAGATGGGCGTCAACCGCCTCACCTTGCGCAAACGCAACTTCGTCAAATCGGCGCAGATGCCGTTCGATGCGGCCTCCGGCGTCACCTATGACAGCGGCGATTTTCCGGGCGTGTTCGAGAAGGCGCTGGAGATTGCGGATTACGAGAACTTCGCCAAGCGCAAGCGCGAGAGCAAGAAGAACGGCAAGCTGCGCGGCATTGCGGTCGGCTCCTATCTCGAGGTCACCGCCCCTCCAGGCGTCGAGCTCGGCAAGATCGTGTTCGAGGCCGACGACACCGTGCGGCTGATCACCGGCACGCTCGATTACGGCCAGGGCCACGCCACGCCGTTTGCGCAGGTGCTCTCGGCGCAGCTCGGCGTGCCCTTCGAGAACATCAGGCTCGAACAGGGCGACAGCGACATCGTGCATACCGGCAACGGCACCGGCGGCTCGCGCTCCATCACCGCGAGCGGCATGGCGATCGTCGAGGCCTCGCGCCTCGTCATCGAAAAAGGCAAGCGCGCCGCCGCGCATCTGTTGGAGGCCTCCGAAGCCGACATCGAATTCGGCGACGGCCGCTTCACCATCGCGGGCACCGACCGCGCGATCGACATCATGGAGCTCGCCAAGCGCATGCGCGACGGCAAGATGCCGGAAGGTGTGCCCGATACGCTCGACGTCGACCACACCACCGAGCCGGTACCCTCGGCTTTCCCGAACGGCTGCCATGTCGCGGAGGTCGAGGTCGATCCGGACACCGGCGTGGTGCAGATCGTCCGCTACACCGGTGTCAACGACTTCGGCACGGTGGTCAATCCCATGCTGGTGGCCGGACAACTCCACGGCGGCGTGGCACAGGGAATCGGCCAGGCGCTGATGGAGTGCGTGCAGTACGACGAGAGCGGGCAGCCCGTGACCGGCTCGTTCATGGATTACGCCATGCCGCGCGCGGAGGACATTCCCTCGATGACCGTCGGCGATCATCCGGTGCCGGCCAAGACCAATCCGCTCGGCACCAAGGGCTGCGGCGAGGCCGGCTGCGCCGGCAGCCTCTCAACCATCGTCAACGCGGTGGTCGATGCGCTCTCCGACTACGGCATCAAGCACATCGACATGCCCTTGACGAGCGAACGCGTCTGGCGCGCGATCCAGGAGGCAAAGGCCAAGGCGGCGTGAGGTTGGCACCTCGCCCCGCCGTGTCTGCCGCTGTCATCGCCCGGCTTGACCGGGCGATCCAGTATTCCAGAGACGGTTGTGCTTGTACCGAGGGGCCGCGGGTACTGGATGCCCCGCCTGCGCGGGGCATGACGAGCGGAGTGAGAGGCGGGTCGCCCGCCTGCAACGCTGCTACGCCGCCGCCTGTTCGCGCGGCTGGTAGATCGCGATGTGACGGCAATGCGCGAGCGCCGTGGTGCCGTTGGCGACCACGAGCGCGTCGAGCTCGACGAAACGATGGCCCTTCTTTTCGTAGTTGCCGGTCACTTTCGCGCGCGCGGTGATCTCGTCGCCTGGCTTGCCGGCGGCGAGAAGCTGCATCTCGCTACCGACATGGATCCACGGGCCGAGGATGGCATTGTCGACCAGCACGCGGTTCATCACCCGCTGCAGCAGGCCGGGATGGCCGAGGCCTTCGCGCAAATAGATCGGATCGGTCTCCCTGATATCGGCGAGATAGTCCTTGGCGTCATCGCCGGCCCACGCCCGCGGCGCGGTGCCGAGCCACTTGCCGATTTCGTAGGAGCTCACGCCGACCGGCTTGCGTTCCGCCACCGCCGACACCGCCGTGAAATCCGCCAGGGAAACGAGGGGTGCTGAAGCCGGCAGCGAGGCGCTGCCGGTAGCGCAGAGTTCGCCGCGGCTTTCGACCTCGATTGCCAACACGCCGTCGCTCTCGCTCGCCTTCAGATCGACGGTCTCGCCGTCATAGACCGGCTTCACGAACCGCGCCTCGATCAGCCCGCGCTCCAGAAAGGCGCGGCCCCATTTTGCAACGGGCAGATGCATCATATAGGCCATTACGTCGACGCCGGGCACCAGCCCGCCCGAGAAGCCGAAGCGGCGCGCCACCGTGTCGTCATGCATCTTGTTTTCGGAAAGCTTCGCGGTGTTGTAAGCCGACACACGATAGCTCTGGAACGCGCTGCTCATGCCTGTTTCCCGTCCTTGGATCCGCCACTCCCGCATCCATCCTACGCCCCGGAACTGCGCCGGCAAGTGCCGCCTTTCGCTCGCCATTTGTGCCGGGATGGAGTACCACCCGCGCCAAACGAGCTCGAACAGAACCATCTGCAAAAATCATGGCCCCGCCGCTGATCCAACTCAAGGACATCCGCCTCACCTTCGGCGGCACGCCGTTGCTCACCGGCGTCGAGCTCTCGGTATCGCCGATGGAGCGCGTCTGCCTGATCGGCCGCAACGGCTCCGGCAAGTCCACGCTGCTGAAGATCATGGCGGGCCTGGTCGAGCCCGATTCCGGCACCCGCTTCGTGCAGCCGGGCGCCACCATCCGCTATCTGCCGCAGGAGCCGGATTTCGGCGATCACAAGACGACGCTGGCTTATGTCGAGGCCGGGCTCGGTCCGGGCGACGATCATTATCCGGCACGTTACCTCCTGGAGCAGCTCGGGCTCACCGGCGACGAGGATCCCGCCCACCTCTCCGGCGGCGAGGCACGGCGCGCGGCGCTCGCGCGGGTGCTCGCGCCCTCGCCCGACATCCTCCTGCTCGACGAGCCGACCAACCATCTCGATCTGCCGACGATCGAATGGCTGGAGGCGGAGCTCGAAAGCCGCCGCTGTGCGCTGGTGCTGATCAGCCACGACCGCCGTTTCCTCACCAACCTGTCGCGCGCGACCGCTTGGCTCGACCGCGGCCAGATCAGGCAGATCGACCGCGGTTTCGCCGCCTTCGAAGGCTGGCGCGACGAGGTGCTCGCGGAGGAAGAGCGCGAGCAGCACAAGCTCGCGCGCAAGATCGTCGATGAAGAACATTGGCTGCGCTACGGCGTCTCCGGCCGGCGCAAGCGCAATGTGCGGCGGCTCGGCAAGCTGCAGGAGCTGCGGGCCCAGCGACGCAATTATCGCGGCGCGGCCGGCAACGCCAATCTTGCGGCCGCGGAGGCGGACAAATCCGGCAAGCTCGTCGTCGAGGCGAAGACCATCAGCAAGGCCTATGACGAACGCGGCATCGTCGACAATTTCTCCACCCGCATCCAGCGCGGCGATCGGGTCGGTATCGTCGGGCCGAACGGTGCCGGCAAGACCACGCTGGTCAACCTGTTGACCGGCGCCATACTCCCCGACAGCGGCAGCGTGCGGCTCGGCGTCAATATCGAGATGGCGACGCTCGACCAGCATCGCGAAAGCCTCGATCCGAAATCGACGCTTGCCGAGGCGTTGACCGGCGGCCGCGGCGACCATGTGATGGTCGGCGGCAAGCCGAAGCATGTCGTCAGTTACATGAAGGATTTCCTGTTCGCGCAGGAGCAGATGCGCACGCCGCTCGAGGTGCTCTCCGGCGGCGAGCGCGGCCGGCTGATGCTGGCGCGCGCGCTGGCGAAACCCTCCAACCTGCTCGTGCTCGACGAGCCGACCAACGATCTCGATCTGGAAACCCTCGATGTGCTGGAAGAGATGCTCGGCGATTACGAGGGCACCGTGCTCCTGATCAGCCACGACCGCGATTTCCTCGATCGCGTGGTGACCTCGGTGATCGTTCCCGAAGGCGGCGGCAAATGGATCGAATATGCCGGCGGCTACAGCGACATGCTGGTGCAGCGCGGGGCCGATCTGAAGCGCGCGGAAGTGAAGGCGCAGCCCGCCGAGGCGAAGAAGGAAACGAAGCCCGCAGCAGCAAATTCGGCGCCCGCGTCCAAGCGCCGGCTGAGTTTCAACGAAAAGCACGCGCTGGAGACGCTGCCGAAGACGATTGCCAAACTGCAGGCCGAGATCGCGAAGCAGCAGAAGCTGCTGGACGACCCTGCTCTCTACCAAAAGGATCGCAAGACGTTCGACGACGCTTCCGCCACAATCGCGAGCGCACAAGCGGAGCTGGCGGCAGCCGAAGACCGCTGGCTGGAGCTCGAAATGTTACGCGAAGAGATTGAACAGGCTTGAGCCATGCCCGCGCATCCTTCGAGGCTCGCTGGCGCGAGCACCTCAGGATGCCGCTCTCTCAACCATCACCCCGACGTGCGCCCAAGAGCGCACCTCGAAAGGCGCAACCGGAGTAGATGAATGACCACCCCTCTCGCCGCCAAGATCGCCCGCGAATACGGCACGCCCTGCGCCGTGATCGACATGGACAGGGTCGAGCGCAACATCGCGCGCATCCAGGCTGCGTGCGATGCCGCGGGCGTCGCCAACCGGCCGCATATCAAGACGCACAAGAACCCGATGCTCGCGAAGATTCAGGTCGCGGCCGGCGCGAAAGGCATCACCTGCCAGAAGCTCGGCGAGGCCGAAGTGATGGCGGAGGCCGGCCTCAACGACATCCTGATCAGCTACAATCTCTTGGGCGAGGAGAAGATGGCCCGGCTCGGCGCGCTGCAGAAGACGGCCGACATAACGGTCGCCGCCGACAACCCGGTCGTGATCGCCGGCCTTCCGCAGGCCGCCGAGATATCGGGACGCCCACTGTCGGTCGTGGTCGAATGCGACACCGGCCGCAAGCGGGCCGGCGTGGAGACGCCGGCGGAAGCGATCGCGCTGGCGCGTCAGATCGCGGCGTCGAAAGGTCTGACATTCGCAGGTTTCATGCTCTACCCGACCGAGACCGGCTGGGCGGACGCGCAGAAATTCTTTGACCAGGCCCTCGCCGGCGTGCGCGAACACGGGCTGGACGCCGCGATGGTCTCGACCGGCGGCACGCCGAACCTGAAGAACCTCGGCAGCCTCAAGGGCGCCACCGAACACCGCTTCGGCACCTACATCTATAACGACCGCATGCAGGTCGCCGCCGGCGTCGCGACCTGGGACGACTGCGCGCTTCATATCTATTCCACCGTGGTGAGCCGCGCCGCGCCGGAGCGCGGCATTCTCGACGCCGGCTCCAAGACCCTGACCGCCGACAGCGGCGGACTCGACGGTTTCGGCCTCATCCTCGAACATCCCGAAGCCAGGATCGCGCGCTTTGCCGAAGAGCACGGCTTCCTCGATCTCGCCCGCAGCAACACCCGCCCCAATGTCGGCGATGTCGTGCGCATCGTGCCCAATCACGTCTGCGTCGTCGTCAACATGATGGACGAGGTGGTGATGGTGCGCGGCGAGGAGATTTTGGGCACATTGCCCGTGGCGGCGCGGGGGAAGTTACGTTAGACGCCCCGGTGAATGAAGCGATCCAGCAACGCAGGATGGGTTGAGCGCTGCGAAACTCACCAAGCGCATCCGCAAATCTGATGGGTTTCACTTCGCTCACCCCATCCTACGTTCGGGGTTTCTTCTTCGCTCGCAATGCTGCAACAAACTGACGCCTCCTGGCTGTTCGCTCGACGGCGGCTGCACAATCCGACAAATCCGAAATTCATCTACTGCGATGGCGATGTTGGCTACTTCGGTTCGGCATCGTTGCATTTGCGATCGCGCTCTTCACGCCGTTTCAAATCGTTCTAAGAGAGATTCCAGTCCGGCAGATGTTCTCTTCATCCACGGCCGCTGATAGAGGCGCCTTCGTGAATGTTGTTTTCTGACTTGGAAGTGACTCGAAGTGACGATCGATGCTGATTGTGGGCGCATAAGAGATCATCGAAATCGAACCAGCAGGAGCCACGCGCATCTTCTCATCGCAGTTGCAGTCTTCCTGGCCGATTTTTCCTCCTGCATGGCGATCGCGAGCGCGCAGTCGAGCGTTCCGCTGCCGCCCGTGACGGTTGAATCGCCGGCGCAGAGGCGAAAGCTGCCGGTCGCAACGGGGCCGTCAGCCCACACCCGAGCGTCGACAACGCGCCGACGAACTCGAAATGCGACGCCGGCGCAGCCAACACCGTCGGAGCGCGCCGCCGTTGCGGCAGCAGCGCGGTACGAAGCCAAGCTCGGCTATCGCGCGATGCCCAGCGCGACCACGCTCCGCACCGGCGCCTCGCCGCTCGACACGTCCCAGGTCGTCAACGTCGTGCCCGAGCAGGTGCTGAAGGATCAGCTGCCACGCAATCTCGATGACGCCCTCGTCAATGTCAGTGGCATTACCCAGACCAATACGCTCGCGGGCACCCAGGACGCGATCATCAGGCGCGGCTTCGGTGACAATCGAGACGGCTCGGTCATGCGCAACGGCATGCCCCTGGTTCAAGGCCGCAGCCTCGATGCCGCCGTCGAAAGCGTCGAGGTGCTGAAGGGCCCCGCTTCACTGCTGTACGGCATCATGGATCCCGGCGGCATCGTCAACACGATCAGCAAGCGCCCGGAACTCTATCAGCACGGCTCGATCACCGTACTCGGCTCGACCTATGGCAGCAAGAACGGCGCCGATGCCACCTTCGACATCACCGGCCCGATCGGCCAGGACGGTCTCGCCTATCGCTTCATCGCCTACGGCGTCAACGAGGACTACTGGCGCAATTTCGGCCGCCATCGCGAAACACTGATTGCGCCGTCGCTGGCGTGGTACGGCGACAACACTACGGTCCAGCTCAGCTACGAGCACCGCGATTTCGTTTATCCGTTCGACCGCGGCACTGCCTTCGACTCGACCACGAAGGCGCCGCTGGCGATTCCGGCGACGCGCAGGCTCGACGAGCCCTTCAACAACATGTGGGGCACCTCCGATCTGATGCAGGCGTCCGTCGAGCAGCGGCTCAACGAGGACTGGAAGGTATTTGCGGCCTACAGCTACGATACCGAGACCTTCAGCGCCAATCAGCTCCGCATCACCTCGATCGACGCCAAGACCGGAATAGAGAAGCGCAGCGACGACGGCACGCAAGGCTCGCTCAGCAATGTCAGCTATGGCACGTCCTACCTGCAGGGCGGCTTCTGGCTCGGCGGCATGCGCAACGACGTGCTGTTCGGCGGTGATGCCCAATATCGCACCATCTACCGCAAGGACCTGATCCGGCAATCGATCGCCAGCTTCAATTTCTACAATCCAGTCTATGGATTGGTCCAGCCAGGCACGACAGTCTCAGCCAGCGACAGCGACCAGACCGACAAGCTCGGCCAACAATCTCTGTTTTTTCAGGACACGCTGCATCTGACCAACCGGCTCGCTTTGGTGGGTGGCATGCGTTACATGCAATTCGATCAACTGGCCGGAAAGGGACGGCCATTCGTCGCCAACACCGATCTGAGCGGCGACAAGGTGCTCCCGCTCGGCGGCGCTATCCTCAAACTCACCGAACAGCTTTCGCTTTACGCGAGCTACACGCAGTCGGTGAAGCCGTCCTCCACCATCGCGCCGCTCACGGGCGGTGTGGTGATCGGCTCCAACATTGCGCCTGAAGAGGGCGTCCAATGGGAAACCGGCGTCAAGTTCGATGTCAACCAGCGGCTCTCCGGCACGGTCGCGCTCTATGATATCGACAAGAAGAATGTGCTGGTATCACAGTTCAACAGTGCCACCGGCCTCAACGAATACCGCGCCGCGGGCGAGGTCCGGTCGCGAGGCGCGGAAGTCGACGTCACCGGAAGATTGACCGACCACTGGAGCATGATCGGAAGCTACGGCTACACCGATGCACGCGTGACCGACGATCCGACTCTGGCTGGCATGGCGCTGCAGAACGTCGCCCTGAACACGGCTTCGCTCTATCTCGTCTACGACTTCGGAACCGCCCTGCCGGGCCGCCTCCGCGTTGGCGGCGGTGCACATTACGTCGGCGATCGCCCCGGCGACGCCGCCAACACGTTCGTGCTGCCGGCCTATACGGTCGCCGACGTCTTTGCGACCTACGAGACAAAATACGAGAAACTGCCGGTCATCTACCAGCTGAACGTCAAGAACCTGTTCGACACCGTCTACTATCCGTCGGCCGTGAACATCTTGAACGTCGCGATCGGTGATGCGCGACGCGTATCGCTGTCGGCGACGGTGAAATTTTGAGAACGGGCGTGCTGCACATGCCTTCGTTCCTCAGCATGCGCTCGATCAAGGCTACCCTTTTGCAGGTCCATTCCATCATCGGCCTCGGGCTCTCGCTGGTGCTCGCCCTGATGGGGATTACCGGCGCGATGATGAGCTTCGAGGACGAAATCGAAGCCTTTCTGAATGCCGGCATGATGCGAGTCGAGGCTCGCGCGACACCAATGCTGACGCCGGATGAACTGGTGGCGCGACTGCGGACGCCCCACGGTCCCGGCAGGGTTTCGGCAATGACGATGTCGCGTGACCGGTCCGCGGCGGTGCGTATCCGATTCGCCCGTGGCGAGAACGGCGCCCGCTCCTCCTCGCTCTATGTCGATCCCTATGACGGCCATGTCCTCGGTGCGCCCCCGGGCGAGGAGTTCTTCGCCACCGTACGCAAGCTTCATCGCTGGCTGCTGCTGCCCGGCGACGGCAACGGCTATGGCCGGCAGATCACCGGCGTAGTGGCGATCGGCCTGGTCGCTCTATTGATCTCCGGGCTCGTGCTGCGATGGCCGCAACGCGCCCGTAGCGTGAAAATGTGGCTGAAGCCAAATCTGATGCTGCGTGGCCGCGGCCTGCACAGATCGCTCCACGCCGTCGCCGGCACCTGGGTGCTGCTGATCTATCTGGTGATGGCGCTCACCGGCCTGTGGTACTCGTTCGACTGGTACAGGTCCGGCGCAACCTGGCTGCTGTCGCGTCCATCGGTCGTCAGCGCGCCGATGCCGTCGAAACCGGCGCGCGGTGCTCGCGCAGCCAACGCCAAACCTCTTGCAATCGAGCCGCTCGCGCTTGACCGCGCATGGTCGGCCTTCCTGCACGAACAGAAGGACCGCTTCTGGACCGCCCAGATGACACTGCCGGCTGGCACGGGTACCGTCGTGCGAATCCGGTCCTGGCCACAGGATGCCTCACACTATGGCGCGCATGACGAATTCCGGATCGATGCCGTTACCGGCCGGCTGGTGTCGTCGGCGATCTACGCTGACAAGACGAGCGGCGAGCGGATCCTTTCGAGCGTGCTCGATATTCACCGCGGCAGCATCTTTGGCTGGCCGGGCAAGCTGCTGTTCATGCTGGCCGCGGCCTTGATGCCGCTGTTCGCGGTTACCGGCTTCATGCTGTATCTGTCGCGCCGAAAGCTCAGGCGCGTATCGCGGCCGGCGCTCGGAAACCTGGTTGCGGGAGAATGAGGCGTACCGCCATACCGGCTTCCGATCGCCCGCTAGTTTGGTTGGCTCAGACCGGTCTGGCTCAGCCTCCGCAGCGCGCCCCTTCCCGCAGCGGCTCCGGTCGCGAAACAGGCCTGCAGCAGATAGCCGCCGGTGGGCGCTTCCCAATCGAGCATCTCGCCCGCGGCGAACACGCCGGGCAACTTGCGGATCATGAAATCAGCATCGAGTTCGTCGAAGGCGATGCCGCCCGCGGTCGAGATGGCGCGCGCGATCGGTGCGAGGCCCGTCAATTTGATCGGCACCGCGTTGATGAACGCGCCAAGCTGCTCCGGCGACAGCGAGGAGAGCGAGATGCCGGACGCCAGCGCCACCTCCTGCAGCAGCCCAATCGCGACAGGCGGCAACTGAACCGCCTTGCGCAAGAAGTTCGACAACGACTGTTTGCCTCGCGGCGCCTGCAATCGCTTGGCGAACTCGTTCGGCTCCAGATCGGGGCGGAGCGCGATCTGCAAAATTGCGTCACCGCTCGTCTCGATGGCTGCGCGCAAATCCGCCGCGAGCGCATAGATCGCGCCGCCCTCGAGCCCATTGCGGGTGACGATCGCTTCGCCGCGAAAGCTATGCGATCCGAACGACAACGCGATGCCCTTGAGTGGCTGTCCCTCGAAACGGTCGCGAAAGACCTCCGACCAGGCAACGGTGAAGCCGCAATTGGCTGGCTTCAGCGGCGCAACCGTCACGCCCTTCGCCGTCAGTGTGTCCACCCACGCGGCATCCGAGCCGAGCCGCGGCCAGCTCGCGCCGCCAAGCGCGAGCACCGTCGCACGGGCTTCGACCGCTCGTTCGCCATCCGCTGTCCGAAACACTAAGTGCCCCTCATCGTCCCAGCCGATCCAGCGATGACGGAGCGCAAAACGCACGCCGGCCGCGTTCAGTCGCCGCAGCCAGGCGCGCAGCAATGGGGACGCCTTGAACGCCCTTGGAAACACGCGCCCGCTGGAGCCGACGAAGGTCGGCTGCCCCAATTCGTCGCTCCAGGCGCGCAGGCGTTCCGGCGGGAATGCGGCGATCGCCGCTTCAAGCCTTGGCGCCGCCTCGCGATAGCGCGCAAGGAACTGCGGCAGCGGCTCGCTGTGAGTCAGATTCAGCCCGCCCCGCCCGGCCATCAGGAACTTGCGGCCCGCAGACGGCATCGCGTCGTAGACCGTAACGCCGACGCCGCCTTGCGCCAGCACCTCGGCCGCCATCAGCCCGGCGGGACCGGCGCCGATGACGGCGGCGTCCATGACCTAAAGCTTCAGGCCCAACCGCGCCGCGGCCTGGCCGACGTATTTCTGGGTCTGGTGGAAGGCGCCTTCCAGCGCCCTCGCCTTCGACATATCGGCGATCTCGGCGAAACGCGCGGCGACCGCATCCGGTGTCCATTCGGACTCGGGCAGGTTGATACCTTCGCTTTCCAGGATCTTGATTACCGCAAACGAGCCGGCGCCGGCGCCCATGATGGTGCGGGTCGGCGCGTCCTCGCTCAGCAGATATTCCACCGCCGGCGTGATCGCTTCCGGCTTCATCAGCTGCAGCGCCTGGGGCGGCAGCAATTCTTCCGTCATGCGGGTTGCCGCCGTCGGCGAGATCGTGTTGACGCGGATGTTGTACTTGCGCCCCTCTTCGGCGAGCACGTTCATCAGGCCGACCATGCCCGACTTCGCCGCGCCGTAATTGGCTTGGCCGAAATTGCCGTAGAGACCGGAGGACGAGGTGGTCAGCACGATGCGGCCATAATTGCGCTCGCGCATGCCCTCCCACACCGCCTTGCAGCAGTAGAAGGTACCGACCAAGTGCACGTCGAGCACCTTGGCGAAATCGGCCGGCTCCATCTTGGCGAAGGATTTGTCGCGCAGGATGCCGGCATTGGCGCAGAGCAGGTCGACGCTGCCCCACTCCCTGGTCGCGCGCTCGATCATCGCCGTGACCTGCTCGAAATTGGAGACGTCGGCGCCGTCGGCCATCGCGACGCCGCCGGCCTTCCTGATTTCCTCGACCACGCTTTGCGCCGGGGTCAGCGAGCCGCCGGTACCGTCGCGTGCCCCGCCGAAATCATTGACCACGACCTTGGCGCCGCGGCTCGCGAGCCCCAAGGCGTGCGCCCGACCAAGACCGTTGCCCGCGCCGGTCACGATGGCGACGCGTCCGTCAAACCTGATTGTCATGCGTGTAGTTCCTGCAGGTGTTTCAAGCAAAATAGATCAGGCCGATCCAGTCGGCCACCAGAGCGGGCTTGTCCTCGCCCTCGATTTCGACGGTGACATTGGTCCGCGACTGCAGCTCCGTCGGCTTGCGCAGCTTGGCCTCCGCGAGCGTGAAGCGGCCGCGGACGCGCGAACCCGAACGAACCGGCGAGATGAAGCGCAGCTTGTCGAAGCCGTAATTGACGCCCATGGTGGTGCCTTCGATCACGGGCATCACCTCATAGGACATGATGCTCATCAGCGACATCGTGAGAAAGCCGTGGGCAATCGTGGTGCCGAATGCGGTTTCCCGTGTCGCCCGCTCCGGGTCGACATGGATGAATTGGTGATCCTCGATCACATCGGCATAGAGATTGATGCGGCTCTGATCGATGAGATGCCATGACGACACGCCGATCTCGCGGCCGACCATGCTTTGATACGCTTCAAGCGAGATCGGCGGCTTCTTCCAGACTTCGTTCATTCTTGGTGACTTGCTCCTTAGTGATCCGCGGCGCGCAGCTTCTGCAGCTCGGGAAAATCTTCCTCGCGGAATTCGACCCCGCGCAACGGGTCATTGTGGTTATTCTCCTGCTCGAGCCGCCGCAACTGCACGCGGCGGATTTTCCCGGAGATCGTCTTGGGCAACTCCGTGACCAGCTCGATGCGCCTGATGCGCTTGAACGGCGCAAGATGACCGTGCAGATGCTTGAAGATCGACAGCGCCGTTTCCTTGGACGGCTCGGCGCCCGGAGCGAGCAGAACATAGGCCTTCGGGATCGCCAGGCGGATCGGATCGGGCGACGGGACAACGGCCGCTTCCGCCACCGCCTCATGCTCGATCAGCACGCTCTCCAACTCGAACGGACTGATCCGGTAGTCGGAGGATTTGAAAACGTCATCGGAGCGGCCGACGAAAGTGAGATAGCCGTCCTCGTCGACGAACACGACGTCGCCGCTGCGGTAGACCGCGCCGTCGGCGCCGGAAAGCCTGCCATCGTCGCCCTGATAGCCCTGCATCAGGCCGGCCGGGCGATCCGCGCCGAGCAGCAATGTCACCTCGCCCTCCTTGGCGGCATGGCCATCGGCATCGGTGATCTCGACGCGATAGCCCGGCAGCGGCCGGCCCATCGAGCCGATCTTGACCTCTTGGCCCGGCGAGTTGCCGGCGAGCGCGGTGGTCTCGGTCTGGCCGTAGCCGTCGCGGATGGTGAGGCCCCAGGCGCCGCGCACCTGGTCGATGACCTCGGGATTGAGCGGCTCGCCGGCGCCGCACACCTCCCGCAAGCTCACCTTGAATTCGGAAAGCCGCTCCTGGATAAACAACCGCCAGACCGTCGGCGGCGCACACAACGTGGTCACACCGCAGCGGCCGATCGTCGCGAGCAAAGCCTTGGCATCGAAGCGCGGCTGGTTGACCACGAACACCGTCGCGCCGGCATTCCAGGGCGCGAAGAAGCAGCTCCAGGCATGCTTGGCCCAGCCGGGCGATGAGATGTTGAGATGCACGTCGCCGGGCTGCAGGCCGAGCCAATACATCGTCGAGAGATGGCCGACGGGGTAGCTGCGATGGCTGTGCCGCACCAGCTTCGGCTTCGCCGTCGTTCCCGAGGTGAAATAGAGCAGCATCGGGTCGTCGGCCCCAGTCGAACCGTCGGGCGCGAAGACATCAGGATGATTCGCGGCCTGGTCGAACGACAACCAGCCATCCAGCGCCGTGCCGCCCACCGCGATGCGCACGAGATCGCCGCCGAGGCTCGCAAACTTCGCCACCTGATCCTGCGTGGCCACCACCGCCTTGGCGCGGCCGCGGTCGAGCCGGTCGCGCAGTTCGTCCGGCGTCAGCAGCGTCGTCGCTGGAATCACGACGATGCCGAGCTTCATCGCCGCCAGCATGGTTTCCCAGAGCGGCACGACGTTGCCGAGCAACAGCAGCAAATGGTCGCCGCGCTTCAAGCCCTGCGCGCGCAGGAAATTGGCGACCTGATTGGAGCGGCGCGACAGCGCCGCAAACGACAGTTTTGTCTCGCGGTTCTGGCCGGAATCGACGATCCACAGCGCAGGCCGATCCCGGCTTTCAGGGTTCTGCGCAAGCTCGGCGTCGAACCAGTCCAGCGCCCAATTGAACGGGATCGCGTCCGGCCAGCGGAATCCTTTGACCGCCGCATCGTAATCGGTGCGATGTTTGAGCAGAAACGCGCGCGCTTCCTGAAAGGTGGTCATGAGCTTTTCCCGGCAAGGTTTCTAACGTGCCGGATAATACCCGAAAAATCCACCCCGCCGTTTCCGGCGGCGTCAAACTCCTTGTAAATCTCCTGGGCGTGCTTGCCGAGCGGCGTTGCCGCGCCCGCCGCCTTGGCCGCATCCTGTGCGAGCGTCAGATCCTTGACCATCAGGGCCGCGGCGAAACCGGGCCTATAATCGTTGTTCGCAGGCGAAGCCGGCACCGGGCCCGGAACGGGGCAGTACGAGGTCAGCGACCAGCATTGGCCGGACGAGGTGGATGCGACGTCAAACAGCGCCTGGTGCGACAACCCGAGCTTTTCGGCGAGCGCGAACGCCTCGCTCACCGCGATCATGGAAATGCCGAGGATCATGTTGTTGCAGATCTTGGCCGCCTGGCCTGCGCCGGCGCCGCCGCAATGCACGATCTTCTTGCCCATTTTCTCCAGCACCGGCTTGGCGGACGCAAAGGCTTTTTCCTCGCCGCCGCACATGAAGGTCAGCGTCGCCGCTTTCGCCCCGCCGGTGCCTCCCGAGACCGGCGCGTCGATGGAGAGGACGCCGTGTTTGGCCGCCAGCGCATGCGCCTCGCGCGCGCTTTCGACGTCGATGGTCGAGCAATCGATGATCAGCGCCCCTTTGCTCATGGCCGGGACGACATCGTTCCAGACCGCGAGCACATGCTTGCCTGCGGGGAGCATGGTCACGACCACGTCGGCGCCCTTGACCGCCGAAGCCGCGCTCTCCGCGACGGCGGCGCCATCGCTTCTGGCTTGACTGCGCGAGGCCTCCACCAGGTCGAAGGCGACCACCTTTTCGCCGACCTTCACCAGATTGGCGGCCATCGGCCCGCCCATGTTGCCAAGCCCGATGAATGCGATAGTTGCCATGGTCATTCCCTCCCGTCGAAACAGTTCTTAGTTGAACACCAGCTCGTCGGCGCCGATCTCGGCAAAATAAGCCGCGATCATCTCCGGCGTGACATCCTCGATGCGCGAGGGCTGCCATTTGGGATTACGGTCCTTGTCGATCACGGCCGCGCGCACGCCCTCGCGAAAATCATCGCTGCGGAACACTTCCAGCGCGGCCCGATATTCGCGCACCAGGCATTCTTCCAGGGACGATGCCGATCGCGCGAGCCGCAAGAGCTTGAGCGTCACCACCATGCCGCGCGGCGATTTCTCGCCCAGCGTCTTCAGCGTGCTCTGCGCGAGTTCGGAGCCGTCGCGATGGAGCGCGGCAACGACATCCTGCATGCGCTCGAAGCCGAACCATTTGTCGATCTGCGGCCGCAGGCTGGCCACCGGCCCCGAGCTTTCTCCGGTGCCAAAGCGGTCGATCAGCCCCTGGACGTGCGATGACGGCGTCCCCGGGCGAACCTTGGTCAGTTCGTCGCGCAATGCGGCGAGCCTGTTAGACGGCACCACCGCATCGGCAAAGCCGGCATAGATCGCATCGGGGCCGTTCATGGTCTGGCCGGTCAGGCCGAAATAGGTCCCAACCTCTCCCGGCGCATGCGACAATAGCCAGGTGCCGCCGACGTCAGGAAAAAAGCCAAGCCCAACCTCGGGCATCGCGAGCCTGGTGCGCTCGGTGACGACGCGGTGGCGGCCATGCGCGGACAGCCCGACGCCGCCGCCCATGACGATGCCGTCCATGAACGCGACATAGGGCTTTGCGAATTCCTTGATGCGCGCGTTGAGAATATATTCCTCGCGCCAGAGAATTTTGCCGAGATCGCCATCGATCTTGGAGCTCTCATAGAGCGCGCGGATATCGCCGCCGGCGCAGAGGCCGCGCTCGCCGGCGCCCTCGAGCAGGATCAGGGCAACGTTCGGATCGGCCTCGAAGCGGTCGAGCGCGCGGTCGATCTCGCGAAACATCTCGAGCGTGACGGCGTTGATCGCCTTCGGCCGGTTCAACCTGATAATGCCGGCAGAACCCTCCACCCGCGCGACCAGGTCGCCTTCCGCCCCGGCCGCCGTCATTGCGCGCCCTCGATCATCTTGCGCGCCACGATCAGGCGCATGATCTCGTTGGTGCCTTCGAGGATCTGATGCACCCGCAAGTCACGCACGATCTTCTCGATGCCGTATTCGCTCAGATAGCCGTAGCCGCCATGCAGCTGCAGTGCCTGATTGGCGACCTCGAAGCCGACATCGGTGCCGAAGCGCTTCGCCATGGCGCAGAGCATGGTGGCGTCGGCGTCCTTGCGGTCGAGCGCCGCCGCCGCACGCCACAGGAAGGTGCGCGCCGCTTCCAATTCGGTCGCCATGTCGGCAATGCGAAACTGCAGCGCCTGGAATTCGTCCAGCCGTTTCCCGAACGCCTTGCGCTCCCTCATATAGCCAAGCGCCTTGTCGAGCGCGGCTTGCGCGCCGCCGAGCGAACAGGCGGCGATATTCAGCCGTCCGCCGTCGAGCCCGGCCATCGCGATCTTGAAACCGATGCCTTCCTCGCCCAACCGGTTGGCGACCGGCACGCGCGCGTTCTCGAAGATCACCGCCCGCGTCGGCTGCGCATTCCAGCCCATCTTGCGCTCGTTGGCGCCGAGCGAGATGCCCGGCGTGTCGCCCTCCACCACCAGCGTGGAGATCCCCGATGGCCCCTCGCCGCCGGTGCGCACCATCACCACGAACAGGTCGCCGCCGCCCGCGCCCGAGATGAACTGCTTCTGGCCGTTGAGCACGTAATGGTCGCCATCGCGCACGGCACGGGTGCGCAAGGCTGCCGCGTCCGACCCGGAGCCCGGTTCGGTCAGGCAATAGCTCGCCAGATACTCCATGGTGCAGAGCTTCGGCAGCCATTTCTTGCGCTGCACTTCGTTACCGAAGGCGTCGATCATCCACGATGCCATGTTGTGGATGGAGATGAAGGCCGACACCGTCGGGCATCCAAGCGCCAACCCCTCGAAGATCAGCGCCGCGTCGAACCGCGTCATGGCGGAACCGCCGACGTCGTCGCGGATATAGATGCCGCCCATGCCGAGCTTGGCGGCTTCCCGCATCACCTCGACCGGGAAGTGCTTTTCCTCGTCCCAGCGCAGTGCATGCGGCGCGATTTTGTCCGCGGCAAAATCCCGCGCCATGTCGCGAACCGCAAGCTGGTCCTCGTTCAGAGCGAACTGCATTCGTTGTCCGAGTCCCTCAGCCTTGGTTTAACTCAACTGCTGTCATTGCGAGGAGCGAAGCGACGAAGCAATCCAGACGATATCCGTGGATGCATTCTGGATTGCTTTGCTTCGCTCGCAATGACGGGCGTTGTCAGCTTACTTCATCGTCGGCATCGCGAACTCGGCGCCTTCCTTGACTCCGGAAGGCCAGCGCGCGGTGACGGTCTTGGTCTTGGTGTAGAAGCGGATCGAGTCCGGTCCATATTGGTTGAGATCGCCAAAGCCGGAACGCTTCCAGCCGCCGAAGGTGTAATAGGCGACCGGCACCGGGATCGGCACGTTGATGCCGACCATGCCGACGTTGACCCTGTTGGCAAAGTCGCGCGCGGCATCGCCGTCGCGTGTGAAGATCGCGACGCCGTTGCCATATTCGTGTTCGGACGGCAGCGCCAGCGCCTCGTTGTAGTCATGCGCGCGCACCACGGACAGCACGGGGCCAAAAATCTCTTCCTTGTAGATCCGCATGTCCTTGGTCACATGATCGAACAGGCAGGCGCCCATGTAGAAGCCGTTTTCATAGCCTTGCATCTTGAAACCGCGGCCGTCGACCGCGAGCTTGGCGCCTTCCTTGATCCCGATCTCGACGTAGTTCTTGACCCGCTGCAGAGCCTCTGGCGTGACCAACGGGCCGAAATCGGCGCTCGCATCGATCGAGGGGCCGATCTTCAGTTTCTCGACCCGGGGAATGAGCTTTTCCATCAGCCGGTCGGCCGTCGTCTTGCCCACGGGCACCGCCACCGAGACAGCCATGCAGCGCTCGCCCGCCGCGCCGTACCCTGAGCCGACCAGAGCATCGACGGTCTGATCCATATCGGCGTCGGGCATGATGATGAGATGGTTCTTGGCGCCGCCGAAGCATTGCACGCGTTTGCCGTTGGCCGCCGCACGCCCGTAAATGTATTGCGCAATCGACGACGATCCGACAAAGCCGACGGCGGCGATGTCGTGGTCGTCGAGGATGGCGTCCACCGCTTCCTTGTCGCCGTTGACGACGTTCAGGATGCCCGGCGGAAGCCCCGCCTCGAGCATGAGTTCGGCGAGCCTCATGGGTACGCCGGGGTCGCGTTCCGACGGCTTGAGGATAAAGGCGTTGCCGCAGGCGATCGCAGGAGCGAACTTCCACATCGGGATCATCGCCGGGAAGTTGAATGGCGTGATGCCGGCAACGACCCCGAGCGGCTGGCGCATCGAATAGATGTCGATTCCTGGGCCTGCGCCTTCGGTGAATTCGCCCTTCATCAGCTGCGGAATGCCGAGCGCGAATTCGACGACTTCGACGCCCCGCAGAATGTCGCCCTTGGCATCGGGAAGCGTCTTACCGTGCTCGCGGGCCAGCATTTCCGCTAGCGCATCGTTGTCGCGCGCCACCAGCTCCAGGAACTTCATCAACACGCGAGCCCGCCGCTGCGGATTGGTTGCCGCCCATTCCGGCTGCGCGGCCCTGGCATTTTCCACCGCCGTGCGGACTTCCGCCTTCGAGGCCAGCGCCACCTTGGCCTGAACCTCGCCGGTCATCGGCTCGAATACGTCGCTTGTTCGCCCGGAGGTGCCTTTGACCTCCTTGCCGCCAATGAAATGTCCGATTGAACGCATGCGTTCCTCCATCCTGATCGATGCCGATTTGGGCGGCATCTTGCAGTGTTTGGAGCGTTTGGGAAGTTCTTTTCCGCGCGGCGGTTTTGCGAAAATGCCGTTTCAGGTCTCGGAGCGGGCAGCTATCCGACCAACGGCGTAAGCCGACAGCGTGCGCGCACCGGGCAGAAATTGCCGGAAGGCGGTCTGCCACAGGCGGAGTCTACCTCAGGCCGGCACTGGTCATGCGGCGGCGAGCGCGAAAACAACTGGAGATTTCACGATCTTCGGTTGGCACGTCGCTTGCTCGTTGGCAGGTGTCGAACGCCGGTAGATGGAGATCCGTAATGAGTATTTCAGCACTGGGGGCCGCATCGGGCGCGCCTGGGGCGACCTACGACTTCGCGAAAGTGACAAACGCGCAGTTCCTGCAAGAGATTCGCAGTCTCGGCCAGCAAGGCAAACTGTCGAAACAGGAACAGATGTTGGCCACCCTGGATGCGGAAGGTGGCGATTCAGTCCCGGTCAATGGTCCTGCCCCGTCC
Source organism: Gemmatimonas sp. (assembly GCA_050257355.1). Classification (GTDB taxonomy): domain Bacteria; phylum Pseudomonadota; class Alphaproteobacteria; order Rhizobiales; family Xanthobacteraceae; genus Bradyrhizobium. Next base: position 20,594 of record JBLMWS010000161.1, read on the forward strand.
GCGGCGCAGGTCTTGAGCGATCAGACGATGCGCGACTTCATTACCCAATTTCAGAGCATCGACTACAATGCCCATCGCCCCGGCTCCGTCGGCGGAGCCCTGTACGACTCGTTGCTGCAGAAATTGCAGACCTATCAGGGTACCCCAATTGGAGGCTCATCCGGCTCCACCTCCACTGTGGCCTGAGGCGGGCGAAGCTATCGAGCCATCTAGTGGCGGGCCGCAGTTTTCCTGTTGGCCGGTTTCCTGGTCGCGGGCCTGATGGCGCGCGCCAGCACGGCCTCGCGGCCAGCCTGCAGGATCTCGTCGGAAAATTCGCCGCTCCCGGCAATGCGGGCCAGCACCAACGATCCCATCATGGTGGCGAGCATGCCTGCGGCTTGCTTGCGCGCGGTCTTGCGCGGCACGTTCGGAATCTGGTCCGCCATCAGATCGATCAACTGTTCGACCTTTGCGGCGAAAGCCCTGCGGGTCCTCGGGCTCTCGCGGGCGACCTCGGCGCCGAGCGAGGTGATCGCGCAGCCATGGCCGGGATCGTCGCGATGCGACGGCGTCAGATAGCTCTCCACGATCGCGGAAAGCCGTTTCTCGGGCGGGGTGTCTTCGGCGAGCTTGCGCCAATGTTCGATGGAGCGGTCCATCGCATAGCCAAAGGCTTCGATCACCAGCGCATCGCGCGAATCGAAATGAGCATAGAACCCGCCATGGGTGAGCCCGGCCTCCTTCATCAGGTCGGCGACGCCCACCCCATGCGCGCCCTTCTCGCGCAGCCGCACCGAGGCCTTGCGCACGATCCGCGCGTGGGTTTCCTGCTTATGTTCCCGGGAATAGCGCATGGACGTCCTATGGAATGTCTATGGTCATATAATAACATCGATGCTTGCGGAAGGCTGCTTTTATTTCGTTAACTCGCGTTCATGTGCGAGCCATTCGCAGCTTGACAAAGCCGCGCTTTGACGGGGAAGTGCGTCATCCGCCAAGCCCTTGGACGAGAACGTCTGATGCACATGCTCAATCATCATTGCGGCGTCGATCGCGACGACCGCGGCGTCGTCACGCTCACGATCGCCAATGCCGGCTCGCTCAACATCTTGAGTTCGCCCGTCATCGATGCGGTGCGGGAAGGACTGGAGCAGCTTGCATCCGACGGTGAGATCCGCCTGCTTGTGCTGAAGGGCGGCAGCGAAAAAAGCCTGATCGGCGGCGCCGACATCAAGGAAATGGCGGGGCTCGACCAGGCGTCCGCGGAAGCCTTCATCACGCGCCTGCGCGATCTCTGCGAGGCGGTGCGCACATTTCCCGCGCCGGTGATCGCCCGCATGCCCGGATGGTGCCTGGGCGGCGGCCTCGAAGTCGCGGCCGCCTGCGACGTCCGGATTGCGGCGCATGACGCGAAGTTCGGTATGCCGGAGGTGCGCGTCGGCATCCCCTCGGTGATTCACGCCGCCCTCCTGCCCCGCCTGATCGGCTGGGGCCGCGCCCGCTGGCTGGTGATGACGGCGGACACGATCGACGCACCGACCGCGCTCGCCTGGGGCCTGGTCGACAAGGTTGCGCCGGCGGGCGGGCTCGATCAGGCGGTGGAACATACGATCGGGATGCTGCTCGCATGCGGGCCCCAAGCGCTCCGCGCGCAAAAGGCGCTGCTGCGGGAATGGGAGGACTTGCCGCTGAAGGAGTCGGTCAATCTGAGCATCGGCGTGTTCGGCAGATCGTTCCTCACCGACGAGCCGAAGCGATTGATGCAGGGCTTTATCGAGCGGAAGCGGTAACGACCAGTTGTCATGCCCCCCGCGCATGCGGGGCATCCAGTACGCCGCGGCCAATCCGCGATCCAACTCCGATCTCAGGAATCCTGGATCATCCGCTTTCGCGGATGATGACCGGTGCCCGTGGGCCGACCAGCCCTCGTTGGCGACAGTTGTCAGCCACTCCCTTCCACCCAATTCGATCCGCATCCCACCATTGCAAATCTTGCGGCGCATCATATGATGGATATCATGCAACCATGAAGCCTGAGGAGATTTGCCATGGCCGCCAGCTCCGATCCCGTCGTCATCGTATCCGCCGCGCGTACGCCCCTCGGCCGCTTCATGGGCGAACTGTCGCCGCTGGCCGCCCACAAGCTGGGTTCCCATGTCATCGCCAGCGCCCTGGAGCGCGCGAAACTCGCGCCTGAGAAGGTCGACGAAGTCTTCATGGGCAATGTGCTGCCGGCCGGACAAGGCCAGGCGCCGGCGCGGCAGGCGGCGCGCGGCGCAGGGCTCCCCGATGCGACGGGCGCGACCACCGTCAACAAGGTCTGCGGCTCCGGCATGAAGGCGACCATGCTCGCGCACGACATCATCAAGGCCGGCTCCGCCGAGATCGTCGTCTCCGGCGGCATGGAGAGCATGACCA
>JBLMWS010000162.1:0-15100 GCA_050257355.1 Gemmatimonas sp.
CTGGCCGCGGCGCAGCGTCCTGGAATTGCCGAGCGCGGCATAGCGCAGGTCGCGGGCGCCATCGGCGCGCAACAGCGCCAGATCGGTGTCGGGATCGACGCCAAGCACGCGCGCGTCGGTAACGACGCCCTCGGTGTCGCGCAGGCGGATCTCCTTGGCCGATCCGACCACATGGCTGTTGGTCAGCACGAGACCGTCGGGTGAAATGACGATGCCGGAGCCGAGCCCGCCGCGCTCGCCGGCCGTGCGCAGTTTCGGTCCGGTCTCGACGCGGACCACGGCGGGCCCGACGCGGTCGGTCACGTCGATCACGGCATTGGAATAGGCATCCAGCAGCAGCTGGTCGTTGGCGGACGCCTGGTCTGGCGTCCGGGATGACTGGGCGTCATCGAATCTAACGGAAGTGAAATCCAACATGGCAGGTTCCTCAAGGCCATGTCAGATGGTCATCCCGCCGGCAAGGCGCAAGGCCGGACCGCTGACGGCCTCAGTCCACCCGGCGCCACGTCGGCGGCCGCGCCTTGACGGGATCGAGCAGCGACCAGTCGCCCTGTTCCAGGACGTGACCTTTCGGAAAGGGCGGCCGCAGCTCCAGTCCCAATGAGCGGAGCACGCGGTCGTCGCGATAATAGCACTGCAGGATGACGCGCGAGAGCGTTGCCGCGGCGAGCGCGCCGCCGGCGCGAAATTCCATTACCACCGCCTCTCGCCTGGCCGCGTCGAGTGCCGCGAGCGGCTCACTGGCGAGCCGCGCGAGATGATCGAGCGCCTCGCCAACGCGCATCGTATCGCGACCGAGCGTCGCCAGCATGTCGGCCTGGATGGCCGGGTCGTCGGCGCCGGGGACATCGTATTCGGCGCTGGGGGGGATCATCATGCCGGCGATGATCCGCAGATCGTCGCGCTGGGCGGACGTCAGTCCAGTCTCGGCCGCAAGTTGTGTGTCAACGACGTTCATGACGGTCTCAATCGAACAGGTTGGCGAGGCGCTGTTTCATCTGGTCGGCAATGTAGAGCGCGATCGCCTGGATGGTGGAGGTCGGGTTGACGCCGCCGGAGGTGACGAACACGCTGCCATCGACGATGAACAGGTTCTTCACGTCGTGCGACCGGCCCCACTCGTTCACCACCGAACGCTCGGGGTCGGTGCCCATGCGCGCGGTGCCGAGCAGATGCCAGCCACCATAGAGGATCGGGCTGTTGACGCAGATGTCGCTTGCCCCGGCAGCAAGCAGCACTTCCCTGGCGCGCGCGATGCCGTGCTCCATCATCTTCGCGCTGTTTGCGCTGATGGTGTAATCGACCCGCGGCGCCGGGAGGCCATGGCTGTCCTTCAGCACGGGATCCAGCGTGACCCGGTTGTGCTCCTCAGGCAGATCCTCGCAAATCGCGGCCAGCGCCAGCCGATGGCCGTTGAGCTTGCGGAAGACGCGGTGGTGGTCGGCGCCCCATGGCAGGATGCCCTTGGCCTCGCTCATGACAGCTTCCATGATCGGGCCGACGCCGCGGCCGAACTGGATTGCATAGCCCCTGACAAAACCGCGCGACAGGTCGGTCTCGTAAAACTCCTTGCTCCACAAGCAGGTCGGCGGTCCCCGATTGCTGTCGGTTTCTGTCTCGACATAGCCGTAGACCTGGGCATAGGGGTGAAACATCAGGTTCTTGCCGACGAGGCCGCTCGAATTGGCAAGGCCGTTCGGAAAGCGTCCCGAGGTGGAATTGAGCAACAGGCGCGGCGTGCCGATGCCGTTGCAGGCGATGACGACCACTTCCGCGGGCTGGAATTGTTCGACGCCGTCCTTGTCGTAATAGACCACGCCGGAGGCCATGCCCTGCTCGTTGGTCGTGATCTCCCGCACCCGGCAATGGGTGCGCAGCTCGACGCCGGCGCGCAGCGCGGCAGGCCAATAGGTGATGTCGGTCGAGGCCTTGGCTCCTTGCGCGCAACCCGGCGTGCAGTGACCGAGATTGATGCAACGCGCCCTGCCCTCGTAATCGGCGGTAGCGACCGTCGTGTCCGACGGCCACCAGTGCCAGCCGAGCTTGTTCATGGCTTTCCCGAGCAGCGCGCCCGATTTGCCGAGCGCCAGTGGCGGCATCGGGGGCGGCTCGCGTGGCGGGAAGGCAGGATCGCCCGCGAGCCCCGAGACCCCCATCATGCGGTCATTCTCGGCGAAGAAGGGCGCAAGCGTCTCATAATCGATCGGCCAGTCGTCCGCCACGCCGTCCAGCGTCCTGACGCGAAAATCGGAAGGGTGCAAGCGCGGAAAATGCGCCGTGTACATGATCGTCGAACCGCCGACGCCGTTGAAATTCACCACCTTGATCGGCGAATTGTCGTCGTTGATCGGATAATCCTCGGGCCGGGCGCGAATATTGGGGCTCGGCGAATAGTCCCCGTAGAATCGGGCCTCCCAATCCCGCCCGGTGGAAGGATAGGCAGCCGGGTTCATCCAGCTGCCCTGCTCCAGGCAGACGATGTGCATCTTGGTTTCGGCGAGGCTCCAGGCGACCGCAGCGCCGGAGGCGCCGGCGCCGATGATCAAAACGTCGACGGGATCGTTCATTGACGGCATTTCACTCCCCTGGCGCCGTCGCCACTTGCCGGGCGATCGGCACCTTCCAGACGGCGCTTGAGCGCCGCCGCGGCGGGACCGACGATAAGGTCAGATCGGGGAGCAAGTCAAAGGCAGCGGAAACCGGGGACATCCTTGCGAAGCGCACGTGCATAACTCCGCTTTTTGTGACATGCGATATGCGACGAAGCCTCCATCCGCTGTGCCCGATCATGCGACGAGAATGCCCGCTTCTGATTTGGTCGACATTCATCCTTGGCCTTGCGCTGTTCGGCCCGGCCCGCGCTGCGACGGCCGTGGTGAGGGACGGCGACACCATCCAGCTCGGCAGCATCACCTATCGCCTCGACGGCATCGATGCGCCGGAACTGGATCAGATGTGCATCGACGACCACGCCGATTCCTGGAGCTGCGGCCTCGACGCCCGCAAACAGCTCTCGAAGCTGATCGCCGGCCGCGCCGTTCATTGCGACGATCTCGGGCCGGACAAGGCCTTCAGGAACAGACATGTCGGCATCTGCCGCGCGGAAGGTGACACGCTAAGTCTCAACCGGCAGCTCGTGCAGCAGGGGTTCGCGTTGAGCGCCGAGCCCGCCTTCAAGCTGCACCTGAAGGATGACGTCGCGCCCGCCAAGGCCGAGCGCCGCGGTCTCTGGAAGGGCTGCTTCGTCGCGCCACGGGAATTTCGCACCGGTAAGAAGGACGGCGCGTTGCTCGGGGGAGCGTGCCGAGCCGATCGCGACCGCGAAATCCGCAGCGCGCTGTTTCCGCGAGACCTCGCGATGCCGCCGGGCTGCAGCATCAAGGGCAAATTCGCGGTGCGGGCGCGCGTGACCGGCAATGTCGGGATCTATCACCTGCAGGGCTGCCGTAGCTATGCGGGCCTGACCCGGCCCGATCGCTGGTTCTGCTCCGAGGACGACGCAAAAGCCGCCGGTTTTCGCCGTGCCTACAACTGCCGCGCCAGCCGCCGCAAGTAATCGCGGCGGGACCGGCCGTCAGTGCTGGCGGAGCTCCTGCATGATCTGCTCCATCGGCATCATGTTCGCATTGAGATGACTCATGATCCAGACGGAGCCGCCGACCACCAGAAACACGATCAATAGACCGAATGCCAGCGCCATGACGTTGTTGGTGTTATCCGGCCCGGTGGTGATGTGGAGGAAGAACACGAGATGGACGCCCATTTGTGCGATCGCCAGCACGATGAGTGCCACGGGAATGCTGGGCTGCCACACCAGATTTGTCCCGGCAATGAAGAATGACGTCGCGGTCAGCAGAATGGCAAGCCCGAGACCGATGACATAGCCGAGGACGCGGGGGCCTACGCGGACTTCCTCCTCGTCGCCCGGCGCGACGTCGCGGTGATCGTAGCCAGGGTGAGCCTGATCGCTCATGCGGCGCTCCCGATAAGATAGACGATTGAAAAGATTGCGACCCAGATGATGTCGAGCGCATGCCAGAACAGCGCGAAGCAGAGCATGCGCCGCATGATGTCGGCACGAAATCCTTTGGCGTAGACCTGGGCCATCATGGTGAGCAGCCACAGCAGGCCGGCGGTGACATGCAGCCCATGACATCCGACCAGCGTGAAGAAGGCGGACAGGAACGCGCTCCGCGTCGGTCCGGCGCCGCGGCTGACGAGATCGGTAAACTCGCGCACCTCGAGCGCAAGAAATCCGAGCCCCAGCAGGCCGGTGACCGCCATCGCGATCTGAAACCAGCGCGCGTTTCGCAGGTCCGCGGCGATGCTTGCCATTCCGCAAGCGAAGCTCGACAGCAGCAGAAACGCAGTCTCGGCCGCGACGCTTCTGAGATCGAACAGTTCGGCCCCGCTCGGCCCACCCGCCGTCTGGCCCAGCAGCACCGAATAGCTCGCGAAGAAGCACGAGAACATCACGATGTCGCTGAGCAGGAAAATCCAGAAGCCGAAGCCGGTGACGATGCGTTTCGGGGCCGGCCCCTCATGCGCTATGGCGGATTCCTGCATCCCGCGCAGATGGTGTGGATCACCATGTGCGACATAGGAAAGGGTCGTGTCACTCATGGCGCGCTCCCCACCAGGCTCATGGCGGCGCGCCGTTGCGCCAGGTTGGCACGATCGATGCGGGCGACTTCCGCCGCGGGAATGACGTATTCGTCATGGTCGCGCCAGGCGAAAGCGATGAAAGTCGCGAACGCGCCGACCCCGCCGAGCGCGACCATCCACCAGATGTGCCAGATCAGCGCAAACCCCATCACAGTCGCAAAGAACGCGCAGACGAAGCCGGTCGGCGAGTTGCGCGGCATTTCGATATCCTGATATTCGCGCTCCTCGTGATCGCCGATCTGCTGCTGCTTGGCATGCGCCTTGATGAGCCAGTAGGCATCTTCGCCGTGAACGTTAGGCAGGAGGGCGAAATTGAATACCGGCGGCGGCGAGGCGGTGGCCCATTCCAGCGACCGTCCATCCCAGGGATCGCCGGTGGTGTCGCGCAATTCCTCGCGATGACGGATGCTGTAGGCGAGCTGCACCACCTGCAAGGCGACGCCGATCGTGAGGATGACGGTCCCGACCGCGGCTGCAATCATCCAGGGCCGCCACTCCGCGACGTCGTAATGCTGCAGTCGTCGGGTCATCCCCAGCATGCCGGCGGCATAGAGCGGTATGAAGGTGACCCAGAAACCGATGAAGGTGAACCAGAACGAAGCCTTGCCCAAACCTTCATGCAGACGGAAGCCGAAGGCTTTCGGAAACCAATAAGTGTAGCCGGCAAAGGCACCGAACAACACGCCGCCAATGATCACGTTATGGAAGTGCGCAACCAGGAACAAACTGTTGTGCAGGAGAAAATCCGCCGGCGGGACTGCCACGAGAACGCCGGTCAAGCCGCCGATGATGAAGGTCACCATGAAGCCGATCGACCACATCATTGGCGTCTCGAAGCGCACGCGCCCGCCATACATGGTGAATAGCCAGTTGTAGATCTTCACGCCCGTGGGCACCGCGATGATCATGCTGGCGATGCCGAAGATCGCGTTCACGTCTGGCCCCGCGCCCATGGTGAAGAAATGGTGCAACCAGACACAGAAGGAAATGATGCAGATCGCCATCGTCGCCAGCACCATCGAGCGATAGCCGAACAGCGATTTGCAGGAGAAGGTCGGGACGATTTCGGAGAAAATGCCGAACGCGGGCAGCACGAGGATGTAGACCTCGGGATGCCCCCAGGCCCATATCAGGTTCATGAACATCATCACGTTGCCGCCGGCTTCGTTGGTGAAGAAGTGGAAGCCGAAGTAGCGGTCGAGGACCAGCATCGTCAGCGTTGCGGTGAGGATCGGAAACGCGGCGATGATCAGGAGATTGGACGCGAGCGTGGTCCAGCAGAACATCGGCATCCGCAGGTAGGTCATGCCCCTGGTGCGCAGCTTCAGTACCGTGGTGACGAGATTGACGCCAGCGACGAGCGTGCCTATGCCTGAAATTTCCAGCGACCATAGATAGTAATCGACGCCGACGCCGGGCGAATAAGTGAGCTCGGACAGTGGTGGAAACGGCAGCCAGCCGGTGCGGGCAAACTCGCCGACCACGAGCGAAATGTTGACCAGCAGCGCACCGGTGGCCGTGAGCCAAAAGCCTACCGAATTCAGCGTCGGGAAAGCGACGTCGCGCACGCCGAGCTGCAGAGGCACGACCAGGTTCATCAGCCCGATCACGAACGGCATGCCGACGAAGAAGATCATGATAGTGCCGTGCGCGGAGAAGATCTGGTCGTAATGCTGCGGCGGGAGATAACCTTGGGAGTGATAGGCGATCGCCTGCTGGGCTCGCATCATGATGGCATCGGTGCCGCCGCGCAGCAGCATCACCATCGCGAGCAGCACGTACATCACGCCGATCCGCTTGTGATCGACGCTGGTGATCCATTCCCGCCAGAGATAGGGGTAGTAGCCCTTGACGCCCGCCCAGTTGAGCACCAGCAATATGATGCTGAGCACGAGGCCAGCCGAGAGCAGCGGGATCGGCGATTCCAGGGGAATCGCCGACCAGTTGAGCTTACCTAACATTGGGCGCTCCGATGTAGGATTGAGCCGCCTCGGTCTTCACCTCCGGCCCCGGCGCAGGCGGTATCTGCTGCGTTGCGATTTTCTCGAACAGCCGCGGATCGTCCAGACGGAAGGTCGCGTTCACATTCTCCACGGACTGGCGGGAGAGTTCGCGAAAGCTGTCCGCGTTCAGGACCCGGTCAGTCTTCGCCGCGCCGGCGGCCCAGTTCGGAAAATCGAGCGCGGACACGACGTGGACATCGAACATCATTTCGGGAAAGCCGTCGCCGCTGAACTGCGATGCGACCCCTTTGAAAGTCCCTTCCTGGTCGGCGCGCATGTTGAGCCGCGTCACCATGCCGTTCATGGTGTAAATCATGCTGGCGAGCTGCGGGATGAAGAACGCGGTCATCACGCTTGCCGAGGTCAGCTCGATGTGTATCGGCGCGCCCACCGGTATCGTCATCGAATTGAGAGTCGCGATCCGTTGATCCGGATAAATGAAGAGCCATTTCCAATCGAGCGAGACGGCCTGAATCCTGACCGGACTTCCCGTGCCTGCGACCGGCGCCGCAGGATCAAGCTGATGCGAGCCGATCCAGGCAACGCCGGCCAGGAGAATGACGGTGAGCGTCGGGATCGACCAGACGACGAGCTCAATTCGCCCCGAATAGGCGAAGTCGGGGCGATAGAACGCCCGCGGATTTGATGCACGAAAGTAGTAGGCGAAGGCAAGGATCGCGACGATGGTGGGCACCACGATCGCAAGCATGATCGCGATCGAGTCGACCAGAATGGTCGAATCGCCGGCTGCGACCGGACCTTGTGGATCGAGGAGATTCATCCCGCGCTTTCCCCATGGGCCAACGCAGAACGCACCGCATCAAGCGTGGTTCCAAATGGGCCATTCGGGCAGGTTGCGGTACGCACTTCGCGATCACGGCCATCGACGAACGGCGAGCGCGCGCTTCTGCCACCGGGAATCGTGATCGCGCGCTCGGGCTGTGAGCGCCCGCTTCGCGGTTTGCGGCGCTTTCCCGACACGAAAGGCACTGCTATCGTGCGGTTTCGACAAGAAAAATGATTGCGGCTCCCGCGGACGAGCAGGCTCGGTCCGCGCGCGTACAAAGAGGAAACAAATGGCCCGCTTGCCCTATCTCGAGGTCGACCAGGTCGCGCCCGAATATCGCGACATGCTCAAGCGCAACACCAATCTGCACAAGCTTTTGGTCAATTCGCCCGAGATGGCAGGCGCGTTCAACGGCGTCGGCGGCTATATCCGGTTCAAGAGCAGGCTCGACCCGCGGTTGCGGGAGCTCGCGATTCTTCAGGTCGGCTGGCTGGAAAAGTCGGAGTATGAATTCACCCACCATGTCAAAATCGGCAAGGATTTCGGCGTCACCGACGACGACATTGCCGGCCTGATGGCGGAGACCGCGGGCAGGCCGTCGAAGCTCGAGCCGCTGGCAAAAGCGATCCTGAAGGGCGCGCGCGAAATGACGCGCGAGCTGGCGATGTCGGAGGCGACGTTCGCGGAAATCAAGCAGCACCTCGCCGACGAGCTGATGGTCGACCTCGTGCTCACGATTGCGTTTTACTGCGCCGTCGTGCGCGTGCTCGCTACCATGAAGATCGACAACGAGCCGTATTACAAAGAGGTACTGCAACAGTACCCGATACCGGGAGTAAACTGACATGCGCCTGAAGGATCGCATCGCCATCGTCGTCGGCGCCGGGCAAAGCCCTGGCGAAGGCATGGGCAACGGCCGTGCCACGGCGCTGACCTTCGCGCGCGAAGGCGCCAAGGTTCTGTGCGTCGATCACAATCCGGCTTCCGCCCAAGAGACGGTCGACATGATCGCCGCGAAGGGGGGAACGGCCGCCGCTTTCAACGCCGACGTCACCAAAAATGCCGAGATCAAGGCGATGGTCGCGGATGCGGTCGCCCGCTGGGGCCGCATCGACGTGCTACACAACAATGTTGGCGTCAGTCTTGCCGGAGGCGATGCCGAGCTGCTGGCGATCACCGAAGAAGCGTTCGACCGCTGCGTCGCGATCAACCTGAAGAGCTGCGTCCTCGCAGCAAAGCACGTGATTCCGATCATGCGGCAACAGAGGAGCGGCGCGATCATCAACATCTCGTCGATGGCCGCCATCACCACCTACCCTTACGTCGCCTACAAGGCAACCAAATCGGCGATGATCGCCTTCACCGAACAGCTTGCCTACCAGAACGCCGAGTATGGCATTCGCGCGAACGTGATCCTGCCAGGCCTGATGAACACACCGATGGCCGTCGACACCCGCGCCCGCGAATTCGGCAAGAGTCGCGCCGAGGTCGCCGCCGAGCGCGACAGCAAGGTGCCATTGCGGAAGAAAATGGGCACAGCCTGGGACGTCGCCAATGCCGCATTGTTTCTGGCGTCGGATGAGGCGGATTTCATCACCGGCGTAACGCTGCCGGTCGATGGCGGGGCCAGCGTGCGCAGAGGCTGATCACGTCGGACTAACGATGACGTGATCAGGCTGCATATCATTGTCTTCTTGTTGTTTTGCCGGCGTTTTTTCAAGCCGCTCGGTTGGCCACAAGGACTCCTGCCGATCGCGATGGAATAGAAAACGCCCGCACACGTCACACCCATGCAACCAGCTGCATGGGAGTCCTGCATGTATCGGCCATCGTTTCGCGGCGCCGCGGCGCTCGGCCGCTTCCGATTTCTCAAACCGCCGCTCAGCAAGGCTCTGTTCGGCGCACGCATTCTGATCGCCTTCGCTGTGCCGCCGTTAGTCTTTGCGCACGAGGACCACCCGCCGCCAGCGCCCGCCGCCATCAATGCCGACGAACGTTCTTTCCTGAAGGAGAACGATGCGGCGATGACGAAGATGATGAACGACATGGCGGTCAAGCCAAGCGGCGATATCGACCACGACTTCGTCGCGATGATGAACCCGCATCATCAAGGCGCGATCGATATGGCCGTGATCGAACTGCGCTACGGCAAGAACGAGCAGCTGCGCCGCATCGCGCAGGAGATCATCGTCGATCAAATGCAGGAGATCGCGGCCATGAAGCTCGCGATCGGCGAGCCCGCGAACGATACGAGGCCGTCTCCGACCCAACAAGCACCGGTCAGGGTGATCGACGCCCAGCATCAACATCATCAAGGCATGCAGATGGACATGTCCGCAGGCATGAAGAAGTAGGAGCAAGTCATGAAAATCTGGAAGAGCGCTTTCCTTGCAGGCACGGTGCTTGCGACCTGGTCCTGCGCATGGGCCGGCCAGGCGCCGGGCGCGCTGTCGGCCGCCGATATCCCGATCAGCCATCACGATCGCGTCTACGCGGCCGAGCAGTTTTCCAACACCGTTTCGGTGACCGATCCGCTCGACAACAAGCTGCTTGGCGTGATCAGGCTGGGCGAGCCGCAGCCGGCCAATTTCAGCCCACTCTATAAGGGACAGGTGCTCGTGCACGGCATGGGTTATTCGCCGGACCACCGCACGCTTGCCGTGGTTTCGATCGGATCCAATTCGGTGGCTTTCATCGACACCGCGACCAACGCGGTCAAGCACGTCACCTATGTCGGCCGCTCGCCGCACGAGGCCTTTTACACGCCTGATGGCAGGGAGGTCTGGGTCACGGTGCGCGGCGAAAACTACATCTCCGTCATTGATGCCAAGACTTTGAAGGAGAAGACGCGCATTACCACCCCAAGCGGCCCGGGCATGCAGATGTTCTCGCCCGACGGCAAGTATGGTTACATCTGCTCCTCGTTCAACCCGGAGACGGATGTCGTCTCGGTCGCCGAGCACAAGATCATTGCCAAGGTGAAGCAGGAGAGCCCGTTCTGCCCGAACATTGCGGTGACACCGGACGGAAAGCAGGTCTGGTTCACGCTGAAAGACGTCGGCAAAACCCAGGTGTTCAACGGCAGATCGCCGTTCAACCTGATGAAGACCATCGACACCGGTCCGATCACCAACCATGTCAATTTCGCGCACACAGCGAAAGGAACCTTCGCCTATGTCACCATCGGCGGCTTGAACCAGGTGAAGGTGTTCCGCACCGACGATTTTTCGCTGGCCACGACCATCCCGGTCGGCAGCCTCCCGCACGGCGTGTGGCCGTCGGGCGATGGCACGCGCATCTATGTCGGGCTTGAAAATGCCGATGCGCTGACGGCGATCGATACCGCGACCAATGCCGTGATCGCCAACATTCCGATCGGACAGGCACCGCAGGCCATCGCCTATGTGCCGAACGCCGTACCGAATCCGGACGATCGCGAAAACCTGCAGCCCCTCGGCGTCGCCGGCCAGGTTGCGCATATCGCGCTCGGACCAAAGGACAACGCGGGCGGCGGCAAATCGCCGACCAGCGTGTCGTTGTTCGATCAGGGATTGATCCAGGTGCTGCAGGCGTCGGTCACTGGACTAGAGCCAAAGCAAAGATACATTCTTGCCCTGGCTGACCATATCGACGGCAGCGGCTCTCTGCAGCCATTGGCGGCCTTTATGACCAACCCGGCGGGATCGGCTATTGTCAACGCCACTGGTCCGATCCGGCAAATCGTCGATCCATCGGCCAAGGCCGAACGGCGCTACCTGGTCGTTGCACCCGCTGCGGCGACAACGTCGAGCGAAGCCGTTCAAGTCGAGACGCCATGACGTGATCGGGTGAACCAGATGAACTGCAAGCGGAGCGCGTGATGAAGGACATGCTGGTTCAGGTCGAGCCGCTGATCCCGGCGCTCCGCCGCTACGCGCGCGCGCTCATGCGCGATCGTGCGCGCGCCGACGATCTGGTGCAGGACTGCCTGGAGCGAGCCGTCAGCCGCTGGCACCAGCGCCGCGACGGCGACGTGCGCGCCTGGCTCTTCACCATCCTGCATAATCTCGCGGTCAATCAGTTCCGACAGGCGAAGGCGCGCGGCAAGCATGTCGGAATTGACGAGGCTTGCGAAGAACACATCGCCGAAGCGGCCGCGCAGGAACAAAAGCTCGTGTACCAGGATGTGCTGAACAGGCTAGCAAAGCTCCCGGACGATCAACGGGCCGTTCTGCTGCTTGTCGCGGTCGAAGATCTCTCTTATGCGGAGGCCGCCAAGGTGCTTGACATCCCGGTGGGCACGGTGATGTCGCGCCTGTCCCGGGCGCGCGAACGACTGCAGCAGGAGCTGGAAGGCCGTGCGGTGACCACGACGAATATTGTGCCTTTGCGGAGCGTGAAATGACCCATCGTCCGATCACGGAAGATGATCTCCACGCCTATGTGGATCAAGCGCTGGAGCCGGAACGGCGGGCGGAAGTCGCCTCCTATCTGGACGACCATCCGGAGGTCGCAAAGCGCATCGCCGGCTTCGCCGCTCAGCGCGATCTGCTGCGGGCGGCGCTGGCGCCGATCGCCGACGAGCCGGCGCCGCCCGAGCTCAATCTGGCACGCATGATCGAGGACCGAAGGCTGCGTCCATCACGCTTGTCCTGGGCGGCGGCGGCCCTGCTGCTCCTGAGCATCGGCGGCGCCGGCGGTTGGGTCGCGCGCGGCTCCTTGTTGTCAACACCGGCCGGGGTGGCCGCATTGGCGCAGGAGGCGATGGACTCCTACAACGTCTACGCCCCCGACCATGTTCGGCCCGTCGAAGTGCGCGCCACCGACAGCGCCCAGCTCGTGCAATGGGTTTCGAGCCGACTGCACCAGGCGGTCAAGGTGCCGGATCTCGCCGCCGCGGGCTACCGGCTGATGGGCGGACGCCTGGTCGCGACTTCGCACGGTCCGGCCGCGATGTTCATGTATGATGACGACCATGGCAGCCGGATCGTTCTGCTGACGCGCCCAATGAACAGCGCCGACCGGAACGCGCCGATGACGGGCCAATCGAGCGGGGATGTCGCGGGTTTCGCCTGGGCAGACCGCGGCCTAGGCTACAGCCTCGTCGGCCAGGCGCCGATGGAGTCCCTGCGGCCAATCGCGAACGAGGTCCGCAGACAGGCCCGCGCGATCTGACCTGCACAGATTCTCTCGCCGGCAGAACGGCCGCGCTTTGCGCCCTAACCAAATTCGTCGGTTGATTTCCGCGCCGAGATATTTGTCGTCCAGAGCGCATCTGGAAATCGTGCCGTTATCTCGTGAGATTGCGGCTCTTTTCTATTCCCGCCAGCGGATCAATGACTGACCCGCCAAATCGTCCCGTTGCCATCCTCCGAAATCAGCAGCGCGCCGTCTTTGGCAACTGCGACCCCGACCGGACGCCCCCACACCTCGCGGTCATTGACGACAAAGCCGGTAACAAAATCCTCGTATTCGCCGGTCGGCACGCCGTCCTTGAGACGAATGCGAATGACCTTGTAGCCCGTACGTTTCGACCTGTTCCAGGAGCCGTGCTCGGCGGCGAAGATATCGCCGCGATATTCCGTCGGGAAATTGCTGCCGTCGTAGAAGGCAATTCCCATCGACGCCGAATGCGCCTGGATGAGGACGTCCGGTACCGTGATCTTGTCCTTGAGATCATCCCGCTCGCCGGTATGGTGAGGGTCTTGATGATTGCCGATGTAAAACCACGGCCAGCCATAAAAGGCACCCTCTCGCACCCGCGTCACGTAGTCGGGGACCAGATCGTTGCCGAGCCCGTCACGCTCATTTGTCGAACACCAGGGCGTGCCGGTCGCCGGCTGGACGGCGAGGCCGACGCAGTTGCGGATGCCGGTCGCAAACAGCTTTCGGTCCTTGCCGTCGGGATCGAAGGCAAGCACGGCTGCGCGATCGGTCTCCTCGCCCCAGGCGGCTCCGAGCGGATGCCGGTTGATCCATGCCTCCAGGCCGCCCTGCGGCGAAGCCAACTCCTCACCCGCGTTGCTGGCTGACCCGACCGAAACCAGCATGCGCGTATTGTCCGGCATGAAGACGATGTCGCGGGTCGAATGTCCGTAGCCATGCGCGAGATTCGCGACCACGGTCTCGCGTCTCCCTGCCGCCTGCAGATCGCCGGGATGATACGGAAAGCGGACAATGCTGTCGGAATTGGCGACGTAGAGCCATCGCGGGGCATCACCGTTCGGAAAAAACGCCATTCCGAAGGGTCGATTGAGGCCGCTGGCGAAAACCTCCTTCTGAACGGGCTGCGACGGACCGTGGGCTGCGCGAAGCACACGGATCCGTCCCGCGCTAGTTTCGGCAACGAACACGTCGCCATTCGGCGCCACCCGGATCGTGCGCGGACCGCTCAGGCCTTCGGCGAAGGGCTCGATCTTGAAGCCGGGCGGCACCTTGAGCGCCGCATCGGCAGGCCTGGCGACGATATGCGGCGCGTTCGCGAACGAGCGCGTGGCGCCAGGCTCCGGCAGGTCCTGCGGCCTGATCAGACGAACCGTGCCGGGCTTGTCGGCTTGCCAATCGCCAAACGCATTCTGGCCTTGCAGCACGCCGGGCTCGGCCTCGGCCGCTCCGATCAACACCCCCAGCGCCACAACGAACGACAGGGCTTGCAGCGAAGGCTTTGGCATGATCGGCTTTCCTTCCGTCCTTCCGTACCGATTGCCAATCTCATCGGAGCGACCGCGCCGGCGACCGCAGCTTTCGCGGCCGGCGATTACTTCCGCCCGTTGTGCGCGCGTCCATCCGTCTGCGAAGCTTGATTGCTGCCGGTTTCCGAATTTCGCACGTCCCGGGCCATTTCCAGACAGGTCAAATATTCGACATAGCTACCCGTCCCGTCCATGGCGGTCAGGTTGAGGCAGCGCTGTCTGGAATCATTCGTGAATTGCGGCCATTCCTTGTGGAGCTGCTGCAACGCCTGCTTTTCAGCTTGCTTGCAGTAGCCCTGATTGACGACCGTCCCACCCTCGAGCGAGCACTCGCGCGTGATGTCGAATTTCGGCGTGCTATAGGTGGCGGGCGTGAGCGGAAGGGCCATAGCAATAACGATCGGAAGGTGCATCAACATGTCCTTCTCCATCATTCTCGACCAAAGGGCTTGCGATTGGAAAATCCGCAGCGACAGCACGGAAATTCCAGCCAAGCCTCCCTGGTTCCATTTTTGAGCGCATTGACGGCTCAATTCTATGATAACGCGCCGAGCACTCCGCGGGTGGCCTGATCGATTTCCTCGACATAACGGCGTCGCGCGTAAGATTCGGTGAGAAAGCCGATGACCTTGCGGCTGTTTTCGGACTCCAATACGGCCAGCACCTCGGCCTCGGCATCGTCAAAGATCTTCATGGCGGTCTTGACATTCATCTCCGGCAACAGGCTGACGTCCGTGTACCGCGCAAGCTCCACCACCTGGATCTCGTCCGCGATCGAATCCAGTTCACCGGAGAACAGTTCCGGCAGCAACACCAGCCCGCAATAATCGTCGGAGTTATTGACCACCACGACCGCCGGCCGCGATCCCAGCAAAAATTCGCGCCGACACGCGGCAATACTGGTGGTACTCGGCACCTTGGCGACGTCGGTACGCATCATACGCTCAACTGTGAGATTGCGCAGCCAGCCGACA
>JBLMWS010000163.1:0-3914 GCA_050257355.1 Gemmatimonas sp.
AGGAGCGGGCCATGATCTCCAAGTTCTTCATCGAGCGGCCGGTGCTTTCCAACGTCATCGCGCTTTTGATGATGCTGATCGGCGCGGTGGCGCTGCTCGAACTTCCCGTCGCGCAATATCCCGATGTGGTGCCGCCGACGGTGCAGGTCACGACCCGCTATCCCGGCGCCAGCGCCAAGACCGTGGTCGACACGGTGGCATTGCCGATCGAGCAGCAGGTCAACGGCGTCGAGGACATGCTGTACATGCAGTCCTACAGCGGCGCCGACGGCACCTATACCCTCACCGTCACCTTCAAGATCGGCACCGACCTGAACTTCGCACAGGTGCTGGTGCAGAACCGCGTCTCGAGCGCGCTGTCGCAACTGCCCCAGGCCGTGCAGAACCAGGGCGTCACGGTGCAGAAGCGTTCGACCTCGATTCTTTTGTTCGTGACGTTGACCTCGCCCGATAAGACATACGACAGCCTGTTCTTGAGCAACTACGCGACGATCAATCTGCGCGACGAGTTGTCGCGCCTGCCCGGGGTCGGTAATGTCACGGTGTTCGGCGCGGGCCAATATTCCATGCGGGTCTGGCTCGACCCGAACAAGCTGCAGGCGCGCGATCTGGTGCCGCAGGACGTGATCCAGGCGATCCAGCAGCAGAGTCAGCAGGTCTCGGCCGGCCAGATCGGCAGCCCGCCGACGCCGCCCGGCCAGGCCTTTCAATACACGCTCAACGTCAATGGACGGCTCGAGGATGCGAGCCAGTTCGAGAACATCATCGTCAAGACCGGCAGCAATGGGGACGTGACACGGGTGCGCGACGTCGGCCGGGTCGAACTCGGCGCGCAGACCTACAGCCAGATCTTCTCGCTCAACAATCAGCCCGCCGCGGGCATCGGCGTGTTCCAGTCGCCGGGCGCCAACGCATTGCAGGTCCAGCAGGCGGTCGAGAAGAAGATGGCCGAGCTCTCGCGCGCCTTCCCGCCAGGCGTCACCTACGAGACGCCGTTCGACACCACGAAATTCGTCTCCGCCTCGATTCACGAGGTCTACAAGACGCTGATCGAGGCCGGCCTCCTCGTGCTGGTCGTGATCCTCCTGTTCCTGCAGGACTGGCGGGCCATGCTGGTACCTGCGACCACGGTGCCCGTCACCATCATCGGCGCATTCGCGGCCATGGCGGCGCTCGGCTTCACCATCAACCTGTCGACCCTGTTTGCCATCGTGCTCGCAATCGGCATCGTGGTCGACGACGCCATCGTCGTGGTCGAGGGCGCCGCCCACAACATCGAGCAGGGGATGAACGGCCACGACGCCGCGATCAGGGCGATGGACCAGCTGTTTGCGCCGATCGTCGGCATCACGCTGGTGTTGATCTCGGTGTTCCTGCCGGCGTCCTTCCTGGCCGGGCTCACCGGGCGCATCTACGCACAATTCGCGCTGGTGATCGCGGCCACCGCGCTGCTCAGCGCCATCAACGCGGCGACCCTGAAACCCACGCAATGCGCGCTGTGGCTGCGGCCTGCCGTGCCGATGGAACGGCGCAACTGGTTCTACCGCGGCTTCAACAACGTCTATGGCCGGCTGGAGCGGCGCTACGCTGCACTGATCGGCGCCATCGCGCGACACGCCGGCCTTTCCGTCACGATCGCGCTGATCCTGATCGCCATCGGCTTCTATGGCATCGCCCGCGTGCCGACCGGCTTCCTGCCGATCGAGGATCAGGGCTATCTGATCGCCGCCGTGCAACTGCCCGACGGCGCCTCGCTCGACCGTACCCAGACCGTGCTGGAGAAAGTGTCCGAGATCGCCCGCCAGACGCCGGGTGTGGCGCAGGTCACCACCATCGCCGGCATCTCCGCGCTCGACAACAGCGCCAGCCTTGCCAATGCCGGCGTCGCCTACATCGTCCTGAAGGATTGGGATTCACGCGGGCCGGGCGAGGATCTCCGCTCGCTGGTCTATGGGCTCAACGACAAGCTCGCCACGATCATGGAGGCGCGGGCGCTGGTGCTGCCGCCGCCGCCCATTCAGGGCATCGGCAACGCCGCCGGCTTTGCCATGCAGGTCGAATTGCGCGGCGGCAACAACGACTATGCCAAGCTGCAGGCGATCACCAACGCCTTGGTCGCCAACGCGCAGAGCCAGAGCGCGCTGCAGCAGGTGCAATCGCCGTTCCGGGCCAACGTGCCGCAGTTCGACGTCGAGATCGACCGGATCAAGACGCAGACGCTGCACGTCACCACGGACCAGGTGTTCTCCGCGCTGTCGACCTATCTCGGCTCGTCCTTCGTCAACCAGTTCAACAAGTTCGGCCGCGTGTTCCAGGTCTATACGCAGGCGGATTCGCAATTCCGCCTGACCGCGCGCGACATCGAGAACATGATGGTGCGCAACCAGAACGGCGACATGGTCCCGATCGGGACGGTCGCCAAGATCACGCCGTCGGTCGGCCCCTCCCTGATCAGCCTCTACAACCTCTATCCGTCCTCGGCCGTCGTCGGACTGCCGGCGCAGGGCTACAGTTCCGGCCAGTCCTTGAGCCTGATGGAGCAGGTCGCGCAAAAGACGCTGCCGCCGGGGACCGGCTTTGAATGGACGGCGATGTCGTACCAGGAGAAGGCGGTCAGCAATCAGATCTACTACACGTTCGGGCTCGCCATGCTGCTCGTCTATCTGGTCCTCGCCGGACAATATGAGAGCTGGTACGCGCCGATTTCGGTGATCCTGGCGGTGCCGCTGTCCTTGCTCGGGCCGATGATCGTGCTCGAAGCGCTGAAGATTGACAACAACCTCTACGTCCAGATCGGCCTGATCCTCCTGATCGCGCTGTCGGCCAAGAACGCGATCCTGATCGTCGAGGTCGCGCTCGAACTGCATGGTGAAGGCAGGTCGCTGGTCGAATCCGCGATCGGCGCGGCGCGCGCCCGGTTCCGTCCGATCCTGATGACCTCGTTCGCCTTCATCCTCGGCGTCGTGCCGCTGGTGACGGCGACCGGCGCCGGCGCCAGCGCGCGCAAGTCGATCGGCATCACCGTGTTCTCCGGCATGCTGGCCTCGACCTGCCTCGCCGTGCTGTTCGTGCCGGCTTTCTTCGTCGTGGTCCAACGCCTCGAGAATTGGCGCGCCGCGCGGAAGAACGCGCCGGAGGCCGGCAAGCAGGCGGAGGCGTAGAATCTCCGACCTTGCTGTGCGGGCTCACTCAAGTCTTGGCGGCCGGCGTCCTGATCTCGTGCGGCAGGATGATCGCGGCCGCAATCACCAGCAGGCAAAGGCCGGCGAAGGCGTGCAGCATGGTCGAGAAGCCGCCCTGCCTATAGAGCCAGGCCACCAGACCCACGGAGGCACCGGCTGCGGTGAAGCCTATGAAATAGCGCACCGCATAGGCGCGCGAGCGCCATTCTTCCGCGGTGTATTTGCCGACCATGGCGTCGTTCACGGTGACCTGCCCGAACGCGCCCATGACCATGCCGATCGAGGCCAGGATCAGCGGCAGGTTGGACAGGGTCGCGGCGACGTACAGGAACGGCGCCAGCATGAAGGACAGCGGCAGGGCCACGGTCTTCAGCGAATGGCGGTCCAAGAGCCGGCCGATCGTATATTGGGTCATGGCACCGAACACATAGACACCGGCCGCAATCACGCCGAGCAACGCCGGGCTCCTGGTCAAGCCGGCGAGCCGCTCGGCGAACAGTTTGGGCAGCGCCACCGTCACCGCATTGAAGGTGGTGGAGATCGCAACCACCACGATCAGCAGCGCGACGATCACCCGCCACATGTCCTCCTTCGCCACCCGCGCCTGTGCCGCGGCCTGCTTCGTGCCTTTGCGATCCTCGTGTACCACGGTCAGCGCAAAGGCGACGCCGAGCAGAACCGTCACGACGCCGGGAACGATGAACGCAAGGCGCCAGCCGAGAAATTGCCCGA
>JBLMWS010000164.1:0-5077 GCA_050257355.1 Gemmatimonas sp.
AGAACAACGAGAACAGCGGCTCCCAGAACCCGTCGATATTGGCAAGCAGCACCGGCTTGGAATGCCGCCCAAGCTGCTGCCAGGTGAGTTGTTCCACCAACTCCTCGAGCGTGCCGAGCCCACCCGGCAGCGCCACGAAGGCATCGGAGCGTTCGAACATCAGCCGCTTGCGCTCATGCATGTCGGGCGTGACGATCATTTCCTGGACACGCGTCAGCGCGTTTTCGCGCAACGTGAGGAAGTCCGGAATAATTCCGGTCACCATGCCGCCATGGTCGAGGACCGAGGTTGCGACCGCGCCCATCATGCCGAGCGAACCGCCGCCATAGACCAGGCGGATGCCGTTCTCGGCGAAAGCCCTGCCGAGCGCCTTGGCTGCGTCGATGTACTGGGGGTTCGTGCCGGGGCCGGAGCCGCAATAAACACAGACGGTCTTGATCTTGGTCATTTTGGCCATGTGGCACTGCAACGTAAAAGGGTCAAGGCAGTAGTTGGGTGGGTATGATTCGACAAGTAAGGTCGAATCTACCTGGAAATACCGGCCGAGGGCGAAAGAAATGCTGGGGCAATGACTGTACGGAGCCTCCAAACGCTTTATATGAGCTGGACATGAACAAGGCAGCGCGCTTTCCGTTCCCGCAGGCTTCCATTTGATGGCCCATCCTTCGTCGCCCGACCCCACCGGCCGCGCTTTGCCTGCCAGCCCGCCAGAACAGGGCACCCTGATGGGGACTTTGGTCCACCTTTGGCCCTACATCTGGCCGAGCGACCGCTTCGACCTGAAGATGCGGGTGGTCTGGTCGTTCGTTCTGCTGCTGCTGGCGAAGTTTGCGACGCTCTCCATCCCCTTCACCTT
Organism: Gemmatimonas sp.; assembly: GCA_050257355.1. Taxonomy (GTDB): domain Bacteria; phylum Pseudomonadota; class Alphaproteobacteria; order Rhizobiales; family Xanthobacteraceae; genus Bradyrhizobium. The sequence continues at coordinate 857 of JBLMWS010000164.1, forward strand.
CAAATGGGCAACCGATGCGCTGACGGGGAAGGGCACTGCTCCGGTGTTCGCCTCCGACTGGCTGCTCTGGCTAATCGCCTCGCCCCTGATCATGACCGCAAGCTATGGCGGCGTGCGCGTCCTGATGGCGGTGCTGACGCAATGGCGCGACGGCATCTTCGCGCGGGTGGCGATGCATGCGGTGCGCAAGCTCGCCTACATCACCTTCGTGCACATGCACGAATTGTCGCTACGCTTTCATCTGGAGCGCAAGACCGGCGGACTGACCCGGGTCCTGGAACGCGGTCGCAACGGCATCGAGACCATCGTGCGCATGGTGATCCTGCAGCTGATCCCGACCATCGTCGAGGTCTCGCTGCTGATGGCCGTGCTGCTCTGGCAGTTCGACTGGCGCTACGTGCTCGCCACGCTGTGCATGGTAGCAGTCTACATGTACTACACCTACATCGCGACCGAATGGCGGATCAGCATCCGCCGCAAGATGAACGACTCCGACACCGACGCCAACACCAAGGCGATCGACTCGCTCTTGAACTACGAGACGGTGAAATATTTCGGGGCGGAGGCGCGCGAGGCCGCCCGTTACGACCGCTCGATGGAGCGCTATGAAGAGGCGAGCGTGGACACCTATACGTCGCTGGCGCTGCTCAATGCCGGACAGGCGGTGATCTTCACCCTCGGGCTGACTACGACCATGCTGATGTGCGCCTACGGCGTGCGTCAGGGGCGCAACACGGTCGGCGATTTCGTCATGATCAACAGCATGATGATTCAGCTGTACCAGCCGCTGAATTTCATGGGCATGGTCTATCGCGAGATCAAGCAGGCCATCATCGACATCGAGAAGATGTTCGGCCTGCTCGCCCGCCCCTCCGAAATCAACGATGCGCCCGGCGCCCAGCCGTTGATCGTCACCGCCGGCAGCGTGCGCTTCGAGAACGTTCGCTTTGCCTACGAGCCGGAGCGGCCCATCCTGAAAGGGCTGAGCTTCGAGGTGCCGGCCGGCAAGACGGTGGCGATCGTCGGTCCCTCCGGCGCGGGCAAGTCGACGCTCTCGCGGCTGCTGTTTCGCCTGTATGATGTTTCGGCTGGCCGCATCCTGATCGACGGACAGGACATCCGGACTGTCACGCAGACCTCGCTGCGGGCCCAGATCGGCATGGTGCCGCAGGATACGGTGCTGTTCAACGACACCATCCGCTACAACATCCGTTACGGCCGCTGGGATGCGAGCGATGCCGAGGTCGAAGAGGCCGCGCGGCTCGCACAGATCGATACGCTGATCCGCATGGCGCCGAACGGCTATGAGACGCAGGTCGGCGAGCGCGGCCTGAAACTGTCCGGCGGCGAAAAGCAGCGGGTCGCGATCGCGCGCACGGTTTTGAAGGCGCCGCCGATCCTGGTGCTGGATGAGGCGACATCTGCGCTCGACAGCCACACCGAGCACGAGATTCAGGAAGCGCTCGACCGCGTGTCGGAGAACCGCACCTCGCTGGTGATTGCGCATCGGCTTTCCACCGTGGTGGCCGCCGACGAAATCATCGTGCTCGATCAGGGACGTATCGTCGAACGCGGAACGCATGCCGCGCTTTTGGCAAAAAGCGGGCTGTATGCGAGTATGTGGAACCGGCAGCGCGAAGCCGAGGCCGCACGCGAAAAGCTGGCACAGATCGACGACGAGAGCGATGCGCCCAATCGCACGCCTCCAATCGATGATACGATCGCGTCCGCTGCGGAATAGTCCTCCCTCCACTCAAGTGATAAACGGCTCATGTCGATCGCCAATTCCATCCGCGGGCAAGTTCCGCCCATTCATCCTGAAGGCTATCCCTTCATCGGCGGCTTTGCCCTCGTCAGCCTGATTCTGTTCTGGCTGTGGTCCCCGCTGGGTTGGATCGGCACATTGCTCACAGTCTGGTGCGCACTGTTCTTCCGCGATCCGAAGCGGGTGACGCCGTTGCGCGACGGCTTGGTGGTGGCGCCGGCGGATGGCCGGGTTTCGATGATCACCTACGCGCTGCCGCCTGCCGAACTCGGACTCGGCGACCGGCCGCTGCCGCGCGTTTCCATCTTCATGAGCGTGTTCAATTGCCATGTTAATCGCGCGCCCGCGGCGGGCCGGATCGAGCGCATCGCCTATCGGCCCGGTGCTTTCATCAACGCCGAGCTCGACAAGGCAAGCGAGGACAATGAGCGCAATTCGCTGGTCATCTCCACGCTCAACGGCCGCATCGGGGTGGTCCAGATTGCGGGCCTGGTGGCGCGGCGCATCGTGTGCTTTGTGCGGGAAGGGCAGTCGATCGGCGCCGGCGAGCGGTTCGGCCTGATCCGCTTCGGCTCACGGCTCGACGTGTTCCTGCCCGACGGCACCAAGCCGTTGGTCGCCGAGGGCCAGACCGCGATCGCCGGCGAAACCGTGCTGGCCGATTTCAGGCTTGCCGACCCTGCTCGAAGCTATCGGACCGATTGACCGATTGGCCCGCCTGCACGTTGCCTGGCAATGGCGCAGGTGACCCGGGATTGCTATATCTAGCCCATGCCTTACGAGCCCTCCCAAGCCGAACTGCGCCGCCGCCGGTTTCGCCCGATCCCGGTGCGAATGCTGGTGCCCAATGTCATCACGCTGCTTGCGATCTGCGCCGGCCTGACCGCGATCCGCCTGTCCACCGAGGGGCGGATGGAGCTCGCCGTGGGGGCCATCGTGTTCGCGGCCGCCCTCGACGGCATCGACGGCCGCATCGCGCGGCTGATCAAGGGGCAATCCAAATTCGGCGCCGAACTCGACAGCCTCGCGGATTTCGTCAATTTCGGCGTGGCACCCGGACTGATCCTCTATTTCTGGCAGTTGCACGAGCTGCATAACGGCGGCTGGATCGCGGCGATGGTGTTTGCGATCAGCGGCGGCTTAAGGCTCGCACGCTTCAATGCCAGCATGGACGATCCGAACAAGCCGGCCTTTGCCGCGAACTACTTCACCGGCGTTCCGGCGCCCGCCGGCGCTATCACGGTGCTGCTGCCGATCTACATCGCTTTCCTCGGCATCGGCCGCCCGCCGGCCGCCTTGACGGCGTTTTATACCCTGCTGGTCGCGTTCCTGATGGTGTCGCGGCTGCCGGTGTTTTCCGGCAAGACGGCGCGCATGCGCGTGCCGCCCGAACTGGTGCTGCCGGTCTTTGTTTCCGTCGTCTTCTTCATCGCGCTTCTGATCAGCTATCCCTGGTACATCCTGTCGGCAGGCTCGCTTCTCTATCTGATCAGTCTGCCGATGGGATGGAAATCCTACCGCGATCAGAGCCGCGTCTTCGCCGCGGCAGAGGCGAGCAGGAGCAATGATGTCGCCCCGCGGTCGATGCCGTCTTTTCCCTCGGCAGCATCCGATCACGACGAGCGGCCTGAACGTCTGCATTGAGGTGGAATCCGGACGTTCCTCCTTCCGCAATATCTGCCATGACCAACCGCCGAGTTGGGTTCAGCCCCGATCTCGGCTATAGGCGGGGCAAGGGGCGGCGCCAGACGGCCGTCCTCATGGATTGTTGGAGAAGACGCCTGTGAATAAGCCCGCCGCAACCACGCCGCTGCCCGCATCTCTTCTCGAGGCGTTGGCGCACTACGACACCCCGACCATCTGCAACGCCATGGAGATCGTGGCGCCCGAGCGGCGGCTGATCGGGTTTACGACCAAGCCTTTGGTGTGCCCCTTTCCTGATTTGCCGCCGATCGTCGGTTACGCGCGGACCGCGACCATCCGCTCCGTGGTGCAATCTGCGCTGGCTCCGGCGGAACAGGCCAAGCGCCGCATCGAATATTACGAATATGTCGGCACGGGATTTGGTCCGCGCATCATGGTGATCCAGGACCTCGACGGACCCGACATCGGCTACGGCGCATTTTGGGGCGAGGTGCAGAGCAACGTGCACAAGGCGCTCGGCTGTCTCGGCGTCGTCACCGACGGCTCCGTCCGAGACGTCCCGCAATGGGCGCCGGGCTTCCAGGCGCTCGCCGGCTCGATCGGCCCGTCGCACGCCTGGGTGCATGCCGAGAGCTTTGGCGGCCAGGTGCGCGTCGCCGGCATGACCGTGCGCTCCGATGATCTCATCCATGCCGACAGCCACGGCGCGATCGTGATTCCGAAGGAGATCGCGGCGCAGGTGCCGGCCGCGGCCGAGCTCTGTGGTCGCCGCGAGCAGCCGATCCTGGAAATCGCGCGCTCGCCGGATTTCT
>JBLMWS010000165.1:0-3781 GCA_050257355.1 Gemmatimonas sp.
TCGCCGCGACCGGCGGCCTCGTGAACTACCGGATGTCGGCTGCCGAAAAGGCGGGCCACAAGGAATTCCCGAAGGATCTCGCGGGCTTTGCCGATCTGATCAAGGGCATGAAGAAGAACAATACCCCCGCCGGCATGGCGCTGGGCCACGCCTCGGGCGACGCCAACGGCTGGCTGCATTGGGCGCTGTGGGCCCATGGCGGCAACCTGATCGACAAGGACAACAAGGTCGTCATCAACTCGCCGGAGACCGCCAAGGCGCTCGATTACGTCAAGGGTCTCTATGAGAACTTCATCCCGGGCACCGCGTCCTGGAACGACAGTTCCAACAACAAGGCCTTCATCGCCGGTCAGCTCTATCTGACGGTCAACGGCATTTCGATCTACGTTGCGGCGAAGAAAGACAATCCGCAAATGGCCGCCGACATCAATCATGCGCACCTGCCGGCGGGCGTCGACGGCAAGACGCGGGAGCTGCATCTCGGCTTCCCGATCCTGGTGTTCAATTTCACCAAGTTCCCGCAAGCCTGCAAGGCGTTCACCGCCTTCTTGATGGAGCCGGCCCAGTTCAATCCTTGGATCGAGGCCGCGCAAGGTTATCTGTCGCCGTTCCTGCTCGGCTACAATAACAACCCGATCTGGACCGCCGATCCGAAGAACACGCCGTTCCGGGACGTGGCGGCGACTGCGCAGACCCCGGCCGGCATCGGCAAGATGGGCGAGGATGCCGCAGCGGCGATCGCCGACTTCCTGGTCGTCGATATGTTCGCGAACTACTGCACCGGCCGTGAGGACCTCAAGGGCGCGATGGCCGCGGCTGAACGTTCGGCCAAGCGCATCTTCAGGACTTGAGACGACGTGGGCCGGCGCGGTCTTCGCGCCGGCCCCTTTTTGCCTTAGAATCGATCGGCGCCCGCAACGCTACAGGCGAGGGCGCCTCTACCGGCTTGAAGATAGGGCGGCATGAGTACCCTTCAGACATCGGTTTCCGTACAGTCTCCCGGCGTCGAGACGCCTTCGCTATGGGCGCGGCTGCGCGTCAACCGCAACTGGCTCGGGATGTGGTTCATGCTGCCGGCGGCGGCATTCCTGATCCTGTTCCTTGCCTATCCGCTCGGTCTCGGCATCTGGATGAGCTTCACCGACGAGCGCATCGGCCGCGCCGGAGTTTTCGTCGGCCTGGAAAACTACGAATGGCTCTGGAGCGACGACATCTTCTGGCTCGCGGTGTTCAATACGCTGCTCTACACGGTGGTCGCCAGCGCCATCAAATTCGCGGTCGGGCTCTATCTTGCGCTGCTGCTCAACCGGCACATGCCGTTCAAGGCCATCATCCGTTCGGTCGTGCTGCTTCCATTCATCGTACCGACGGTGCTGTCGGCGATTGCGTTCTGGTGGATCTACGACGCGCAGTTTTCGATCATCTCGTGGTCGCTGATCAAGCTCGGTCTGATCCAGCACAACATCGACTTCCTCGGCGACGGCAACTGGGCGCGCGGCAGCGTGATCTTCGCCAACATCTGGCGCGGCGTTCCCTTCGTCGCGATCACGCTGTTGGCGGGCCTGCAGACCGTGTCGCCCTCGCTTTACGAAGCGGCCACGCTCGACGGTGCGACCAACTGGCAGCGGTTCCGTTACATCACTTATCCGCTGCTGACGCCGATCATCGCCGTCGTCATGACGTTTTCGGTGCTGTTCACCTTCACCGATTTTCAGTTGATCTGGGCGCTGACCCGCGGCGGTCCCGTCAACGCCACGCACTTGATGGCGACACTGAGTTATCAGCGCGGCATCCTCAGCGGGCGGCTGGGCGAGGGCGCCGCGATCGCGACCGCGATGATTCCGTTCCTGCTCGCGGCGATCGCGATTTCCTGGTTCGGCATGCAGCGTCGGAAATGGCAGCAAGGATCGAGCAATGACTGATTCAGCCTTGCATTCGAAGGCGCCCGCCGTCGTGCAGAGCGACGAGAGCGAGGGCATGAGCTATCTGGAGTCGCTGCCGCGGCGCCTGATCACGCTCTATCTACCGCTCGGCATCATCCTGTTCGTGCTGTTGTTCCCGTTCTATTGGATGGCGCTGACCGCGATCAAGCCGGACGCACAGCTGATCGACATGAACACCTATAACCCGTTCTGGGTTGTGCATCCGACCTTCAAGCACATCTACACGCTGCTGTTCGAAACCCAGTATCCGCGCTGGCTCTGGAACACGATGTATGTAGCGGTCGGGGCGACCACGCTTTCGATCATCGCGAGCGTGCTTGCGGCCTATGCGATCGTACGCCTGCGGTTCAAGGGCGCCGAGACCGTCGGCATCCTCATCTTTTTCGCCTATCTGGTGCCGCCCTCGATCCTCTTCATTCCGCTGGCCTCGGTGATCCAGGCCTATGGGCTGTTCGATTCGCCGCTGTCGCTCATCCTGGTCTATCCGACGCTGCTGATCCCGTTCTCGACCTGGCTCCTGATGGGCTACTTCAAGACCATTCCTTACGAGCTGGAAGAGTGCGCGCTGATCGACGGCGCGTCGCGCTGGCAGATCCTGGTCAAGATCGTGGTGCCGCTGGCCATTCCGGGGCTGATTTCCGCCTTCATCTTTTCCTTCACCCTGTGCTGGAACGAGTTCATCTATGCACTGACTTTCCTGCAGTCCACGCCCAACAAGACCGTTCCGGTCGCGATCGTGAACGAGTTCGTCGACGGCGACGTCTACAAATGGGGCTCGCTGATGGCGGGCGCGCTGGTCGGCTCGCTGCCGCTCGTGATCCTCTACGCATTCTTCGTCGAACATTACGTGTCGGCGATGACCGGCGCGGTGAAGGAGTAGGCGCGAGCCTGCGTAGAAGAACAAGCAAGAACAAAAAGGAGTTGGCTTTGCATATTCTGGTCCTGGGCGCCGCCGGCATGGTGGGCCGCAAGCTGGTGGAGCGTCTCCTGCGCGATGGCCGGCTCGGCAAGAGCGACATCACCCGCCTGACGCTGCATGACGTGGTAGCGCCGACCAAGCCCGAAAACCCCGGCTTCCCGGTCGAAACCGTCGCCGGCGATTTCGCGGTGGCAGGTGCCGCGGAGAAGCTGATCGCGGGACGACCGGACGTGATCTTCCATCTGGCCGCGATCGTCTCGGGCGAGGCGGAACTCGATTTCGACAAGGGCTATCGCATCAATCTCGACGGCACACGCATGCTGCTCGACGCCATCAGGCTTGCCGGCGGTGGCTATAAGCCGCGCGTGGTGTTCACGTCCTCGATCGCGGTGTTCGGCGCGCCGTTCCCCGAGGCGATCGGAGATGAGTTCTTCCACACGCCGCTGCTCAGCTACGGGACGCAGAAGGCGATCGGCGAATTGCTTCTGGCCGACTATTCGCGCCGCGGCTTCCTCGATGGCATCGGCATCCGCCTGCCGACTGTCTGCATCCGGCCCGGCGCTCCCAACAAGGCGGCATCCGGCTTCTTCTCCAACATCCTGCGCGAGCCGCTGGCAGGCCATGAGGCCGTGCTGCCGGTGTCGGAGGATGTTCGTCACTGGCACGCCACGCCGCGCTCGGCCGTCGGCTTCCTGCTGCATGCCGGCACCATGGATCTCGCGGCCGTCGGACCGCGCCGCAACCTCACCATGCCCGGCCTGTCGGCGACCGTCGGCGAGCAGATCGCGGCTCTCAAGCGCGTGGCTGGCGAGAAGGTCGCCGCCCGCATCAGGCGCGAGCCCGATCCCTTCATCGTCGGCATCGTCGGCGGCTGGCCGCGCAATTTCGATCCAAAGCGTGCGCGCGAGCTCGGCTTCAC
>JBLMWS010000166.1:0-20880 GCA_050257355.1 Gemmatimonas sp.
GCGACTTCACGTAGATCTTGTCGAGCGTATCGACCTTGCCCTGCAATCCGGGCAGGATCTCCAGGATGACATGATAGCTGTTGAGCTGGGTGAAATATTGCGTGACCTGGCGCTGCCCGAACGCGTCGTACAGCGTATCGTCAATAAGCTGCGGCCGAATGCCGTAGCGCGACGCGGTGTCGCGATCGATCTTGAGCTGCAGCGTGGTGCCTTCGGTCTGCTGGTCGGTGGCGACATCGCGCAGCTGCGGCAACCGTCGCAGCCGCGCCAGGATTTTCGGGGCCCACGCATTGAGCTCATCCAGATTGGCGTCCTGCAGCGTGAACTCGAATTGCGTACGTGTGGCTCGGCCGCCCATCCGAACGTCCTGCGACGCCTGCATGTAAAGCTTCGCGCCCTCGACCTTCTCGAGCTTCGGCCGCAGCCGGGAGATGATCTGCTGGGCGCCGACGTCGCGCTGGTCACGCGGCTTCAGCGAGATGTACATCCGCCCGGAATTGAGCGCGGTGCCGCCGCCGCCGACGAACATGGCGATGCTGTCGACGGCCGGATCGGCCTGAACGATCGCGTTGAGCTCCTCCTGGCGTCGCTTCATCTCGGCAAAGGAGATATCCTGCGGCATCTCCGAAACCGCGGTCAGCAGGCCGTTGTCCTGCTGCGGAAAGAATCCCTTGGGGATGACCATGAACAAATAGACCGACAGAGCCAGCGTCGCGAAGAAGATGCACAGCGTTACAAAGCTCCATTTCAGGGCGAGGTCGAGGCCGCGCTCGTAGGCCCGCAGCAGCCGCTCGAAGGCGCGCTCGCTCCACTGGTAAAAGCGGCCATGTCGCGTCTCGCTATGCGCGCGCAGAAAACGCGAGGCCATCATCGGCGTGAGGCTCAGCGATACGGCCATCGAGACGAAGATCGCCATGGCCAGCGCCACCGCGAACTCACGGAACAGCCGGCCGATGACGCCGCCCATCAGCAGCAACGGAATCAGCACGGCGACCAGCGAAATGCTGATGGAAACGATGGTGAAGCCGATTTCAGCCGCGCCCTTAAATGCGGCGCTAAGCGGGCTTTCGCCATGCTCGACGTGGCGAGTGATGTTCTCCAGCATCACGATCGCATCGTCGACGACAAAGCCGACTGCAATCGTCAAGGCCATCAGCGACAGATTGTCGAGCGTATAGCCGAACGCCCACATCAGGGCGCAGGCCCCGAGCAGCGCCAGCGGCACGGTGACGGCGGGAATGAAGGTCGCCCAGAAGCTGCGCAGGAAGATGAAGATCACCATGATGACAAGGAGAACGGTGATCAACAGCGTGATCTGCACGTCCTCGACCGCGGCGCGGATCGTCACCGTGCGGTCGCTCATGATCCTGATCTTGATCGCCGCTGGGATCGTCGCGATCAGCCGCGGCAACTCGGCCTTGATGCGATCGACGGTGGCGATGACGTTCGCGCCCGGCTGCTTGAAGATCACCAGGAACACGCCGCGCTTGCCGTCGGCCCAGGCCGCGGTCTTCATGTCCTCGGGCCCGGCGACCGCCCGGCCGATATCGCGGACGCGCAACGGAGCGCCGTTGCGGTAGGCGATGATGACGTCGTTCCAGTCCTTGGCATCCAGCAGCTGGTCGTTGGCGTAAATCGTGAACGCGCGCCGTTCGCCGTCAATATTGCCCTTCGGGCTGTCGACGGTGGTGATGGCGATCTGGCTGCGGATGTCTTCCAGCGACAGGCCCTTGGCAACCAGCTTGGCGGGGTCGACCTGGATCCGGATCGCCGGCTTCTGCTGTCCGCCGATGAAGACCTGCGCGACCCCGGAAATCTGGCTGATCTGCTGACCCAACTGGGTGTCGATCGAGTCACTCACCCGGATTAGCGGCAGTGTATCGGAGGTTGCCGAGAGGATCATCACCGGCGAATCCGCCGGATTGACCTTGCGATAGGTGGGAGGCGAGGGCAGGTTTTTCGGCAGTTGCCCGCTCGCCGCATTGATCGCGCCCTGCACGTCGTTGGCGGCGCCGTCGATATTGCGGCCGAGGTCGAACTGAATGGTGACCGCAGTCGAGCCCAGGGAGCTGGTCGAGGTCATCTGGGCGATGCCGGGAATTTGCGCGAGGTGCCGCTCCAGCGGCTGCGCCACAGACGATGCCATGGTTTCGGGGCTGCCGCCGGGCAGACTGGCGGAAACCTGGATAGTGGGAAAATCGACCTGCGGCAGCGGCGCGACCGGCAGCAGCGGATAGGCGACCAGCCCAATAAACAGGATGCCGGCCATCAAAAGCGACGTGCCGATCGGGTATCGGATAAACGGCGCCGAAATGCTTTCGTTCATGCGCGAGATCAAACGGCTGGCGCATTTTTCCCGCAAGCCGGGAGCCGCGCCACGAGACCTCGGGCGCGAACGCGCGTTTCCTCTCCTTTAAGCCGTGGCGACCTCGGGAACCCGAGGTCTCCGGCCCGTCCGTTACCGCCAGCTAACCACTCCTGACGCCCCGGTGCGAACAGAAAGCTAGGCCAATTCATTCAACCTTCGTCCTATCGGCGGCCGGGTGGCCCCAGGTGCCGCCATGGCAGGTCAAGGTGGCTCCTTAACCGTTCCGGTTAACACCTCCTGAAGCCCTCCGGCCTATAGCTCGGCCGAAACTCAGCCCACGGTCCGGCCATGAACACGGGTACCATCGAACCACCCAGAGAAGGCGGGAAGCCGCAGCGCAAGCCGTCTGCCGCCAAGGCTTGGCTCAGGGCCATCGAGATGACCTCGCGGATCGAGGCCGCGCCGCACCATCTGTTCGCGGATGTGGTGGAGGACCGGGCCCGACAGCAGCCGCAACGGCCTGCGCTGATGTCGGCAGGCGGGAGCCTCACCTATGGGAGCCTCGCGGGGCGGATCAACCAATATGCCCGCTGGGCGCGGGCGCAGGGAGTTGGGCGTGGCAGCACGATCTGCCTGATCATGCCAAGTGGACCCGACTACATCGCCTGCTGGCTCGGCATCAGCAAGGTCGGCGGCGTGGTCGCCCTGATCAACACGAGTCTCGTCGGCCAATCACTCGCTCATTGCGTCAATGTTGCAGACGCCGACCATGTCATTCTCGGCGCCGACTATGTCGACGTGTTCGAAACAGCGCGCCCGCATCTGGCGTGCGTGCCAAGGATCTGGACTTTTGGCACCCGCGGCGACGTAGATCTAGCCTCCACGCTCGATGCGATCCCAACGGGCGAGCTGACCTTTGCCGAGCGCGGCGAAGTCACGATCGAGGATCGGGCGCTATTGATCTATACCTCCGGTACCACGGGCCTGCCGAAGGGCGCCAATATCAGCCATCGCCGCATCCTCAATTGGGGGGCCTGGTTTGCCGGGCTGACCGACGCTTCCAATGACGACCGGATCTACGACTGCCTGCCTCTCTATCATTCCGTGGGCGGCATCGTCGCGCCATGCAGCCTGCTAAGCGCGGGCGGATCGGTCGTGCTGGCGGAGAAATTTTCCACGACGAATTTCTGGAATGACATTGTGCGCTTCGATTGCACGATGTTTCAATATATCGGCGAGCTCTGCCGCTATCTCCTGAAAGCGCCGAACGGTGAAGCCGAAACAAAACATCGATTGCGGCTCGCGATTGGCAACGGATTGCGCGGCGATATCTGGGAAGCCTTCGCGGCGCGCTTCGCGATCCCGCAGATCCTTGAATTCTATGCTGCGACGGAAGGTAATTTCTCGCTGTTCAATGTCGAAGGGAAGGTGGGGGCCATCGGCAGGGTTCCGTCACTGCTGGCGCATCGCTTTCCCGCCGCGATCGTCAAGGTCGATGCCGATAGCGGTGAGCCCATCCGCGATGAGGGTGGGTTATGCATCGCGTGCCCGCGCGGAGAAGCGGGCGAGGCGATCGGCCGGATCGGCGTGGCCGAGCAGGGCGGGGGCCGATTCGAGGGCTATACGGACGCTACCGCCTCCGAGAAGAAGATCCTGCGCGACGTCTTCGCCAAAGGCGATGCCTGGTTTCGCACCGGCGATCTGATGACCCTCGACGAGCAGGGATTTTTTCATTTCGTCGATCGAGTCGGCGACACGTTTCGCTGGAAGGGCGAAAATGTCGCGACCAGCGAAGTGAACGATGCGATACGCGATTGTCCGGGCGTTCTCGATGCTTCGGCCTATGGGGTCAGTATCCCCGGTGCCGATGGCCGCGCCGGCATGGCGGCGATCGTGGCCGGGGACGGATTTGATCTCGAATTGTTGGCCGGCCGTCTGTCGCGCCGGCTGCCGCATTACGCCATTCCCGTCGTCGTCAGGCTGAGCCGGACACTCGACTCGACCGAGACGTTCAAGCAGAAGAAGCAGCAGTTGATGCGAGAGGGATTTGACCCTGCGCTCGTGACTGATCCGCTTTTTTGGAGGGATCCGGCTTCCGGCAACTACCGGCCCATCGATAGCGCCATCTATGCGCGCATCGTGCAAGGCGCGATTCGCCTGTAGCTCGGTTTGCGAAGATTCGCATTTTATCAAATGCGGCAAGCGGGACGTTTACCATCGATGCGAAACGGGCCGGTTGAGCGCAAGTTCGTTCAGATTTTCGTCCTATGAATGGCGGCAGCGAATTTGAACAAAAGAGCGAGGCGATCGATGTCGGTGCGGTCAATCATCTTTGCGGCAATGCGGCAGATTGCCGAAGAGCAAAAAGTGACGCTTCCGCCGCTCGACGACGATCTGTCGTTGCATGAAACGGGCTTCGATTCTCTTGCATTTGCAATCCTGGTGGCACGGCTCGAGGACGATCTCGGTATCGATCCGTTTACCATGGCTGAGGACGCAGCCTTCCCGCTGACGATCGGCGACTTCGTCAGGGCCTACGAAAATGTCCCCGCGTGAGATTTTCGCACTTCGCGAATATCTCGGCCCGGACTTGCCGGGCCGCACGATTTCCGATGCGCGGCACAGCGTATCGCTGACCGGGATTCTCCGGCAGACCTGCCTGCTCGGCCGCGCGCGTGAGCTGTCGGGACGTTCGGTGCTGTTGTCGATGTCCGGGCAATTGTTGTCCGCGCTGGCGATGATCGAACTCGACGGCGTCGCACGGCGTATGCTGTTGTGCCCGCCCGACCTCAATGCCGATCACGTCCAGGCCCTGATCAACGATGCCGATATCGACGCCATCGTTACCGACCAGCCGCTGCGCTGGTCGGACGCCGGCGTGTATCTGATTGTGGGTGCCGGCCTGCCCGAACCGGCGCCGGTGAAGCCGAAGACCGAGCGCGCGACCGAATGGCTGATGTTGACGTCCGGCACGTCGGGCGTACCGAAGATCGTCGGCCATACGCTGGAAGGATTGACCGGCGCGATCAGCGCGGATGCGCCCGCACGCAGCGATGGCGCGGTGTGGGCGACCTTCTATGACATTCGCCGCTATGGCGGACTGCAGATTTTCCTGCGCGCCGTGATCGGCGGCGGATCGATGGTGCTGTCGGAGGCGGGTGAGTCGCTTGCAAATCATGTCGCGCGGCTTGCCGCATGTGGCGTGACGCATATTTCGGGCACGCCCTCGCATTGGCGCAAGCTGTTGATGAGCGGGGCGGCCGCGAGCTTCTCCCCGCGTTATGTCCGCTTGTCGGGCGAGATCGCAGATCAGGCGGTGCTGGATGGCCTCGCTCAGGCCTTTCCCAATGCGTCGATCGGACATGCCTATGCTTCGACCGAGGCCGGCGTCGGCTTTGCCGTCAATGACGGGCGCGAGGGCTTTCCCGCAAATCTCATCGGGCAGAATCGCGATGGCGTCGAGATGAAGATCGTCGATGGCTCGCTCCGCATCCGATCCAGGCGTACCGCGCATGCCTATATCGGCAGAGATGCCGTTTCCCTGTCGGATGCGGACGGCTTTGTCGATACCGGCGACATGGTGGAGTTGCGCGGCGACCGTTATTATTTCGTCGGCCGCCGCGGCGGCATCATCAACATCGGCGGTTTGAAGGTTCACCCCGAAGAGATCGAAGCCGTGATCAATCGGCATGCCGAGGTGCGGATGTCGCGCGCGCGGGCGCGCAAGAGCCCGATCACCGGGGCCATCGTCGTCGCCGATGTCGTGCTCGCCGCCGGCGTCGATAGCGGTCGCGGTGACGCGATCCGAAAGGAAATTCTTGATGTCTGCAAGGCCTCGCTGCCCGCGCATAAGGTGCCGGCCATGATCCGCTTCGTGGAGCAACTTGACGTCACGGCGGCCGGAAAGCTGGCGCGCGCCGATGCGTAATGTTGTGGTCACCGGCGGAAGCCGCGGGATCGGGCTGGCGATTGCACGCAGGCTCGCCGCTTCCGGCTACAACGTCATCGCGGTTGCCCGACGTGAGAACGACGATTTGCGACATGCGATCCGTGAACTGGGCGAGGACAGACTGCATTTCCGCCCGTTCGACTTGAGCGAGATCAACGCGATCCAGTCATTCGTCAAAAGCCTGCGTGACGAGTTCGGTGCGATCTACGGACTCGTCAACAATGCCGGTATCGGCACCGAGGGGCTGCTGGCGACCATGCACAATTCCGAGATCGAGACGCTCATCCGCCTCAACGTGCTGTCGCCAGTCATCCTGACCAAATACGTCGTCCGGCACATGATGGCGGACGGCGCGGGGCGGATCGTCAATATCTCCTCGATCATCGCCTCGACCGGCTATAATGGGCTCTCCGTCTATGGCGCGACCAAGGCCGCGGCCACGGGCTTCACCCGCTCGCTCGCCAGGGAAGTCGGCAGGCTCGGCATCACCGTGAATGCAATTGCGCCCGGCTTCATCGACACCGAGTTGACGCAAAGCCTGTCGGGGGACGGACGCCAGCGCATTATCGGCCGCAGCGCCCTGCGCCGTCTGCCGGACGCCGACGACGTTGCTTCCATGGTGGAATATCTGTTTGGCGAGGGCGGTCGCAACATAACCGGCACGGTGCTGACGGTCGACGCCGGCAATACAGCCTAAGCGCAGTGCATCTGCGAAGCTTTTCCCGGATCTTCGTGCCATCAGCTTGACTTTGCTCAAGCTTCGTCCGCCGATCTTCGGCCATTTTGCCGGCTGTGGAAATAGCGCCTGGATTGGGCAATGGAACGTGTCCTGCGATGGGCCCTGGTCTCGGTTGCAGTCGTGGGGCTGATCGCCGGCGGCCTCGCCCAAGCTCTGCAGCGAGGGGATATCGCCGATCTCTGCTTCACCCTGGCCACGCTTCCGGTGGTGGCTGGTCTCGCGGTCTCGATGCTGCGCGACCTCCTGGCCGGGCGGTTGGGCGTCGATGCGATCGCGCTGGTGTCGATGAGCGCGGCGCTCGTGCTGCGTCAACCGCTTGCTGGCGCAGTGGTGGCGCTGATGTACGCCGGCGGCAACGTGCTCGAGGATATCGCGGTGGCGCGCGCCGAGCATGATTTGCGCTCGCTGCTCGATCGCGCACCGCGCCAGGCGCATCGCAGGACCGGCGACCATATCGAGGATGTGCCGATCACGGCGGTCAATCTCGGCGACCGGCTCATGGTGCGGGCGGGTGAGGTCGTTCCCGTCGATGGAGTTGTCGACTCGAACTCGGCCGTCGTGGATGAATCGGCGTTGACGGGCGAGCCGATCCCGGTCGCGAAGGCTCGCGGCGCGGCCGTGCTCTCCGGTGCGTTGAACGCTGGTGAGACATTTGAAATGAGCGCAACCGCGGTTGCCGGCGAGAGCACCTATGCCGGCATCGTGCGCCTGGTCACGGCGGCGCAGACCGCGAAAGCGCCATTCGTGCGGCTTGCCGACCGTTATGCGTTGATCTTTCTGCCTGTCAGCCTGGTTGTGGCACTGCTCGCCTGGCTGATCTCGGGCGACCTGATCCGCAGCTTGGCGGTATTGGTCGCTGCGACGCCATGTCCGCTGATCCTGGCTGCGCCCGTCGCCTTCATCGGCGGCGTTGCGCAGGCTGCGCGCCGCGGCATCCTGGTCAAGGGCGGCGGCGCGCTGGAAGCGCTCGCGCGAGCCCACACCGTGCTGTTCGACAAGACCGGCACGCTCACCATCGGCGGGGCGCGGCTGCTCTCGATCGAGGCGGCGCCGGGCGAGAACGCGGATCACGTTCTCTCGCTCGGTGCCTCGCTGGAACAGGCTTCTCATCACGTGCTTGCCAAAGCCGTGGTTCAGGCCGCCAACGACCGCGGGCTCAAGCTCAAGGTTCCGGAGCACATCAGAGAATCGATGGGCTCCGGCTTGACGGGGGTGCTCGAGGGCAAGCGTGTCAGCGCCGGCTCGCGCGAGATGGTGCTGCCCGCGGGCGAAATCGCGCCCTGGGCGGCGCGGGCGATTCGCCGCGCCTCCTGGCGTTCAGCGCTGATCGTGTTCATTGCCGTCGACGGGAAACCGATCGGCGCACTTCTGCTCGCGGACGAGCTGAGGCCGGACACGCCGCGGGCGATCCGGCTGTTGCGGGATCGCGGCATCGCACGCATGGTGATGGTCACCGGCGATCGCGCCGCGGCGGCACAGGCGATCGGCGCCGCGCTCGATCTCGACGCGGTGCTCGCCGACCGCGTTCCGGCCGACAAGGTCGAAGCGGTGCGTACCGAGCAGCGGATGCATCCGACCATCATGGTCGGCGACGGCATCAACGATGCGCCGGCGCTGGCCTCGGCCGATGTCGGTGTCGCGCTCGGCGCACGCGGCGCCAGCGCGTCCTCCGAAGCCGCCGATGTGGTGATCCTCGCCGATCGGCTGGACCGCGTCGGCGAAGCCATCGCCGTCGCGCAGCGTGCGCGCAAAATTGCGCTGCAAAGCATCGCTGCCGGCATGGGGCTGTCGTTGTTGGCCATGGCGGCCGCAATGCTGGGCTGGCTCGCTCCGGTGCCGGCGGCGCTCGCCCAGGAGCTGATCGATGTCGCGGTCATTCTCAACGCGCTGCGCGCGTTATCGGCAGGCTATGCCGGCACAGGCCAGCGCATCAGTGCCGAGCACGGGCACGAATTGCACCGTAACCATCTCGATTTGGTCAGACAGCTCGATCGGCTGCGCTCGATTGCCGATGCGCTCGACGACGTCGCCCCGGAAGCCGGCGCAAAGCTCGTCGCGGAGGCAAATGCGCTGGTTCAAGAGCATGTCGTCGTGCATGAGCGTGACGACGAGGGCAATGTTTACCGGCAACTCGCCGGCGTGCTGCGGGAGAGCCATAGCCTTTCCGCCATGAGCCGGGCGCATCGAGAGATCCTGCATCTGGCGCGCTTGCTTGACCGCATTGCCGAGGATCTCCCCTCGGAGAGGGTCGACCGTTACCTCATCCGTGACGCGCAACGGGTCATCGAGGCGATCGACACCTTGGTGCGGATGCACACCGCTCAGGAGGAAGATATCTACGAGGCGGTCGCAGAGCGGACCGCCGCCTGAGCTTTCGGCTTGGAGGCAGCTTCAGCCGCGAACGCGGCGCCCTCCCGTTCAAACGTTTCGATTTGTGTCTGGTCGAAACCGTACTCGCTCAGGATCTCGCGCGTGTGCTCGCCGTAAACCGGCGCGCCGCTGCGGACTGCGCCCGGCGTTTCCGAGAATTTCACCGGCAGCCCGATGGTCTTGACCGGTCCTAACGTCGAATGCGCGACCTCGACCACCATCTCGCGCGCCAGCGTCTGTGGATCGGAAAGCGCCTGCAGCATGTCGTTGACGGGACCGCAGGGCACGCCTTTCGCTTCCAGCACCGCCAGCCAGTGATCGCGCGTCTGCTTGCGAAAGCGCCGGCTCAGCTCCGCCTCCAGCTCCTTGAGGTGCGCCATCCGGTCGGAGCCGCTGACGAAACGCGGATCGGAGGCGAGCTCGGACGCGCCGAGCGCCTCCAGCATCAACAGCCAGTTCTTGTTGTTGGCGCCGCCGACCACCAGCCAGCCATCCGAGGCCTCGAACGCCTGGTAGGGCGCATTCAGCGGATGCGCCGAGCCCATCGCCCGCGGTGCGGTATTGGCCGCAAGCGCGATGGTCGATTGCCAATAGGTCTGCACCAGCGCCGCCTCGAACAGCGAGGTCTCGACCCATTGCCCTTTGCCCGTCCTCAGCCGATGCGTATAGGCTGCAAGGATTCCCATTGCGGCCAACAGGCCGGCCGTGATGTCCGACAATGGCGGGCCGCATTTCACCGGCGGTCCGTCCGGCCGTTCACCGGTGAAGCTCATGATGCCGCTCATCGCTTGCGCTACGAGATCGAAGCCGCGGCGATGCTTGTACGGCCCGGTACGGCCGAAGCCCGACAAAGAGCAGTAGATCAGCGCCGGAAACTCCTGATGCAGCGCGTGATAGCCGAAGCCGAGGCGCTCCATTGCGCCGGGTGCAAAATTCTCCACCAGCACATCGGCGCGGCCGATCAGCCGCCTCAGGATCTCCTTGCCGCCATTGGTCTTCAAGTCGAGCACGATGCCGCGCTTGTTGCGGTTCATCATCAGGAACGATGCCGCTTCATCGCCGATCTTCGGCGGCACCGAATGTCGCGTGTCGTCCCCGTTCGGCCATTTCTCCACCTTGATGACCTCGGCGCCCATGTCGGCAAGCATCAGTGTGCAGGTCGGCCCAGCCATGACATGGGTGAGATCGATGACTTTGAGGCCGGCAAGCGGTCCTCGCGCGCGCGTCTCCGATTGGGGCGCGGAGCCGGGGTTGTGCCTGTTCATGCTGGTCGAGCACCTTTGCTTGTTGTTTTTGAAATCTTGAATGCAAAGGTCGGGCTTATCAAGCTGTCCCAGCATCTTTCGGCCATGCCCTGGCCGGCACAATTTCGCCCGGGTCGGCAGAATGGGAAGCAGCCGTCACGCCGCTCCTGCGCGCCTCGGGTCTGCGGTCATTGCGGGGGTTTGGGCAGGTCGATGCGCTCGTCGGAAAATTCCGGCGGTCCGTCGACCAGTCGACGGATACGCCGCTCGCGCTCATCGGCCGGTAACGCCGGGTCCAACAGTTCGCTGATCTGCTTGACCGCCAATGCCTCGATCTCGGGGGAGCCGTGCTGCAGGCTGTGCCCGGACATCGGTGCGGCGTTCAGCCCCAGCTCCACCAAACGGCGGATGGCGTCCGAACGTACGGTCTGGTGCGCCTCCGCCCAGGCATCGATCGCAGCGGTGAGCTCCTGGGACAATTTCACCGCGCTGATGGCGTCCTGACCCGCGCGAACGGTGTGGCTGGTACTGGTCTTGGTTGATCTGGACACGCCCGACATCCGGCCGAAAGGCCGGTCCCTTCATTGGAAAAGCTAGGTGCTTTTCATCCCGCCGGATTTGACACTGATCAAAGACGGGGCGCGATCTTGTCCGGTGGCACCAACCATATTATGCGCAAGCGCGGGAAAGCGGCCGATCGAGGTGGCAGGTGCAATTCATCAAGACCTTTCAGGTTCATGATTTCTTCGACACCCTCGTCAGCCTGTTCGCCGCCTTCGTCTTTGGCACGCTGATCGGCGCCGAGCGCCAGTACCGGCAGAGAAGCGCCGGACTGCGCACCAACGTGCTGGTCTGCGTGGGCGCAGCCGCTTTCGTCGATCTCGCCAATCGCCTGGCCGGTAGCGAAGGCAGCGTGCGGGTCATCGCCTATGTGGTCTCGGGCATCGGATTTCTGGGCGCCGGCGCGATCATGAAGGAAGGCGCCAATATTCGCGGCCTTAACACGGCGGCGACGCTATGGGCCTGCGCCGCGGTGGGAGCATCCGCGGGCGCCGACATGGTCGCACAGTCCGCGGCGCTCACGCTGTTCGTGCTGGCCGGCAATACCTTGCTGCGGCCGTTGGTGAATGCGATCGACCGCATCCCGCTGCATGAACAATCGTCGGAAGCCAATTACGAGATCATCGTCACCACCAATGCCGAGCGGGCACCGGCGATCCGGGAAAGCCTCGGCGAAAGGCTCGAAGCGGCAAGCTATCCGGTCAGGGAGACCAAGGTCATCTATCGCTCCGACGACAATGTGGAGGTCGCAGCCGAGCTGGTCACGCTGGCGGCCGAGCCGGGCGAGCTCGACGCCGTCGTCGCCGGACTGGCGCAACTGCCGGGCGTCAGCCACGCCACATGGAATGTGAGCGCGATGGAGTAGCAAGTGAGCTATTGCGGGTCCGGTGCTTGCGCAGCCTCCTGAAACAAGACGCGAGGTATGGCCGGCCTCAATGCCGCGTGTATATCTCGTAAAATGTGATCAGGATCTCGAACGCGATCAGGACCACCACGATGATTTCCAGTCGCAGCGCACGCTTGGTGTCGATGATGTCGGAAAGCGTTGTCGCCGTGTCCGCGATCACCTCGAGCTTGCGGTTCATGGTCTCGGCGCGCTCGCTGAGCTCATACTCGTCCTCGAGGCGCGAATAGAGCCGCTCGAGATCAGGCCGATCCCAGAGCACGTCGGGCTTGTCGCTCACGGCAACGCGGCCCGAGAGCCGATGTTGGACCAGAAGGGCGTTGCCGAGAAGCTTGAGAAGATCGGTGCGGTTTCGCGAGGTGCGCCCCTCACGCCCGAGCTCGCGGGCAAAAGGTTCGATGGTGTCGAAGACATTCGCGACCTGTCGTTCGTCGCGCGCCAGCACCACGCTTTTGGCGAGCGCATCGGCGACAACCAATAGCCGCTCCACCGACAATTCCCGCACCAGGATCGGGCCGCCGACGGGGATCGGCTCGTCGCCTTCCTTGGCGACCTGGATCTTCGCCCATTCGTCTTCGTAAGGCGTGATCTTGCCGAAGGTGCGCGTCTGCAATTTGTCGAGGAATTCCGCTTCCTGATCGGCCGTGAGCCCGATAAACACCACGACGCCGTAGCGAAACACCACGGCAAACCCATTCGACCCGACCCGTATCGCCAACGGAGCGGTGGACAGAAGCTGCCCCTCGAAGCCGGCGGTGTTGATGCGATCGCCGATCTGCAGCGCGTGCGCCGTAACCTGACCGGTCGTGGAAGCGGAATCTGCCATGAGCTTGCCGAAACAATCGAGGGCCAAAGAAAGCGCACCAGCGGTCCGACCGGTGAGATCGTCGTCTTATCCAATCGCTTATATCAGCCGTAAATGGGATTGATCGAGGGGGGCAATCGATGTCGGGAGCCCCATCGCCGCGTTGAAGCAAACTCCGATAGCGCGTATTTGCTTGGAAGCACGCACAGATATTTGCGGAAATCCCATGACCGCGGACGGCAGCGACAGCTTCTATGGTGGAATTCCGGTATTCCGCGGCTTTGAGCGGCTGATGGAGCCGTCGCTGTATGCGTCCTTGCCGGCGGACTGGACGATCGGGGTTGCCGACATCGTCAATTCGACCCAGGCGATTGCGGCCAGGCGTTACAAGGCCGTCAATATGGCGGGGGCGGCCGTGATCGCGGCGATCACCAATGCGCTTGAGGGGCGTGAATTTCCATTCGTGTTCGGCGGCGATGGTGCAGCCTTTGCGGTCGCGCCGGCAGACCTTTCGCTCGCGCGCGAGGCGCTGGCCGCGACAGCGACCTGGGTGAAGGAGGACCTTGGGCTCGAGATGCGGATTGCGCTCGTCCCGCTCAGCGCCATCCGCGCGCAGGGGCATGATGTGCGTCTTGCGCGATTCGGGCCATCGGCCAACCTGTCCTACGCGATGTTCTCCGGCGGCGGGCTTGCCTATGCGGAAGCGGCAATGAAGCGCGGCGATTTTGCGGTTGTGCCGGCCGCTCCGGGCAGCCAGCCTGATCTGTCGGGCCTGTCATGCCGCTTCGAGGAAATTCCCGCGTCACGCGGTCTCATTCTGTCCGTGCTGGTGCTGCCGGCGCGGGAAGCCGAACCGGATGCCTTCCGCAAGGTGATCGAGGACATCATCGCCCTCGTCGAGCGCAGCCCGCAAGCCGGGCGTCCGGTGCCGTCGGGCGGACCGGCGTTGCGCTGGCCACCGGGTGGCGTCGATTACGAAGCGCGCGCATGGCGCGGCGGTTCGCTCGCAACACGGCGCGCCTTGGTGTTCGCGCGCACATTGTTCGTCTATGCGGTCATGCGCTTCGGCATCAGGATCGGCGGCTTCGTGCCGAAGCTCTATATGCAGCAAGTGGTGGAGAACTCCGACTTCCGCAAATATGACGATGGTCTGCGCATGATCCTCGACTGCAGCGAGGAGCTGGCGACCGCTCTGACGCAGCGTCTCGTTGCGGCGGCCGCCCAAGGCGTCGTGCGCTACGGCCTGCACCGGCAGGATGCGGCCATGATGACGTGTTTCACGCGCAAGGCTACGCGCAGCGATCATGTGCACTTCATCGACGGCGCGCGCGGCGGCTATGCATCCGCGGCAACCGCATTGAAGGCGACGTCGCTCTGATGCCAAGCCCGGGATGTATATCAGGCTCTCTTCACCAGGGCAGTCCGCAAAGATCGATCGTGCCCTGTCGCAGCTTGCGGCGCAAATCGTAGACGTGCGGCGCGATCGCCGTGAATTGCATTCGGCCGCCTGGCTGTTCGGCAAAAATGTCACCGTCGAACGCGCTCCAGCCGCGCGCGACATAGAACGGTGCATGACGCGGTTCGCAGAACAAGAGCCCGAGATCGGTCGAGCCCTCGTCCTTGAGGGTCCGGATCGCCGCGTTGAGCGCGATGGTCGCATAGCCGCGACCCCGTTTGTCTTCTCGGGTCAGCACGCTGCCAATGCCGCCGATGTGCAGCTTGCGACCGTTCCACCTTCCTTCGCGGCGATAGATGCCGATATGGCAGACCACATCATCCGTTTCGTCCCTCAGCAGCACGCGCAAGTCGGCATGCGCCCAAACGATGCCGGCCCATGGCAGCTTTGCGACGACTTCCGGAGGCCAGATCGCGCGATAAAGCGGCTCGGCCTGCTTCCACGAGGCATCACCGTTCAAAATGTCGATGTCGATGCTCATCTCGCGTGCAATCTGTTGTGAGACCCGTCGCCCCCGGGATTTTCGACTGAGGCAATGTCCAATTTGCGGTGTTTTACCCCGCTGGAACCTTCTATAAGAGGTCCCGTTAAATCCAGTCCCCCACTATGTTGGACATCACCCATGACCTTTACGCTTCCCCCTCTGCCTTACGCCTATGACGCCCTCGGCCCCCATATGTCGAAGGAAACGCTGGAGTATCATCACGACAAGCATCATCAGGCCTATGTCACCAACGGAAACAACGCGATCAAGGGGACCGAATTCGAAGGCAAATCCCTCGAAGAGATCGTGAAGGGGTCGTACGGCAAGAACGCCGCCGTCTTCAACAATGCCGGCCAGCACTTCAACCACATCCACTTCTGGAAATGGATGAAGCCGAATGGCGGCGGCAGCAAGCTGCCGGGCAACCTGGAGAAGAAGATCAACGAGGACCTCGGCGGGTTCGAGAAGTTCAAGACCGATTTCGCCGCGGCCGGCGTTGGCCAATTCGGCTCCGGCTGGTGCTGGCTGCAGGTCAAGAACGGCAAGCTGGAAATCTCCAAGACGCCGAACGGCGAGAATCCGCTGGTGCATGGGGCCACCCCGATCCTCGGTTGCGACGTCTGGGAGCACTCCTATTACATCGACTATCGCAACCGCCGGCCCGACTATCTGAAGGCGTTCCTGGATCATCTGGTGAACTGGGAGTACGTCGAAGAGCTGTTCGCCAAGGCGTAACGGTTTCGCGCCGTCATTCCGGGTCCGACGCTTTCGCCTCGCCCCGGAATGACCAGGTGCCCTGGAGCATGATCCGGAAAGTGTGGAGCGGTTTTCCGAAAAGATCATGCTCAATCAAAGAGCTAAAGCGCGATGGCGTTTCACCGCGCTTTTGGGCTGCGCGCCGGCAAGGGCACGCTCCATTCACCTTTCGTTTTTCGAGCCATTTCGTTTCGGCTTCCGAGCGCGGGATCGTAACGCCCTGAGGCGCCATGGACAGACGTGATGTTATAATATAACATCACTGGATGGTTCCCCCGGAGTTCCACGACCACCCGCACGACCACGGCCGAGGGCATGTCCATGTCCACGCCCACGGGCTGGCCGCGCATCCGGCGCAGGCAGCGTCATGGTCGATCCTGCGCATGGCCGTGCCGGCGCGGCTCGCCGCCGCCTTGGCCGTCATTGCCGGGCTGTGGACGGTCATTTGGCTGGCAATGAAATGAGCATGCCGGGGCAGGTGAAATTCGGCGACGTGACGCTCGGCTATGACCGCCACCCGGCGGTGCACCATCTCAGCGGCGAGGTCGCCTCGGGCACGTTGCTCGCCGTCGTCGGCCCCAACGGCGCCGGCAAGTCCACCCTGTTTCGCGGCATCGTCGGCCTCTTGAAGCCGCTTGCGGGGACTATTGTGCTCTCCGGGCTGGAGGCGCGTGACATCGCCTATCTGCCGCAGATCGCCGACATCGACCGCAGCTTTCCGATTTCGGTGTTCGATTTCGTCGGCACCGGGTTGTGGCGCGTCACCGGCTTTTTCGGCGGCATCGGCAAGGGCGGACGCGAGAGGATCGCGCAGGCGCTCGCGGCGGTCGGGCTCAGCGGCTTCGAGAACCGCGCCATAGGCACGCTCTCCGGCGGGCAGATGCAGCGGATGCTGTTCGCGCGGGTCCTGTTGCAGGATTCCGCGTTGATCGTGCTGGATGAGCCATTCAATGCCGTCGACGCCAAGACATCCGCCGATCTGCTCACGCTGTGCAAGCACTGGCATGAGGAGGGCCGCACGGTGATTGCCGCGCTCCACGACATGGACCTGGTGCGCGAGCAGTTTCCGCAGACGCTGTTGCTCGCGCGTGAGCCGGTCGCGTGGGGCACCACCTCCGAGGTGCTGAGTGCGGAGAATTTGCTGCGTGCGCGGCAGATGTGCGAGGCATTCGACGAGAGCGCCGCCGCCTGCGCCGACGACGATCAGCAATCGCAGGCGGCCTGACCGTGCCGGTCTATGATGCGCTTGTCACGCCCTTCACCGAATTCGAATTCATGCGCCGTGCGCTCGCCGCGATCGTCGCGCTGTCGCTTGCCGGCGCGCCGATTGGCGTGTTTCTGATGCTGCGGCGGATGAGCCTGGTCGGCGACGCCATGGCGCACGCGATTCTGCCTGGAGCCGCGATCGGCTTTCTCCTGTCCGGCCTCAATCTGTTCGCAATGACCACCGGGGGGCTGATTGCGGGCTTCGCGGTCGCTCTGCTGGCAGGCCTGGTCTCGCGCACCACCGGACTGAAGGAGGACGCCTCGCTCGCGACTTTCTATCTCGCGTCGCTTGCGCTGGGCGTCAGCATCGTCTCCCTCAGGGGCTCCAATATCGACCTGTTGCACGTGCTCTTCGGCAACATCCTCGCCATGGACGATCCGACCCTGCTGGTGATCGCAGCCAATGCCACCATCACGCTGGTCGTGCTCGCCGTGATCTACCGTCCCTTGGTGATCGAGAGTGTCGATCCCTTGTTCCTGCGCACGGTGAGCCGGGCCGGCGCGCCCGCGCATCTGCTCTTTCTGGCTCTCGTCGTTATCAATCTCGTCAACGGGTTTCAGGCGCTCGGAACGCTGCTGGCGGTCGGACTGATGATTTTGCCCGCAGGCATCGCGCGGTTCTGGGCGCGCGACATCACCGGGATGATCTGCATGGCGATCTTGAGTGCGCTGATTTCAGGATATGCCGGACTGGTGCTGTCGTTCCAGACCCGCCTGCCGTCGGGGCCGGCCGTGATTTTGGTGGCGGCGGGGCTCTATATGGCCTCGGTGCTGTTCGGCAGCGTCGGCGGACTCGTGCGGCAGCTGTTTCCGGGCCGTCACCTTGAAGCGTGAAATCGTACATGCAGCACTTGCGTAATTGGTTGATGGCATTACTGGTCGTGTTCGGCGCGGCGCTCCTGCACGCGCAAGACCGCCTCCAAGACCGGCTCAACGTCGTGGCGAGCTTTTCCATCCTCGCCGACTTCGTCCGCAATGTCGGCGGTGACCGCGTCAATGTCACCGCCCTGGTCGGCGCAAACGGCGACGTTCACGTCTATACGCCGGCACCGACGGATGCGAAGAAGATCGCCGATGCGCGGCTCGTCGTCGTCAATGGGCTCGGCCTCGAAGGCTGGCTGCCGCGGCTGTTGCAATCCTCCGGCAGCAACGCGACCATCGTCACGGCCACCGAGGACGTCACACCGCTCAAGCTGGGTTCGCAGGACGATCCGCACGCCTGGCAATCGGTGGAAAATGCCAAGACCTACGTGGAAAATATCCGCGATGCGCTGGTCGAGGCCGATGCCGCGGATGCCGATTATTTTCGGCAGAATGCTCAAAGCTATTTGGCCGAACTCGATGCGCTCGATCGGGAGGTGCGCTCGGCGGTCGATGAAATCCCGCCCGAGCGGCGCAAGGTGATCTCGACGCACGACGCTTTTGCCTATTTCGCCAAGGCCTATGGCGTCCAATTCATTGCGCCCTTGGGCGTTTCCACCGAAGCCGAGCCGAGCGCGCGTGACATCGCTGCCATCATCGCCGAGGTCAGAAGGGATAAGATTCCGGCCGTCTTCCTGGAGAATATCAGCGACAGCAGGCTCGTGCGGCGGATCTCGGAGGAGACCGGGGCGAAGATCGGCGGGACCCTGTATTCCGACAGTTTGACCGATGAAAAGGGCCCTGTTCCCACTTACATTGCCATGGTCAGGCACAATATAAAGGCTCTGACCAGCGCGCTTGTCCGTTGAGGGGCGGGGCTCCCCGCCGCCGGCGCCGCATACCCCGTTTTTCCAGCCTGAGGTGTTCGCAAGTATGTCCGAAACGACGTCCGAAAAGATCCCCGTGACCGTGCTGACCGGCTATCTCGGCGCCGGCAAGACTACGCTCCTGAACCGCATCCTGTCGGAAAACCACGGCAAGAAATACGCCGTCATCGTCAATGAATTCGGCGAGATCGGTATCGACAATGATCTCATCATCGGCGCCGATGAAGAAGTGTTCGAAATGAACAATGGCTGCATCTGCTGCACCGTGCGCGGCGACCTCGTCCGTATCATGGGCGGCTTGATGAAGCGCCGCGGCAAGTTCGACGCCATCATTGTCGAGACCACGGGGCTTGCGGATCCCGCGCCGGTGGCGCAGACCTTCTTCGTCGATGAGGACGTGCAGAGCAATGCGCGGCTGGACGCGGTGGTGACCGTGGCCGATGCCAAATGGCTGTCCGACCGCTTGAAAGACGCGCCCGAGGCCAAGAACCAGATCGCCTTTGCCGACGTGATCGTTCTCAACAAGACCGACCTCGTAACGAACCCCGAGCTCGCCGAAGTCGAGGCGCGCATCCGCGGCATCAACCCTTATGCAAGGCTGCACCGCACCGAGCGCTGCAAGGTCGAGCTTTCGGACGTGCTCGAGCGTGGCGCGTTCGACCTCGACCGGATTCTCGACCTCGAGCCGGATTTTCTCGAAGTCGACGATCATGATCACAACCATGACCATGATCATCACCACCATCATGGTCACGATCACCACCATCACCACGATCACGGCTTGAAGCATTACCACGACGAAGACATGCAGTCGCTGTCGCTGCGCACCGACAAGCCGCTCGATCCGATGCTGTTCATGCCCTGGCTGCAGAACCTGGTGCAGGTGCAGGGGCCCAAGATCCTCCGCTCCAAGGGAATCCTGTCGTTCAAGGGCGACGACGACCGCTACGTCTTCCAGGGCGTGCATATGATGCTGGAAGGCGATCATCAGCGGAAGTGGAAGGAAGGCGAGAAGCGGGAAAGCCGGGTCGTGTTCATCGGCCGCGAACTGCCGGAACAGGCTATTCGCGAAGGCTTCGACGCCTGCATCGCCTCGTGATGAGCGAACAAGCCTCCATTGCGTCGGTCACCGACCGGGTGCGTCCGGTCGCGATCGGCGCGCCCGTCACGTCGCTCCATTTTCTCGGCGAGCGCGCGGCTTTCGTCTGCGGCGAAGAGAACGTCGCGCTTGTGGATCGGCAAGGCGAGATCGCCAAGGTCGCCGTACACGGCGGCGGCATCTTGTGCGCGGCCGCCAACGGCGAGCGCATCGTCATGGGCGGCGACGACGGCAAGGTGGTTGCGCTCGATGCCAAGGGCGGGGTCTCGACAATAGCAACCGACGCGAAGCGTCGCTGGATCGACAACGTCGCGCTGCATTCCGACGGCACGGTCGCATGGTCGGTCGGCAAGACGGCCTTCGTCCGCAGCCCCAAGGGCGAGGAGAAATCGCTCGAAGTGCCCTCAACGGTCGGCGGGCTTGCGTTCGCGCCCAAGGGGCTCCGGCTCGCCGTCGCGCATTACGGCGGGGCGACGCTGTGGTTTCCCAACATGGCGGCGACGCCGGAGCTCTTGGTCTGGGCGGGCTCGCATCTGTCCGTCACGTTCAGTCCGGACAACAAATTTCTGGTCACCGCGATGCACGAGCCGGCGCTGCACGGCTGGCGCCTCGCCGACAGCCGCCACATGCGCATGACCGGCTATCCGGGTCGCGTCAAATCGACCTCCTGGAGCGCCGACGGCAAGTTCTTGGCGACATCGGGCGCCGACACCGTCATCATGTGGCCGTTTGCATCCAAGGACGGGCCGATGGGCAAAGAGCCGGCGATGCTCGCACCCTTGCAGGCGCGGGTTGCCGTCGTTGCCTGTCATCCCAAGCAAGCCGTGCTTGCCGCCGGCTATAGCGACGGCACCATCCTGATGGTGCGTCTGGAAGACGGCGCGGAAATCCTGGTGCGCCGGAACGGCACGCCGGCGGTGTCGGCCTTGGCCTGGAACGCCAAGGGCACGTGGCTCGCCTTCGCCGACGAGCAAGGCAACGGCGGGCTCCTGGAACTGTAGCCGCCCGCCCCGCCCGCCCAGGCGTTGGGGCGGAACATTGACCTGTACCGGCCGTTGACCTCGCCAGATCCTCTTGCAGGTCGAACGCGATGCCAACGGATGAGCGGAAACGCAGGATCAAGCGACACGTCGCACTTGCGGCTGCATTGGTTGCGGCAGGACTGGTGATGTCCGGCCTCTCGCTCGCCGA
>JBLMWS010000167.1:0-9436 GCA_050257355.1 Gemmatimonas sp.
GTGAAAGCGGCCTGGCGCTCATTTTCGCCGCCACCGCCTTCCTCTGCATGATCGGCGCGGCCAAGGCAGTCGATGCGCCCTTCGCCTTCCATGCCTCGCTTGCCGCTGCAGCCAGCGTCGCAGCGGTGTTCGCGATCCTCAATCGCTATTACGACCGCCCCGCCGAACTGCCGCCGCAGGAGATCAATGGCCGGCCCAACTATAATTTGGGCCCCATCAAGTTCTCGGTCGTCATGGCGATGTTCTGGGGCATCGCTGCATTCCTGGTCGGCATTCTCATCGCCTCGCAACTCGCGTGGCCGCTGCTCAACCTGGATCCATATGCCACTTTCGGCCGTCTGCGGCCGTTGCACACGTCCGCCGCCATTTTCGCCTTCGGCGGAAATGTGCTGATCGCGACCTCGTTTTACGTGGTGCAGAAGACCTGCCGGGTTCGGCTGGCCGGCGATCTCGCTCCCTGGTTCGTCGTCCTCGGCTACAACTTCTTCATTCTCATCGCCGGGACAGGCTACCTGCTCGGCGTGACGCAAAGCAAGGAATACGCCGAGCCCGAATGGTATGCGGACCTTTGGCTCACGATCGTCTGGGTCGCCTATCTGCTCGTGTTCCTCACGACGGTCATGAAGCGCAAGGAGCCGCACATCTATGTGGCCAACTGGTTCTATCTCGCCTTCATCATCACCATCGCGGTGCTTCATCTCGGCAACAATCCCGCATTGCCGGTATCGATCTTCGGTTCCAAGTCGTACATCGTCTGGGGCGGGGTCCAGGACGCCATGTTCCAGTGGTGGTACGGCCATAACGCCGTCGGCTTCTTCCTGACCGCCGGTTTCCTCGCCATCATGTATTATTTCGTTCCCAAGCGGGCCGAGCGGCCGGTCTATTCCTACCGGCTGTCGATCGTCCACTTCTGGGCACTCATCTTCCTCTACATCTGGGCCGGCCCCCATCATCTGCACTACACCGCGCTGCCGGACTGGACGCAGACGCTCGGCATGACGTTCTCCATCATGCTCTGGATGCCGTCATGGGGCGGCATGATCAACGGCCTGATGACGCTGTCGGGGGCCTGGGACAAGCTGCGGACCGATCCGGTGCTGCGCATGCTGGTCGTCTCGGTTGCCTTCTACGGCATGTCGACCTTTGAAGGCCCGATGATGTCGGTCAAGGTGGTCAACTCGCTCAGCCACTATACCGACTGGACCATCGGTCACGTCCACTCCGGCACATTGGGCTGGGTCGGGTTCGTCTCCTTCGGGGCGCTGTACTGCCTCGTGCCCTGGCTGTGGAATCGCAAGGGGCTCTACAGTCTCAAACTCGTCAACTGGCACTTCTGGACGGCGACGCTCGGCATCGTTCTCTACATCTCCTCGATGTGGGTGTCCGGCATCCTGCAGGGCCTGATGTGGCGGTCCTACACGCCGCTCGGCTTCCTCGAATACTCGTTCATCGAGACCGTCGAAGCGATGCATCCATTCTACATCATCCGTGCCGCCGGAGGCGTGTTGTACCTGATCGGTACGCTGATCATGGCCTACAATCTCTGGATGACCGTGCGCGTCGGCGAGGCCGAGGCGCAGGCGCCGGTCGCTCTTCAGCCGGCGCAGTGAGGAGCGATCCAATGTCTTTCTGGACACGGCACCATATCTTCGAGAAGAATTCGATCGTCCTGGTCCTGGGTATTCTCGTCGTCGTTGCGATCGGCGGCCTCGTCGAGATCACTCCGCTGTTCTACCTGAAGAACACGATCGAGCCGGTCTCCGGCATCCGGCCCTACACGCCGCTCGAACTCACCGGGCGCAATATCTACGTGCGCGAGGGTTGCTATCTGTGCCATTCGCAGATGATCCGTCCCCTGCGTGACGAGGTCGAGCGCTACGGCCATTTCTCGCTCGCCGCCGAGAGCATGTACGACCACCCCTTCCAGTGGGGCTCGAAGCGGACGGGGCCGGACCTCGCCCGCGTCGGCGGCAAATATTCCGACGATTGGCACGTGCGGCATCTGACCGACCCGCGCTCGATCGTGCCGCAATCGGTGATGCCGTCCTATTCGTTCCTGGCCAAGACCGAAATCGACACCACGATGACGGCCGACAACATGCGCACGCTGCGTGACGTGGGCGTGCCCTACACGGACGATGATATCGCCAACGCGGTCGTCGACCTGAACGCTCAGGACGATCCGGACAGTGCCGACGCCGACGCCTTCGCCAAGCGCTATCCCAAGGCTGCGATGCGCAATTTCGACGGCAAGGGCGGCCCACCGACCGAGTTGGATGCCCTGATCGCCTACCTGCAGATGCTCGGCACCCTGGTCGACTTCAAGCTCTACAATGAAAAAGCCAATCTGCGTTGAGAGGGGCTGAAGAACCATGCAGGCAATCATCACGGTCCAGAATATCGCGTCGGATATCGTGACGACTTTCTGGACACCGCTCTTCGTCGCGATCTTTGTCGGGATCGTGACCTATGCCCTCTGGCCTCGCAACAAGGCCGCTTTCGACGAGGCGGCGCGCATGCCGTTGCGGGAGGATTGATATCATGACCGATCACAACGAAATCGACAGCGTCTCCGGCACCGCCACAACGGGGCATGAGTGGGACGGCATCAAGGAGCTGAACACGCCACTGCCGCGGTGGTGGGTCTACACCTTCTATATTACCATCATCTGGGCGATCGGCTATTGGATCCTCTATCCGGCCTGGCCGCTGATCTCGGGCAACACACCTGGAATTTTGGGCTATTCTTCCCGCGCCAGGCTGGCGGTCGAGTTGGCCGATCTGAACCAGATGCGCGGCGCCAAGATGGCCGCGCTCGGGGCAGCCTCGCTCGCCGACATTGAAAAGGACCCGAACTTGCTGGCGCTGGCGCGAGCGCGGGGCAAGACCGTGTTCGGCGACAATTGCGCCCCCTGTCACGGCTCGGGCGCTGCCGGCGCGAAGGGTTTCCCGAACCTGAACGACGACGATTGGCTGTGGGGCGGTACCCTCGACCAGATCGAGCAGACGATTCGCTACGGCGCGCGTTCGGGCAATGACAAGGGCCATCAGGGCCAGATGCTCGCTTTCGGCAAGGACGGAACCTTGAAGCCGGACGAGATCGTCACGGTCGCGAACTATGTGCGCTCGCTCTCGGGCCTGCCCACGCGGCCGGGCTACGACGCGGCCAAAGGCGCGAAAATCTTCGCGGAGAACTGCGTCGCCTGTCACGGCGAGGATGCCAAGGGCAATCAGGACGTCGGCGCGCCCAACCTGACCGACAAGATTTGGCTGTATGGCTCGGACGAGGCGACCATCATCGAGACCATCACCAACGGTCGAGCCGGCGTGATGCCTGCCTGGGAGGGGCGGCTCGATCCGGTGACGCTGAAGGCGATGGCGGTCTATGTCCATTCGCTGGGCGGAGGAAAATAAGCCTCTCGGGGGCGGGCAGAAGCCTGACGGCATTTGAGCTGAATCAATCGGGCCTCCGATGCCTGCTCTAGGTTCAAATCGCAAACGAGATAGCGACCAGTCATGAACAAGCCCGTGACCCCCGAAGAGCTGGAATACGACAATTACGGGCCGCTTTATGTGGCCCGTAAGAAGGTCTATCCGCAGAGCGTTTCCGGCACCTTCCGCCGCATCAAATGGATGCTGATGGCGCTCTGCCTCGGCCTCTATTACTTCCTGCCCTTTGTGCGCTGGAATCGCGGCCTGGGCGCCCCCAGCCAGGCGGTATTGATCGATTTTCCGAACCGGCGCTTCTACTTCTTCTTCATCGAGCTCTGGCCGCAGGAGGTCTATTACTTCACCGGCCTGCTGATCCTGGCAGCCGTGGCGCTGTTCCTGATGAACTCGATCGGCGGCCGGATCTGGTGCGGCTATCTCTGCCCGCAGACCGTGTGGACCGATCTGTTCTATGCTGTCGAGCGCCTGATCGAGGGTGATCGCCGCGAGCGCATGAAGAAGGATGCCGCGGCTCACAAATGGACCGCCAAGCGCATTTCCGAAGTCGTTCTGAAGCACTCGATCTGGCTCATGATCGCCTGGTGGACCGGTGGTGCGTGGGTGCTCTATTTCAGCGACGCGCCGACCTTGGTGAAGGATCTCGCCACCTTCCAGGCGCCGCTGATCGCGTATGCCTGGATCGGCATCCTGACCGCCACGACCTATCTTCTGGCCGGCTACATGCGCGAACAGGTCTGCACCTATATGTGCCCGTGGCCGCGCATCCAGGCGGCGCTGACCGACGAATGGGCGCTCAACGTCACCTATCGCTATGACCGCGGCGAGAAGCGCTGCTCGGTGAAGAAGGCCGCCGAATTGCGCGCGCTCGGCGAACACCCCGGCGATTGCGTCGACTGCAATCAATGCGTCGCGGTCTGTCCGACCGGCATCGACATCCGCAACGGCGCGCAGCTCGAATGCATCCAGTGCGGACTCTGCATCGATGCCTGCGACACCGTAATGAAGAAGATCGGCCGTCCCACCGGCCTGATTGGTTACGACAACGACATCAACATCCACCGCCGGCAGGAAGGCAAGCCGCCAATCTACCGCATCGTCCGGCCGCGCACCATCGTCTACAGCGCCGTGATCGCAGTGGTCGGCGGCATCATGCTGTACACGTTGGCGACGCGTTCGCTGCTCGATGTCAACGTCCTGCACGATCGCAATCCGGTTGCGGTCAGGCTCAGCGACGGCTCGATCCGCAATGCATATACGGTGCGCCTCTTGAACAAGAGCGGCTTCGACCGTGTGATCGCCTTCGATATCGACGGTCCGGCCAACGCCACCGTCCATGTGGTCGGCGCCGATTCCGTGGTCCCCGACCGGCCGGAAATCGTGATACCGCGCGACACCACCACCGAACTGCGCCTGCTCGTCACCGCGCCGGAAGAGAACAACCGGCGGAAAGAGGTCCCGGTCAACTTCCACGTCACTGACATCGGGCTCGGCGTGGTCGCCTCCGCCACGGACAATTTCGTGGTGCCCTGAGAATCCTGGAGTTTCGTTCATGTCGACACGCGTCTCGCCGAAGCAGCTGACCGGGCGTCACGTGCTCATTATGCTGGTGGCCTTTTTCGGCCTCATCATCGCCGTCAACGTCACCATGGCAAAGCTGGCGATCTCCACGCTTCCGGGCACCGAGGTCGACAGCCCCTACGCCGCAAGCCTCGCCTATGGGAAGGAGATCACCGCCGCGCACAACCAGGACGCGCGGAAGTGGGAGGTCGATGCTCACATCGATCGCGGCGCGGATGGTGCCGCCGTGCTGCAGGTCCAGGCACGCGACAAGACGGGCCGGCCGCTGACCGGGCTGAAGTTCGAGGGTCGTTTCGAGCGTCCGACCGACAAGCGCGCCGATCAGGCCGTCGCGCTCGACGAAGTCGGCATCGGCATCTATCGCGGGCGCGTCGGTGAGCTCGCGCCGGGACAATGGGACCTGGTGCTGGAGGCTGATGCGAAGGGCGAGCGCATGTTCCTGTCGAAGAACCGCGTTCTCCTGAACTAACCTCGAGAGCACATCATGCAGGCGACGCGCGACTTCTCGCATTACGTGAAGCATCCAGGTCCCGGGCTTGCGCATATCGACCTCGCCGTCGAAGGCGTCAGTTGCGCCGGGTGCATGGCCAAGATCGAGCGCGGGCTGTCGGCGCTTTCCGATGTGACGCTGGCCCGCGTCAACCTGACCGACCGCCGCGTCGCGGTGGAATGGAAGGAGGGAGCGCTCGATCCGGCGCGCTTCATCGATCGCCTCGCCGAACTGGGCTACAAGGCCTATCCGTTCGAAAAAGCCAGTGCGGAAAGTGCGGAAGCCGAGGAGACGCGCTTTCTGCTGCGCTGCCTCGGCGTCGCCGCTTTCGCCACCATGAACGTGATGATGCTGTCGATTCCGGTGTGGTCCGGGAACGGCAGCGACATGCTGCCGGTGCAGCGCGATTTCTTCCATTGGCTGTCGGCGCTGATCGCGCTGCCGGCCGCCGCCTATGCGGGGCAGCCGTTCTTCCGTTCGGCGTTTCGCGCGCTCAAGGCCGGCGGGGTCAATATGGATGTGCCGATCTCGATCGGCGTTATCCTGGCGCTCGGCATGAGCGTGATCGAGACCATCAATCACGCCGAGCAGACTTATTTCGACGCAGCGATCATGCTGTTGACCTTCCTTCTGGTCGGCCGTTATCTCGATCAGAACATGCGGCGCAAGACCCGCGCCGTCGCCGCCAATCTCGCCGCATTGAAAGCTGAAACCGCGACCAAGTTCGTCGGACCTGACGAAGTCCGCGACGTGCCGGTCGCGGCGATCGCGCCTGGCGACATCGTCCTGCTGAGGCCCGGCGAGCGCTGTGCGGTCGACGGCACCGTCATCGAAGGCCAGTCCCAGGTGGACCAGAGCCTGATCACCGGCGAGACGCTTCATGCTGCGGTCGGCGAGGGCAATCCGATCTATGCCGGTTCGCTCAACATCGGCGGAACGTTGCGGATCCGGGTTTCCGCGGCGTCCGAGGCGACGTTGCTGGCGGAGATCGGCCGGCTTTTGGAGAACGCGTTGCAGGCGCGCTCGCGCTACATGCGGCTGGCCGATCGTGCCTCCAGGCTCTACGCCCCGCTCGTGCACGTCACCGCGCTTCTGACCGTTCTGGGCTGGGTGTTGTTCGGCGCAAGCTGGCACGATGCCATTGTCACCGGGGTTGCCGTACTCATCATCACCTGCCCCTGCGCATTGGGACTTGCGATCCCGACCGTACAGACGGTGGCTTCGGGTGCGCTGTTCAAGGCGGGCGTCCTGCTCAACGCAGGCGATGCCATCGAGCGGCTTGCCCAGGTCAATTGCGTGGTTTTCGACAAGACCGGCACGCTCACGCTGCCTGAGCTCGAAGTCACCAACGCAGGGGAGATTCCGGGCGACGTCTTCGCGCTCGCCGGCCAGCTTGCTTTGTCCAGCCATCACCCGGTGGCGGCGGCGGTGGCGCAGGCGGCCGGCGCGAGATCGCCTTTGATCGGCGCGGTCGAGGAGCCGGGGCAGGGCGTGCGCGGCGCGATCGACGGCGTCGAGATCAGGCTCGGCAAGCCGTCCTTCTGCGGCGCGGAGCAATTGGTCGAGACCAGCGCGATCGCCGATCCGGAAGCATCGATTGTCGCGTTCAGCCGCGGCGCGGAAAAATATCTGTTCTCGGTGCGGCAGGGCCTGCGTCCCGATGCCAAGGCGGTGATCACCGCGCTCAAGGCGCGCGGCATCGAGGTCGAGATCCTGTCCGGCGACCGCGAGGCGCCGGTGCGCACTGCGGCCAATGTGCTCGGCGTCGATGCCTGGCGGGCGGGCGTCACGCCGGCGGACAAGATCGCGCGTATCGACGAGTTGAAGCGGCGCGGGTTCAACGTCATGATGGTCGGTGACGGCATGAATGATGCGCCCTCGCTCGCGGCCGCCGATGTCTCGATGTCGCCGATCAGTGCCGCGCATTTGAGCCAGTCGACCGCCGATCTCGTCTTCCTCGGCAAGCCGCTGGCGCCGGTGGTGTCGGCGATCGACTTCTCACGCAAGGCACTGCGGTTGATGCGGCAGAACCTCTACCTTGCGATCGGCTACAATACCCTGGCGGTGCCGATCGCGATTCTCGGCTTCGTCACGCCCCTGATTGCGGCCGCCGCCATGTCCTGTTCGTCCATTGTCGTGATGCTGAATGCGCTGCGCGCGCGCAAGGCGGATGGCGGCAGGTGGTCCGCAGTCATGGCGCGCAGCTTTACCCAAACCGGTGTCGTGAGCTACGGGGATTCCTGATGGAAGTGATGATCATTCTCGTGCCGCTTGCGCTTGGCCTTGGCCTGGTGGGGCTGCTTGGCTTCCTGTGGTCGTTGAAGAGCGGCCAATATGACGATCTCGAGGGCGCCGCCTGGCGCGCGATCGCCGACGACGATCCGCCGGAGCAGGAGCCGTCCCTGGAAGCGAAGAGACGCGCCTAGCCGCGTAGCGCGCGCCAGCCGATAGCGATAGGGCTGTAGCAATCGACCCGCCGCTAAGGGATCACCAGCTTGCGATACAGCGCGCCGTAGCAGGCGGCCGACAGGCTCCAGCTGAAGCTGCGTGCCATGGCGCTGCGGCGCATGACGTCGAGACGGTCCTTGGCAGTGAAGGCGGCGAACGCCCGGCGGATGCCACCCAGGAACGATTCCATCGACGGCTGCTCGAACAGAAATCCGGTTTCGCCGTCGGTGATGGTTTCGGCCAGTCCCCCGGTCTGGCGGCCGATCGGTAGCGAGCCGAAGCGCTGGGCGTACATCTGGCTCAAGCCGCAGGGCTCGAAGCGCGACGGCATCAGGGTAAAATCGCTGCCGGCAAAGATGCGTCGGGCCTGCGCGTCGTTGAAGCCGATGGCGACCGCAATCGCATCCGGCCTGCGCCGATGCGCCTCCACCAGCGCCTGCTCGAATTGCGGCTCGCCCGATCCGGTGACCACGATCTGTCCGCCCGTGCCGATGATCTCGTCGGCGGCCGAGAGCACGAGGTCGATCCCCTTCTGGTGCACCAGCCGCGCAACCAGCCCGAACATCGGACCGCGCGAAACCGCCAGGCCGAACTGTTTGCGCACGTAGTCGGCATTCGCCTGCTTGCCGTCCCAGTCGCCGGCGCCGAACGGCTGCGCCAATTGCGCGCAAAAACGCGGATCCCAGCTTTCGTCGATGCCGTTGAGGATGCCGGTCAGCTGCTGGGCCTCCGAGCGGATGCGCAACAAGCCTTCCAAGCCGCAGCCGAACTCGACGGTCGTGATCTCCTTGGCATAGGTCGCGCTCACCGTGGTCAAATGCGAGGCATAGACTAGGCCGCCCTTGAGGAAGGAGACCTTGTCGTAAAATTCAAGACCGTCGATGTGGAAGACGTTGTCGGGCGCACCGATCCGCCGCAACGTGTCCTTGGAGAAGAGCCCCTGATAGGCGAGGTTGTGGATGGTCAGGATCGACGGGATTCTGGCGCCGCGCCAGGCGAGATAGGCCGGTGTCAGCGCGGCCTGCCAATCATTGGCGTGGACGAGGTCGGCTGCCCAATTCCTGTCCAGCTTGCCCATCGCAAGGTCGGCGCCTGCGGAGGCAAGGCGCGCGAAACGGATGTCGTTGTCCGGCCAGTCGCGTCCTTGCTCATCGCCATAAGGGTTGCCGGGGCGATCATAGAGCTCCGGGCAGAGCAGCAGATAGACCGGCAGGCCGTCCTTGGTCGATGAGCGCCCAAGCGTGCAGGCCGGCATCTGCGCGAGCGGGGCACATTGGCCAACGATTTGAACCTGCGTGAATTGTTCGACGAGATCGCGGTAGCCGGGAAGCAGGATGCGGACGTCGCTTAGGGGGCGTAAAGCCCGCGGCAGGGCGGCGGAAACGGCGGCGAGCCCGCCCACGCGGACGAAGTCGTCCATCTCCGTCGTGACAAAAAGGACCTTCAAGAAATGCCCCGTACGAGTGCCCC
>JBLMWS010000168.1:0-9354 GCA_050257355.1 Gemmatimonas sp.
CGGTGCAGGATCCGCGCTATCAGCCGCCGGTCTATCAGCAGCAGCCGGCCTACTACGCACCGGCGCCGGGGCAGCCTCAGTCGCAGCCGCTCTATCCGCAGCAGGACCAGGCCTACGATCCCGCGCGTCCGTTCGATCCGAGATATGAAAAGCAGGAGGTCACGTATGACGGCAAGGAAGCGCGCGGCACGATCGTGATCGATACGCCGCACAAGTTCCTTTATCTCGTGGAGGGCGACGGCAAAGCGTTGCGCTATGGCATCGGCGTCGGCCGGCCCGGATTCACCTGGGCCGGCGTCAAGACGATCACCGCCAAGCGCGAATGGCCGGATTGGACGCCGCCGTCGGAAATGCTGGTGCGGCGGCCGGACCTGCCGCGCCACATGGCCGGCGGGCCGGAAAACCCGCTCGGCGCGCGCGCCATGTATCTCGGTTCGACACTCTATCGCATCCACGGCTCCAACGAGCCCTGGACCATCGGCACCAACGTATCATCGGGCTGCATCCGGATGCGCAATCAGGACGTGATCGATCTCTACGATCGCGTCAATGTCGGCACCAAAGTCGTCGTGTTGTGATCGCCCGAGGCTTCGCGCAGGAAAACGGCCGCCCGAACGGGCGGCCGTTTGTCTTGGGGAGCCGTGCGATCCGGTAGCGCTCAGGCGTAATCGCTGCCGCCGTCGTCGCCGCCCAAATCGCCATTGTCGGCGAAATCGTCGTTATCCATGTTGTTGCCGTCGTCCCCATAATCGTTCTGATCGTTTGACGCCTGGTCGAACAACCCGGTGCGCGAATTGTCGTCGGAGAAATCGCGGGACGAGCCGATATCGTTGATGCCGGCTTGGCGCGACAGGTCGCTGTTCGACTGATCGCTCCAGGGATTTTGACGATCCTCGACCACGGTCGTCGGCTCGACCACCGTGGTCGGGCTGCCGAATCCGTAATGCGAGCCGCCCATCATGTTGCGGATGCCGCTCATCAGCAGCGAACCCCCGACCATGCCCGCGGCGGCCGCCGCCGCGGTACCGAGGAAGGAGCCCCCGGCCCCGCCGAACGGAGGAGCGCCGTAGGATGAGCCGTAAGACGGCGCCCCATAGCCCGGCGCTCCATAGCCCGGCTGGCCGTAGCCTTGGGCCTGTGCCTGCTGAGCGACCTGGCCGGTGTTCCATACCGGGCGGCTTGCAGGCGGCGGCACGTTGGGTACGGAGCCGTGCTGCTGCGGCTGACCGGTTTGACCGGATCCAAAAATGGCGTCGCGCATCGAATCGAGGAAGCTACCGGAGGATTGCTGTGGTTGCTCCGCATGCGCCGCCTCCAGCTCCTGGATATGGGCGTTGGCGCGTTTCAAGGCCTCGTCCTGGAGCAGCACGGTTTGCACCAGCGGGTAAAGGGCGTT
Source organism: Gemmatimonas sp. (assembly GCA_050257355.1). Lineage (GTDB taxonomy): Bacteria > Pseudomonadota > Alphaproteobacteria > Rhizobiales > Xanthobacteraceae > Bradyrhizobium. Next base: position 1,397 of record JBLMWS010000168.1, read on the forward strand.
CGGCGCTTTTCGCAAACCCTCGGCAATTGCCGCGGAAGCGTCGGGATCGCGCGGCGCGCCTTCCAGCTTGGCAAGCCGATCGAAAAGTTCGTCCACCAGTTGGCGTTCTTGCGGGTTCATGGTTTGTCTCCATCGGCTTCTCCGGGAAGCGCGACACGAGATGTAAGCCGGCTCGATGTCGCCTGTAGTGCGGCTCCGGATTAAATTTAGGTATGCGACACGGCGTCCCGTGGGCTTGTCGCTTGCCGTTTCAGCCCAACGTGACGCGTTTTTGGGCCAATAAAGCGGGGAATTGCTCTCCCGCCAGATAGGCGTGCTCCCGCTGGCGCTGATCGGTGAAGGGGTCGAGACTCACCAGGACATCATCGACGAAGCCGGGATGGCACATCACCACACTCTCGTCGGGCAGATCCTCGAGAAATTGGTGCATCAAGCGGCTGAAATCCGGCTTCTTGGCAAAGTCGTAAGCGCCGGCGAAAGCTGGATTCACGGCAACGCCGGCGCGGGCCGCCTGCCTGCGGAATCGCGCGCTCAGGGCATCGAGGAACATGGCTTTTGGTGCGTTCAGCCTGCGATGCAGGGGGCCCGGGCGGCCGGCCTGCCGAACCCAGGCCGCGGGCGCCAATTCTCTCACCGCCTCCAGGAACGCATCGCGCACCAACGGGAAAAGCTGCACATGTTGATGGCCGTCGACAAAATCCGGTGCGCGGCCGAATAGCTCGCCGAAGGTTGTGAGCTGCAGTTTCAATTCGGCCTTGATGATTTCCGGATCGAGCCTGCGCGACAGGCCGCCGCGAAACAGTTTGGGAATCGAGAGGAACATGCCGCCATCGAGCGGGCGGAAATGGATGGACAGCGGGCGAAACGGTGCGGTCAATGTCGCGTGCAGGCCAATGGCGCAGCGCGGGCTCTCGCGTGCGGCGGTCTGGAGCGCCAGAATTTCGTCGCGGCCGACCGCGGGACCGACCACCATGACCGACGTGGCGTTGAGGCGGCCGCGGTCGATCAGATCGCGAATGCCGCGATTGACGGCGGGGCTGATCCCGTAATCGTCGGCGCACAGCCAGATACGTGCAGGGCGCGCCGCGGCGGCGGCGTTCATTCGGCAGCGGTCCTTTCGCTGGGGCTTTCATCCCGTTTGGCCTCGAAATGCTTCTCGCTATGTTCGGCCACAAAGTAGATCGGACGCGCCTTCAGCTCGGAGAGGATCTTGCCGATATATTCGCCGACGATGCCGATCATGATCAGCTGCACGCCGCCGATGGTCATCAGGCCCACCACCAGCGAAGGATAGCCCGGCACCTGTTTCCCGGTGGTCCAGACTTCCCAGATGATCGACAGCCCGAACAGGAAGGCGGCGGATGCGAGCAGTACGCCGAGCAGGCTCGCAAAGCGCAGCGGCGCCACCGAGAACGAGGTCAATCCCTCGATCGACAGGCCCAGGAGCCGCATGACGTTGAACGTGCTGACGCCGTGCGCGCGCGGCGCCGGCTCGTAATCGACCCGGATCTGGCGGAAGCCGATCCAGCTCGCCAGGCCCTTGAAGAAGCGGTTGCGCTCGGGAAGCTGCCGGAGCGCTGCCACTGCGCGCGGCGAGAGCAGGCGGAAATCGCCGGCATCCTCGGGGATCTTCTGCCGCGCGCCCCAATTGATCAGCGCGTAGAAGCCGTGCACGGCAAGACGCCGCAGCGCCGATTCGTTGTCGCGATGGGCCTTCGCGGTATAGACCACGTCATAGCCGCCATCGATCCAGTGGCTGACAAGCTGTTCGACCAGCGCCGGCGAATGCTGGCCGTCGCCATCCATGAACAGCACCGCGCCGAGCCGCGCATGATCTAGTCCGGCCATCAGCGCGGCTTCCTTGCCGAAATTGCGCGACAGCGAGACCACCTGGATGTCGAGCGCATCGGCCGGCAGCGAGCGGGCGATCGAAAGCGTCGCGTCCCTGCTGCCGTCATCGACATAGACCACCTCGCAGGCGAGCGCATAGCGAGCCCGCAAGTCTTTGGCGAGGTCGCAAAGCCGCTGATGCAGCGCCACCAGTCCGGCCGATTCGTTGTAGACCGGCACGACGATCGACAACCCCATCGCCGCGGCACTGGCCGGCGTGGTGGAGAGGCTCGAAACGTCGCTACCCAGCATCATCGATCGGATTTCCCAACTCGTCCCGCAGCTAACCAGTCAACATATGGCAATCAGGCGGGTTTGTCGCCACCGCCGCGCAGCGGCGCTTCGTCTTGCCCCATCACACGCCAAAAGCTCACGACGGCAGAAATGCCTCGAGCCTGGCGAACAGCGGGTTCTCGCGGTCCAGCACAAAATCCAGTGCAGCTACGGAAACCGTATCGGCGCCGTGGTCGCGGAGGAAGCTGCCGAGCGCATAGAGCTGCGCCGGCGGACAGTGCAGCGTCAGCATGCCCGACGACGTCGGGCCGCCGAATGGGGCGACGACGCCGAACCGGTTATGCGCCTCGGCGAGCATTGCTGCATCGCATCCTTTGAAGCGCGTGCGGACCTCGCGGTATTTGCTGGCGCGCGCACGGGCGTGAATGTGATCGAGGATTACGCGCGCGGTTTCGCGCGCATCGCTCGACCAGTCGGCGTCACGCGAGGCGACGAGATTGGCCTGGCTGCGCAGGATCACGCCGTCGTCGAGCACCTTAAGGCCGTTGGCGGCCAGGGTAGCGCCGGTCGTGGTGATGTCGACGATCAGCTCGGCAGTGCCGGTCGCCGGCGCCCCTTCGGTTGCGCCCGCGCTCTCTACGATGCGGTAGTCGACGACGCCATGGGAGGCGAAGAAGCTGCGGGTGAGGTTGATATATTTGGTGGCGACCCGCATCCGCCGGTTATGCTGGGCGCGGAATCCGGTGGTTACGTCGTCGAGATCGGCCATGCTGCGCACGTCGATCCAGGCCTGCGGCACCGCAACCACGACATTAGCCTGCCCGAAGCCGAGCGCATCGATCAGCAGCACCCGTTTGTCGGCGTTGACGATCGTCTCACGCACCAAATCCTCGCCGGTGACGCCCATATGCACGGCGCCGCGGGCCAGTTGCGAGGCGATCTCGCTCGCCGAAAGATAGGCGATCTCGACGTTATCGAGGCCGGTGATGGTGCCGCGGTACTCGCGCGCGCCCCGAGGCTTGGCGAGCGTGAGCCCGGCGCGGCCGAAAAACGCCTCCGCGTTCTCCTGCAGGCGGCCCTTCGAGGGGACCGCGAGAACAAAAGGTGCGCTCATGACGTCCTCGCGCTGCGGCCTTCGAAAGCCTTGCGGCCAAGTTTTGTGAGCGCTTCGACCCAGATCGCAAAGCCGACGGCGGGGATCGGCGTGGCCGACCCGAGCCGCGTCGTCAGGCCATCATAGCGGCCGCCTGCCACCAGCGGCTCGCTGCCATTGCCCTTTGCGTGCACCTCGAATTCGAAGCCGGTGTAGTAATCGACCCCCCGGCCGAACGATGTCGAGAAGCGCAGGCTCTGCACCTCGATGCCGCGCGCCGCCATGAAGCCGATCCTGGCTTCCAGCTGGTCGATCGCGGCGGCGAGGTCGAGCTTGGCGTCGCCTGCCAGCGCCCGCAACTGCGCGACCGCTTCGTCGGGGTCGGCGGAGATGGCAAGAAAGCGCTTGATCAGGTTGAGCGCGTTGCGCGGCAGCGCACCGCCCTTTAACGTCGATTGCTCGAGGAAACGGTCCGCGATCTCCGCGACCGTACGTCCGCCGACATTGGTCGTGCCCGCGATCGACATCAGGTCGGTGACGAGCGCCAACGCTGCCTTGCGGTCGGAGCCGGCAAGCGCAGCCAAGACGCCCTCATATTCGTTGCGCGCCGCGCTGGTTGCGAGCGTCAGCCGCTCGAGGTCCTGCTCCAGCGAGACCTTGCGATTGAAATCCTTGATCAGCCGCCGGCGCCAGACCGGGTAGAGATCGAGTGCATCGATCAGCGCATTGAACAGCGCCACGTCCCCGGTGCGGATTTCCACCTCCTTCACGCCGAAGGCGGCGGTTGCCTCCAGTGCGAGCGCGAGGATCTCGGCATCGGCGGCGGCGCGGTCCTGCCGGCCGAAAGACTCGATGCCGGCCTGCAGAAACTCGCTCGGACGGCCGCCGCGATAGCGGAAGACCGGACCCAGATAGCTGAAACCGGCAGGCTCGCCGGCCCGCTTCGAGGCCAGATAGTCCCGTGCCACGGGGATGGTGAGGTCGGGTCGGAGGCAGAGTTCCTCGCCGCTGGCGTCCGCGGTCAAATAGAGGCTCTTGCGGATGTCCTCCCCGGAGAGGTCCAGGAACGGCTCGGCCGGCTGCAGGATGGCGGGCTCCGCGCGCTCGTAGCCCGCCTGGGCGAACAGGCCCAGCAGGGCATCCGCCCATGCAGCAGTTCCGGTGGAGGCAGCAGTTCCAGTCATCTCAAAGGAATTCCAGGGCCGAAGTTGGCTGCCCCTTAGCATGGCTTGCTGGCGGTTTCGACAGGGATTGCCGAGCGGGCTTAACGGAAAAGCCGCTCACGGCAAGGAGTTATTGGCGCGGGCCGCCCAATCGCCGCGCGCCGCCTGCACCAGCGCCAACGCGGCTACCGCTGCGGTGTCGGCGCGCAGAATGCGCGGGCCCAGGGAAAGCCGCAGAAGCTGCGGCTGCGCCAGCATGATTGCCCGCTCCTCCTCGGCAAACCCGCCCTCGGGACCGACCAGCACGTCGATGCCGCGGCCATCGGCCCTGTTTTGTCGCAGCACCTGCAGGGGATCGGCGGTCTCAGCCGCCTCGTCGCAGAAAATAAGGAGGCGCTCCCTGTTGCGCTCATCAAGGTAGCGTGCAAGCGGCACGGGCTCGCCGACCTCGGCAAGGCTCAGGATACCGCACTGCTCGGCTGCTTCGATGACATTGGCGCGCATCCGCTCGCCATTGATGCGGGCGACCTGGGTGAAGCGGGTCAGCACCGGCTGCAGACGCGACGCGCCCATTTCCACCGCCTTCTGCACCATGTAGTCGAGCCGCGCATGTTTGAGCGGCGCAAAGACGTAGGTCAGGTCGGGCAGGCTGTCCTGTGCGCGGGTCTGGCGCGTCACGGAAAGGGCGTCGGGCCGTTTGCGGCCGGAAATCGCCGCCTGCCATTCTCCCTCGTGCCCATTGAATACCAGAATACTGTCGCCGGCCTTGAGCCGCAGCACATTGCCGAGATAATTGCTCTGGTCGCGCTCCAGCGTGACGGTCGCGCCAGCCGTGAGCTGCGCATCGACGAAGAGGCGGGGGGCACGAAAGTCGAATTCAGGCATAGGTGACGTTCCCATTCTGCCGCCGTTCTAACCTAACGGCCTCAAATCAGGGGCAAATATTGCTCCGACCCGCGACTTGGCGCCGCGCTGTTGCCAAATTCCACGGGTTGTTAAGGTTCTGCGGGAATCGTAAAAGCGCCCTGTCCGAATCCGTGGCTTGATCAGAAGACGCCGGTGCTGATGGACGGGAGCATGATCCAGACCCGGAGGGCCGCTTGGCGCAAAGTGGATCCCGGATTTTGCTCGCGACAAACGCGGAACATGTTTTGCGCGGAGGTCATGCCCAACCGAACTGGAGCGGGATGACATTTCGCGAAAGGTTCATCCTGATTTGGGGTTACAAGGACTTGCCGGAGAAACAGCCTTGATCATTCGCCGCTTGCTGGGACCGCTCACGGTCGCTGCCGTTGTCGCCTTCGCCGGCCACGCATCGGCGCAAGGCGCGTTTCCCGCGCCGCTCCCCAATCAGCAGGGCTTCATCCCGAACGATCCGGCCTTTCCCCCCGTGAACGGCGCGCAGCAGACTAGCGCGCCACGGGGCGGGGTGCGGAACGATCCGGCCTTTCCGCCGGTGAACGGTTCGGCGCCAACCGCCGAGCTCGGAGCACCGCCGAATGCTTCGTTTCCGGCGAACGGCGCGGCTCCTCTCATGGGCGGCGGCGGAGGTTTTGCCGCGCCGACAGCGCCGACACAGGCTGGTCCCGCCGACGCCTGCATGAAGCAATTCATGCCGCTGCGCCAGGAAGCGGAGCGGCGCGGCAAGCTGATCAAGGCGGCCAGCGACCGGCACGCCCCGCCGCAGGAGGCCTGCAAGCTGATCGCGAGTTTCGGCCAGGCCGAGGTGAAGATGATCAAATATGTCGAGACGCACGCGGCCAAATGCGGGATTCCGCCGCAGATTGCGGATCAGCTGAAGGATGGGCACAAGCACACCGAGGCGCTGCAAAAGAAGGTCTGTGCCGTGGCCGAGCAGATTCAGGCCCGCGGCCCGGCGGGCCCGACCTTGAGCGAGGTGCTGGGCTCTTCGGTGTCCGCGCCGGAGGCGACCCCGGTCAAGAAGGGCGGCAGCACCTTCGATACGCTGAACGGCAACGTGCTGGAACGGTGAGGCCGTGAGCGACGCGTCGGCGCGCGTTGCAGACTCCACCGGCAATTGGGTCGACACCCATGCGCCGCTCTGGTTGCGGCCCTATTTGCGATTGTCCCGTCTGGACCGGCCGATCGGGTCCTGGCTTCTGCTGATGCCGTGCTGGTGGTCGGCGGCGCTGGCGGCCGGCATCGCCCATGACCTCTCGCATCTGCCGCTCACAATCGCGCTGTTCCTGCTCGGGGCATTTGCGATGCGCGGCGCCGGGTGCACCTGGAACGACATCACCGATCGCGACCTGGATGCCAGGGTCGAACGCACGCGCTCGCGCCCGATCCCCGCGGGACAAGTGAGCGTGATCCAGGCGTTCGTCTTTCTTGTGCTGCAAGCGCTGGTTGGGCTGGTCGTGCTGCTCCAGTTCAACCGCTTCGCGGTCTTCACCGGCATCGCCTCGCTTCTGGTTGTTGCGATCTACCCCTTCATGAAGCGGATCACCTATTGGCCGCAGGTCGTGTTGGGCCTCGCCTTCTCCTGGGGCGCGCTGATGGGATTTGCGGTGATGCTTCAACGTATCGATGCCACCGCGCTGTTGCTTTATGCCGGTTCGATCGCCTGGGTGATCGGCTATGACACCATCTATGCCCATCAGGATGCCGAGGACGACGCGCTGATCGGGGTCAAATCGACGGCGCGCCTGTTCGGCGCCCGCACCCGGCAGGCACTCGTGATCTTCTACAGCCTCGCGGTCGCTCTGATCGCTGCGGCGTTCTGGCTTGGCGGCGTCCACTGGCCGGCGTGGCTCGGCCTTGCCGCTTTTGCCCTGCAGCTTGGGTCGCAGATCAGCCGGCTGAAGATCAATGATCCCGTGCTCTGCCTGCGCCTGTTCAGATCCAACCGCGATGCCGGCTTGTTGCTGTTTGCCGGCCTGCTGATCGACGCAGTGATGCGAGTCTGAGCCGCGTCGCGAACAGCGACGGCTCAGCTCTCCGCAGCGGGCTATCCATCCTTCGAAGCTCGCTTTCGCGAACTCCGCGAACGATCGTTCGACAGGCGCGGTCGTTCAACGAGCGCAGGCTTAATTTCGCGCGATGATCTCGCGCTCGTCGCGGTAGATTCTCGCAGGCTCGAGCAAGTCGCCGCTGCGCCGCCGCACCAGGAATTTCGGCCGCCGCGTTCGGATCGCGTTACGGCGCCGTCGCCGCGGCGCAGGCTCGCGCGCCGCATCCCGCAACATCGGCAGCGCGAAAATGTCGCTCCACATCTGCCAGGCGGTCGCGATCTCATCGTCGTCGGCCGTGATGCAGAGAGGAATGCTGAGCGAAGGATCACGGTGAACCAGCACCAGCATCCGTCCATCCCTGACGCGACGCACTGCAACCCCGAGAAAGTCGCTGACGCGGAGCCGCAGCGCCATGTTCATGCCGCGGACGGCACGACGCAGCACGATGCGCTCGCGATCAAGCTCGACCTGCCGCACAAAGCCGTCGGCACGGGCATCGTGCGCAGGAAAGCTGACTGGAAGAGAGAGAGGGTCGAGCCGCAACGCGCGGCTCGACCCGGCGGGCTTGATCCCACCCGGTGTTGTTTGACGCCTCACGGCTTTTAT
>JBLMWS010000169.1:0-4064 GCA_050257355.1 Gemmatimonas sp.
AATGCGGGGCGATGTCGAGATAATCCTTGGCGTCATAGAGCAGGCGGCCCCAGGTCGGCGTATCCGGTGGAAAGCCGAGCCCCAGGAAGGATAGCGTCGATTCCGCGATGATCGCCGCGGCGACGTCGATGGTGCCGGCGACGATCACCGGTCCAAGCGCGTTGGGCAGGATATGCCTGACCACGAGTCGAAGGTCCGAGGCGCCGAGGGTGCGGGCGGCCTCGACGAATTCGGTTTCGCGCAGCGACAGGAACTGCGCCCGCACCAGGCGGGCCACCGTCATCCAGCGAAAGCCGCCGATAACCAGCACGATCATGACGAACACGCCGCCTTGCGCGCCGACGAGCTTGGTGAGAACGTCGCGGAACAGATAGATCACGAGCAGCAGGAGCGGCAGCTGCGGTAGCGACAGGAAGAGATCCGTGATCCACATCAGCACGGCGTCGATGGGACCCCGCGACATGCCGGCAAGGGCGCCGATGATGATGCCGGCCACGAGGCCGACGGCCATCGCGGCAAATCCGACCGCGAGCGAGATCCGCCCGCCGTAGAGCATGCGCGCCAGCAGGTCCTGCCCGAGATCGTCGGTGCCGAACGGGTGAGCCCAGGTCGGCCCGCTCAAGCGCGCGGTGAAGTCGATGTCATCGATCGGAATGCGCCACAGCAGCGGTCCGATGACGATGGCAAGCGCCAGCAGCGCCAGGATGATGGTGCTGACAGCCGCCAGCCGGTGACGCCAGAAGCGCCGCAGGGCGTCGCGGCCGGGCGAGAAGCGCCGTTCGCGCCTTGCGGCGGGGGCGGGGCCTTCCGCCTCAGCTGTAGGAGATGCGTGGGTCAAGCCAACCATAGATGATATCGGCGAGGAGGTTGAAGAGGACGACGAGGCAGGCGAACACGAAGGTGACCGCCATGATGACAGGGGTGTCGTTGGCGAGGATTGCGCTGATCAGGAGCGAGCCGATGCCGGGAATACGGAAGATCTGCTCGGTGATGATGGCGCCGCCGAATACGCTCGGCATCTGCAGCGCAACCAGCGTCACCACCGGGATCAGAGCGTTGCGCAGCACGTGCTTGATGATGACACTGGATTCGCTGATGCCCTTGGCGCGGGCGGCGGTGACGTAATCGAGCCTGATCACGTCGAGCACGGCGGACCGTACGAAGCGCGTATAGGAGGCGCCCTGGAACAGCCCGAGCACGGCGATCGGCATGATCGCCTGCTTGAAATATTCCCAGTACCAGTCCCAGCCGGTCGCCGAGATATCGGCGCGATAGACGAAGGGCAGCCAGCCCAGATTGACCGAAAAGATCAGGATCAGGAGCAGGCCGGTGAAGAAGGTCGGCAAGGAGAAGCCGATGAAGGCGATGGTATTGGCCATCTGGTCGAAGATGGAATAGGGCCGCATCGCCGCGTAGACCCCGACGGGCAGGGCAACGATCAGGGCCACCAACTGCGACGAACCCACGACGTAGAGCGTGGTCGGGATGCGCTGCAGGATCAGCTGGTCGACATTGATGCGGCTCGCGAAGGAAAAGCCCCAGTCGCCATGCAGCATCGCGACCAGCCAGTGGAAGTAGCGGATGAGCACGGGATCATCGATGCCGAATTTCAGCCGCAGCGCCTCCCGGACCTCGGGTGGAATGTTGGGATTGCTCGCAAGCTCGCCGAAGGGATCTCCGGGAGCGAGCGCGAGCAGGACAAACAGAATGAGGCTGATCCCAAGCAGGCTCGGAAGCGCAATGATCAGCCGCCTGAGCAGATATTTTCCCATCGTTCCCCTTAAGTGAGATCAGGTTTAGCTATTGCGACGGCGCTGCACCTCTCCCAAAGGGAGAGGTCGACTTGCGCAGCAAATCGGGTGAGGGGTTACGGTGCCTCGAGAGTGCTGCGGCCCCTCACCCGGCGCCGGGCGCCGACCTCTCCCCGCTGGGGAGAGGTAAAGCTGAGCGCGCGGACAGATCGACTTGATCAAAATGCGTCTCGCTGCTTTAGGGCGATTTGCGGATCATGCCTGATGCGCCATCCGGCTCCTCTCACGCCTGCCGATACCAGTTGGCGATCTGCCAGAGATCGTTGTCCCAGCCGCTCTCGTGCACGACCATCCCGGTCTTTAGCGCGGTGACTCTCAAGCGATTGTTTTCCGGCAGGATGTAGTGGTCGCCGACGACGATATCGTTGAGCTTGATGAACAGCGCCGCGCGCTTCACCGGGTCGAGTTCGCTCTCAGCCTGGCGGAATACGTCATCATATTCCTTGTTTTGCCAGCGCGCGATATTGCGGCCCTGCCACTTGTTCGCCTTGGTCGCCACTTCCCATGAGCAGAACTGGTTCATGAAGAATTGCGGGTCCGCCTGCGGCATCGTGGTCTGATACATCTCGGCATCGCAATAAAAATGCGAGTAGGTGTCGGGATTGGCGGTATCGGAGGAGAAGAACACGGACGCGACGATGGACTTGAGATCGACCTCGATGCCGGCCTTCTGGCAGGCCTGCTTGACGATGGCCTGGTTCTTCTGCCGTGGCGAGTTGATCGAGGTCTGGTAGGCGAATTTGAGCTGCTTGCCGTCCTTGGCGCGGATGCCGTCCGAGCCTTTCTTCCAGCCTGCGGCCTCCAGAATCTGGTTGGCCTTGTCGATGTTGAACTCGAATTTGTTGTTTTTCGAGCGGAAGCGCTCCGGGTTATTGAGGAAGTTTCCGGTGGCGACGCCGGTGCGGCCGTAGATATAGTTTTGCACCGAGGCCCGGTCGATCAGGAGGTTGATGGCCTCGCGCACGGCAGGATCCGAAAATAGCGGGTGCTTGGTCTTGATGCTGGCCCGTTCGCCGTCCACCTCGACATTGGGGTCGGTGACGTTCAGGGCGATGAACTCGATATTACCGGTGGGAACGAGCGACACCTTGCCTTGGCCGCCGGCCTCCAGCTTTTTCAGAATCTCGTCCTCCACCTGCATGTTCCAGCCGTAGTCGTATTCGCCGGTCTGCAGCACGGCGCGCGCCGCCGAGACGGCATCGCCGCCCCCCTTGATTTCAATGGTGTCGAAATAGGGCCGGCCGGCCTGGTGATAGTTGGGATTGCGCTTGCCGGAGACGGTGTCGCCAGGCTTGAAGTCGACGAACAAATAGGGGCCGGTACCGACGGGCTTGAGGTTGGTCGGCGCGTCGCGCGACTTGCCGCCGGCATAGTCCGCAAACAGGTGTTTCGGAATGATCAGTCCATAGGAGGCGACGAAGGCATCGGCCCAGAACGGGGTCGGTTTGGCGAAATGCACATGCACGGTGTAGTCGTCGAGTTTCTCGACGAGCTTGATATCCTTATAGCTGCCGATCGAAACCGCCGCGGTTTCGGGGTTCTTGGCATATTCCCAGTTGAAGACGACATCGTCGGCCGTGAACGGGGTGCCGTCATGCCATTTGACACCGCGCTTCAGCTTCCAGACGACCGAGAGGCCGTCCTCCTTCAGGCCGTCATTCTCCTTGCTCGGAATCTCGGCGGCCAGGATCGGGACCAGATTGCCGTCGCGGTCCCATCCCGCCAGCGGCTCATAGAACAGCCGACACGCCTCCTGGTCCTTGGTGCCCACCGCAAAGTGCGGGTTGAGCAGGGTCGGCGCCTGCCAAAGCAGCAGCTTGACCGGGCCGCCCCCGCCAGCCTTCGGCGGCTTGTAGCCGATAGCAGTTTCCGCGGCCATAGCGACTCCCGAATGGCTCAGCATCATGCCGGCCATCGGTGCAGTGAGCCCCAATCCGATCATGGTTTGCACAAAAGCGCGGCGCGACAGCCGCCCGGCCTTGACCTTCTCGATCAGGCTTCGAAGTTCCCGCTCATTCATCGGATCGGCTCCACGGTGGTTCTTTGTCGTCACGTCACCCCTCCCTCCTCGAGCAGGGGTGAAAGTGGATCAGCTTCATCGCGGGCTGTCAAAGCAGAATCCGGGCCAACTTATAGGCCAAAAGCCGAGCGCCGCGGCGCAGCGCAAGAGAAGCACCGCCGCTCGCCCGGCGGGGCGTTTGCAGGAGCAGTCCGTGCCGCACCCCTTGTTGATTTGCCCGGCGAGCGCGAGCG
>JBLMWS010000170.1:0-3163 GCA_050257355.1 Gemmatimonas sp.
CGGGGCGCCATGCGCCATCGTCCACATCACGCCGAAGCCTGCGGCATCCTCCTGATACCAGGGATCGCGGCCGAACAGGCCGCTGACGATGAAGACGAACAGCAACGCCAGCAGCGCGATGCGCGGAAACGGCGCTGCGGCGGCAGCGCTGACGCGGGCGGGCGAAGGACGGGTGTCGAAAACCATCGCTGAAAAAAAAGGCAGCGCGCGGCTGCCTTTGTCGGTGCTGTCGGTGCGCCCCCGGCCGTTCTATTTCCTGCGTGCCTTGGCAGCGGCGCTGGCCTGTGCGGCCGCGGCGTTCACCTGCTCGGTCTTGGCCGCGAATTTCTGACGGAATTTCTCGACCCGGCCGGTCTCGACGATGCGGGTCTGCGCACCCGTATAGAAAGGATGCGATTCGGATGACGTTTCCAGCTTGACGACCGGATACTCCTTGCCCTCGAAGGTGATTCTCTCCTTGGTCTGGACGGTGGAGCGGGTGATGAACTTGAAGTCGGTGGAGACGTCGACGAAGACGACCTCGCGATATTCGGGGTGGATGCCGGATTTCATGTGTCCTCTTTCATTGCGGTCGCCAGCCTGAACCTCGCTCAGGCCACGTGCCGGGCCGGGAAAGCGGCGAATTATCCGGGATTTGCCGACCCTGGGCAAACCTCGGATTGGGCCGTTCGCATGGCGATCGATCAGGGCTCAGACTACCCGGATCTCTCCAGGGCTTTCGCTCGCAGGCGAAAGCCCGTTCGCACGGCCGCTCATGCCGCAGGGCATGAGCGGAAGGCTCCGTGCTCACCCCCCTCGCCGCATCATCTCGAAGAATTCGGCGTTGCTCTTGGTCTGCCGCATCTTGTCGAGCAGGAACTCCATTGCCTCGATCTCGTCCATGCCATAGAGGAGCTTGCGCAGGATCCACACCTTCTGCAGGATGTCGGGCTTCAGCAGCAGTTCTTCCTTGCGCGTACCGGAGCGGTTGACGTTGATCGCGGGATACACGCGTTTTTCGGCCAGCCGGCGCTCGAGATGGATCTCCATGTTGCCGGTGCCCTTGAACTCTTCGTAGATCACGTCGTCCATCCGCGATCCGGTATCGATCAGCGCGGTGGCGATGATCGTCAGCGAGCCGCCCTCCTCGATGTTGCGCGCGGCGCCGAAGAACCGTTTCGGCCGTTGCAGTGCGTTGGCGTCCACGCCGCCGGTGAGCACCTTGCCCGAGGCGGGCACCACGGTGTTGTAAGCGCGTGCCAGGCGCGTGATCGAGTCGAGCAGGATCACGACGTCCTTCTTGCTCTCGGCCAGCCGCTTGGCCTTTTCGATCACCATTTCGGCGACCTGCACGTGGCGCGCCGCGGGCTCGTCGAACGTCGACGCGACCACTTCGCCGCGCACCGTGCGCTGCATCTCGGTGACCTCTTCCGGCCGCTCGTCGATCAGCAGCACGATCAGCACCACGTCAGGGTAATTCGCCGCGATCGCGTGCGCCACGTGCTGCATCAGCACCGTCTTGCCCGACTTCGGCGAAGACACCAGCAGTCCGCGCTGACCCTTGCCGATCGGCGCGATGATGTCGATCAGCCGGCCGGTGATGTTCTCTTCCGCCTTGATGTCGCGTTCGAGCTTCAGCGGCTCGTCGGGAAACAGCGGCGTGAGGTTCTCGAACAGGATGCGGTGCTTGGTCGACTCCGGCGGTTGGCCGTTGACCTTGTCGACCTTGACCAGCGCGAAGTAGCGCTCGCCGTCCTTCGGCGTGCGGACCTCACCCTCGATCGAATCGCCGGTGTGCAGGTTGAAGCGGCGGATCTGCGACGGCGAGATATAGATGTCGTCGGTCGACGCGAGGTACGAGGTTTCCGGCGAGCGCAGGAAGCCGAAGCCGTCGGGCAGCACTTCGAGCGTGCCGTCGCCGAAGATCTGCTCGCCGCCTTTGGCGCGTTTCTTCAGGATCGCAAACATCAGCTCCTGCTTGCGCATCCGGTTGGCGTTGTCGATTTCGAGCGTGCCTGCCATGTCGAGCAGTTGCGACACGTGCAAGGCTTTGAGTTCGGACAGTTGCATGGTTATCGGAGGGAGTTGGTGGGGCGCCGTTGACCGAAGAGGCGCCCGCGGGGCAGACAAGTAGTCGGCGCTTCGCGCCGACACTCTCGTTCAGATATTACTGTCGATGAATGCGGTCAATTGCGATTTCGACAGGGCACCGACCTTGGTGCCGACCACGGCACCGTTCTTGAAAAGCATCAGCGTCGGAATGCCACGAATGCCGTATTTGGCGGGGACCGCCTGGTTTTCGTCGACGTTCAGCTTGGCCACTGTCAGCTTGCCCTTGTAATCGCCGGCGACCTCGTCGAGGATCGGCGCGATCATCCGGCACGGTCCGCACCATTCGGCCCAATAGTCGACCAGCACCGGGCGGTCGGACTTGAGCACGTCCGCTTCGAAACTGGCGTCGCTGATGTACTTGATGTCCTGGCTCATTGCGTGTCCTCTCGGCGCCTGCCATGGCGCGCGGAAAAAGGAAGAAAAATGGGGGCTTGGAGCGATTCAGGCAAGCCTGCGCGAAACCCGGATATCCGGTTCGGCCAGCTTGAGACAGTGTGGATGTTAACACCGCAGTGGCGCTTTGCGTGAACCCGCGGACGGATTCATACAATCGTGTCATGTTCGAGCGCCTGCCGGTCGTCGCGGATGCCGGGTATTGGCCGGCGGCTGCGCGCGCGGTCGGCGATTTCGCAGCGCGCTGCGGCTGCGAGGCGAAGCGCCTGCAGGCAGTCACCTGGGTGGTGCCGAGCGGGGCGCACGTCGCGCTCGCGCGAGCCGCGCTTCGCGACATGCTGGCCGGTCATGCGCACATTCCGCCGCGTATCGTGCCGCTCGGCGCCTGGCTTGCACTGCCGCTGCGGGCCGGCGTCACAGCCCGGGCCGAACTGTTCTCCGCCCTGCGCGGCAATGCCTGGGTGCGCGAGTCCTTCGGCACCGGACCCGCGGCGCTGTGGGCACTCGCACGCGGCGTGGCCCAGCTTTCCGAGGAACTGACATGGGCCGCGGTCGACAATGAGGAGGCATTCGCCGGTCGTCTCGACGCGACCTTGGCGCGCCACTTCCGCGTCCGCGCCGCGCGCGCACTCGAGCCGCAGGCTCAGCTGGTGCTGCAACTGTGGCGCACGCGCCGCGG
>JBLMWS010000171.1:0-3684 GCA_050257355.1 Gemmatimonas sp.
CTCTCGTAGCGAAGTGAGCGAAGGCTGCCCCGCCATAGCCCGAAGGGCGACGGCGGGCTCCATCCCCAACCAAGATCGCTTCGCGAGCTACGGCTGGGCAAGCCAGGTACCCTCTCTCGTAGCGAAGTGAGCGAAGGCTGCCCCGCCATAGCCCGAAGGGCGACGGCGGGCTCCATCCCCAACCAAGATCGCTTCGCGAGCTACGGCTGGGCAAGCCAGGTACCCTCTCTCATAGCGAAGTGAGCGAAGACGGGCAGAGGTCAGCCCATCCCATGAAATACGTCTACATTCTCGAAAGTCTCGATGGAGAGCATTTCTACGTCGGAATCACCGATGACGTGTCTGCCCGGTTGCTCAAGCACAACGCCGGAGAGGTGCCCCACACCTCAAAATTCCGCCCCTGGCGCCTTAGAACCTACGTCGCGTTCACCGACGAAACGCTTGCCTTCGCTTTCGAGAGATACCTGAAGTCTGGCTCCGGTCGGGCCTTCGCAAAGAAACACCTTTAAGGCTACCTCGGGCCGAAGCGGTATCCATAACGGACGCGCGGATCGCAGGCCTCCTGCCTGCCCTCACGCCGCCCTGACCGCATCGATGAACTTCCTCACTTCCAGCTTCAGGCGGCTGCTGTCGCTTGCCAGCGAGCGGGCGGCGACGAGCACTTCGGACGAGGCCGAGCCGGTCTCGACCGCGCCGCGCTGCACGTCGGTGACTTTGGAGGAGACCTCCTGGGTGCCGGTCGCGGCGTGCTGAACGTTGCGCGCGATCTCCTGGGTCGCCGTCCCCTGCTGTTCCACCGCAGCGGCAATCGCAGCGGAAATTTCCGAGAGCCGTTCGATGGTGCTGCTGATCTCTCTGATCGCGCCGACCGATTCCTGGGTCGCGGCCTGGATGCCGGAGATCTGCTGGGCGATTTCGCCGGTGGCTTTCGCGGTCTGCTCCGCAAGCGCCTTCACCTCGGAGGCGACCACCGCGAAACCGCGCCCTGCCTCGCCGGCCCGCGCGGCCTCGATGGTGGCGTTGAGCGCCAGCAGATTGGTCTGACCGGCGATGGTGTTGATCAATTCCACGACGTCGCCGATCCGCGCGGCCGCCTTCGACAGCTCGCCGACCTGGTCGTTGGTCTTGCCGGCCTGCACCACGGCCTCATTGGCCATGCGGGCGGAATCCTGCACCTGGCGGCTGATTTCGCGAACCGACGAGGACAGTTCCTCGGTCGCGGAGGCGACCGACTGCACATTGGTGGAAGCTTCTTCCGAAGCGGCCGTCACCGCCGTCGCGAGCTGTTGAGCGCGGTTGGCCGTTGCGCTCAGGCCTCCGGCATGACCCTCCAGGCCGCTCGAGGCCAGCGACACGGTCTCCACGATCTCGCTGGCGACGGCCTCGAACTGCTGGTGAGCTCGTCCAGCCGCTTGCCCCGCTCGATCTTGACGTTGGCGTCGCGCGCACTCGCTTCGTCGCTGGCGCGCTTGGCGATCAGCGCATCCTTGAAGATCTGCAGCGCATCCGCCATCGCGCCGATCTCGGTCCTGGCGCCGCGGTAAGGGATCTGCGCCGTCAAATCGCCCTGGCCCAGGGCCTGCATCGGACGCAGGATCGAGGCGATGCAATGCGAGATGTTGCGGACGAACCAGAAGCCGAGCAGCACGCCGGCGATGACCGCGGCGACGACGATCACGGAAACCGCGGCAAAGGCGCGCGAATAGCTTGCCGCCGCGTTCCTGGTTTCGGCTTCGGCGCCGCGGTTGTTGAGGTCGATGGCCCGTTTCAGATAGCCGTCCGACTGATTGGCAATGCTCCGCAGCGTCTTCTTGAAGAGCTCGTTCGCCTGCTTGGCATCGCCCTGGCGCGACAGCTCCAGCACGTTATCGGCCACCTTGACGTAGTCTTCCCAGGCCCGCGACCAGCTATCGAACAGGCTGCGTTCTTCGCTTGAGGAGATCAGCCGGCCATAAGCATTGCGCGCGTCGGCGATCGCCGCCAAGGTGCGCTTCATCGCCTTGTCGAGTGTCGCCCGCTCGTCCGCATCATCCGCCATCATGTAGGCGCGAAGCTGCGCGCGATTGAGATTGATGCCCGAGCGCAGTTCGCCGAGCGCCCGGACGCTCGGCAGCCAGTTAGTCGCGATCTCTTCGGTGTGTGAATTGATCGCCTGCATGCTGCGGACGGCCAGCAGCCCGAGGCCGGCCATCGCGAACAACAGCATCGCAATGACGGCGATCATTTTTCCACGAATCGAGAGCTGCGACATGTCCTGCCCTTTGAGCGAAATCGAGCGCGCGCCCCACGCCGCTCGACGGACTGTCGATCATCTCAGGCGGTGGGCCGGCTATTGCAGCAACCCTAGCGTTCAAGCCTCACGGAACAGTTAACCGATTTTTCCGGGGGAGTGGCGTCGACGCACCCGGGAAGCCAGGGCGCCTCTCAAGCACCCGCCGCCGCGTTCAACTGGTCCCGCAAGGCGAGCAGGCTCTGCTTCAAACCGGACAACTCCGCAATCGAGCAGCCGGACGCCGCCAGGATCGCCGGCGGCACCGCCTTGGCTTTCTCGCGCAGCGCCTGGCCCTGAGCGGTCAACGCGACCAGGACCTGGCGCTCATCGCGGCTCGAGCGCGTCCGTTTGATCAGGTGGGCCGTCTCGAGCCGCTTCAACAGCGGCGTCAGCGTGCCGGAATCCAGAAACAGCCGCTCGCCGACGTCCTTTACGGCAACACCGTCGCGTTCCCAGAGCACCAGCATCACGAGATACTGCGGATAGGTCAGGCCGAGCCGGTCCAGGAGCGGCTTATAGACGCGGTTGAACGCGTGCGCGGTCGAGTAGATCGCGAAACAGAGCTGATTGCCCAGCATCAGCTGAGCTTCCGTCTGGGACGTCTTGGCCATGCTCCACCTCGTCAAGCGCCGCCGGGCGCAACCGTGCGGCCGTCGCGACCGCCAAATCAATTGCGCACAAGCTAATCACGAAATTTCGATCGACCAAATATATTGTGCACAATTAAATATCGTGCAATCTATATGTATACCGAAACCCCAACCCCGGAGAACTCCGATGTCCGTGAATGTGCTCTACAAGACCAGCGCCAAGGCCACCGGCGGCCGCGACGGCCAAGCCGCCACGCTCGACGGCGCGCTCGAGGTCAGGCTCGCGACCCCGAAGGAGCTGGGCGGCGCGGGAGGCGCCGGCAACAATCCCGAGCAGCTGTTTGCAGCAGGCTATGCCGCCTGCTTCATCGGCGCGATGAAGTTCGTCGCCTCCCAGGGTGGCCCCAAGGTGCCGGCCGATACGGCGGTGACCACGACCGTCGGCATCGGGCCGCGCTCGGAAGGCGGCTTCGGGCTCGATATCGAGCTCGCGGTCTCCTTGCCGGGGCTGTCGCGCTCGGACGCGGAAGCGCTGGTGGCCAAGGCCCACCAGGTATGCCCCTACTCCAACGCCACCCGCGGCAACGTCGACGTCCGCCTGAAAGTGGTGTGACCAATCGAGGAGAGGCCCGCTCGTCCGGCGCCTCTCCTCGCCTTCCGCGGCGCGGCATGCGTCCGCGGAACGAGGGCATGCGGCGGCGCATTTGCGCTGCCTTGGCGGCGATGCTTAATGGTCCGCGAGACTTGAACCCTATCTCGCGAACCCATCTCGATGACTCCTCAATTTGCCCCCGGCGCCATGGCCGGACTGCGCGTGATCGA